>JAJFIO010000043.1 GCA_021774915.1 Alphaproteobacteria bacterium
GACTGTGTCCAGCGAGGCTGAGCAGCCCTCAAGCGAAGAGAGCCGTCTTTACACCCGTGTGCGCGCCGGTCTTCATTTTGATGGCGTGATGTCGGTTAAGACACAACAAATTCTAATGGATCGAAGGCAAGCAATTCTGGACTTGCTGACCATCTCCTATGAAGCAAAAGATGAGGACATGGGACAAATTACTCTAGTGTTCGCAGGAGGCGGGGCACTCCTGCTGGAGGTTGAGTGTATTGATGCCACGCTGAGCGACATCGGTGAACCTTGGGTGACGCCGCGCAAGCCCGAACATGGAGTTGCGGATGTCCCCCGCTGATAGACATGCTGTCCGCCGTCTTGATATTGAGCAGGCTGATTTTGAAACTGCATTCAGTTCTTTTCTCAATGTAAGGCGTGAGAATACGGCTGATGTCAGCGGCGTGGTTTCCGATATCCTGCGGCATGTCGAAACGCGCGGTGATGCCGCCGTGCTGTCCTATACGGAGCAGTTCGATGATCTGAAGCTGGATGCGCCGACCCTTGCCGTCACGCCAGAGGAAATCGAGGCAAGTCAATCTGAATGCAGCGCCGATGCGGTGGCGGCATTGCTTCTTGCTGCCGAGCGCATCACCGCCTATCACAGCCGCCAGAGACCTGAGGATGGTTGGTTTAAGGATGAGGCGGGCGTCGAGCTTGGTCACCGCTGGACGCCGCTCAGCGCCGTTGGCCTTTACGTGCCCGGCGGCACCGCCAGTTATCCGAGCTCGGTTCTTATGAACGCCATTCCCTCCATTGTCGCTGGGGTTAAGCGCCTCGTTATGGTGGTGCCGGCTCCAAAAGGAATTCTCAACCCTCTCGTTCTAGCAGCCGCGAAAATCGCCGGTGTGGATGAAATTTATCGCATTGGCGGCGCTCAGGCCATTGGGGCGCTGGCGTATGGCACAAGGACGATTGCGCCGGTAGATAAGATCGTCGGGCCCGGTAACGCCTATGTGGCGGAGGCGAAGCGTCAGGTCTTTGGCCGTGTCGGCATTGACATGATCGCCGGACCCTCAGAGATTTTGGTGGTGGCCGACGGACAGAATGACCCCTCCTGGATCGCCGCGGATCTCTTGTCCCAGGCAGAACATGATCCTTCGTCCCAATCTATTCTGATTACGGACGATGCGGGTTTTGCTTCGCGGGTGGCTGAGGCTGTGGAAGGTCATCTCAAAACATTGCCTCGGGCGGATATCGCAGCAAAAAGTTGGGCCACTTATGGCGCCATCATCACTGTGCGCGCGCTGAGTGAGGCGGTTTCCCTAGTTGATAGGATTGCCCCGGAACATCTTGAAATCGCTACGGAAAATCCGGATGATCTCAGT
The DNA here is from genome assembly GCA_021774915.1 of Alphaproteobacteria bacterium. Lineage (GTDB taxonomy): Bacteria > Pseudomonadota > Alphaproteobacteria > SMXP01 > SMXP01 > JAJFIM01. The sequence continues at coordinate 1,350 of JAJFIO010000043.1, forward strand.
GCTCAGATTACCCATGCGGGCGCCATATTCCTGGGGCGTTATACGCCCGAGGCGGTCGGGGATTACGTGGCGGGGACGAATCATGTGTTGCCGACTGCCCGCTCTGCGCGGTTTTCATCCGGGCTGTCGGTTTACGATTTTCTGAAGCGGACGAGCCTGGTGCGCTGTGACGCACTAGCTTTGGCCAAAATCGGTCCTGCCGCCGTCACTCTGGCCCGGGAAGAAGGGTTGAGTGCCCATGCCTTGTCTGTCTCCATTCGTTTGAACAGATGAACTCTAGCTCTTTGTTAAGCCTGACTGTGCTACTGAAGAGAGTGAGGGTGTTGTTGCCATGAACGATCCATCCGAGAACAGAGCCGATCAGCGCATCATCGAGATCACACTGGATGAGGAGACTCTCGTTCACACCAGTGCGGATATCGAGCATGAGCGCAAGGTGGCGATGTTCGATCTCATCGAAGACAACCACTTCTATCCAATCAATACATCGCGCGGTCCTTACCGTCTTCATCTGAGTATCATGGAAAACCGGCTGGTTTTTGACATGAGCACTGAAGGCTGCGAGCCGGTGGGGCGGGTGATGCTTTCGCTCTCGCCCTTCCGGCGAATCGTTAAAGATTATTTTATGTTGTGCGAGAGTTATTTTGCCGCCATTCGAACGGCGTCGCCCTCTCAGATCGAGGCGATCGATATGGGGCGCAGAGGGCTGCACAATGAAGGCTCGGAGCTTCTGATCGAACGGTTGGACGATAAAATCAATCTGGATTTCAACACGTCACGGCGTCTTTTTACTCTTTTATGCGCTTTGCATTTTAAGGGATGAAGACTGTGTCGCAGGATGAAAAGGATATCACGCCCCAATCAATCCTGTTTGCGTGTAACCATAATGCGGTGCGTTCCGTAATGGCGGAGGGGATTGCCCGGTATCTTTTGGGGTCAAAGGTTGAGGTTGAGTCCTGTGGTGTGCGCGCCAGTGATGTCAACCCTTTCGTGATTGCCGCCATGGAGGAAATTGGCATCAATGTTTCGGACCACCAGTCCCGCCGTTTTAGTGAACTGGAACGTACGGATTTTGATGTCATTATCTCTCTAACCCCCGAAGCCCAGCATCAGGCGGTCGAGTTTACCCGCGCATCTGATGTGCGGGTTTTCTATTGGCCGACCCACGATCCGACCCTGGCCATGGGTAATCGGACGCAAATTATGGAGGCGTTTCGGGATGTGCGCGATCGCCTGACGGAGCAGATTCGAAGCTTTTTTGAAGTTTTGCCCTCTCCAAATGCCTGAGCCGGGTGACTTGCGCTCAATTTGATGGCTCCACGGAGGCGTCACGAATTTGGGACCTGTGAAAGGAAAGGCTTGATTTTCCGTCGCTGAGTTTGCATTGTCCGGGCAAATTACCAAGAAGGCTAAGAATGGCGAAGGAAGAACTACTAGAATTCCCAGGCACGGTGGTGGAATTGCTGCCGAACGCGACCTTTCGCGTCAAGCTGGAGAATGAACACGAGATCATTGCGCATACCGCCGGTAAGATGCGTAAGAACCGGATTCGTGTTCTTGCAGGCGACAAAGTGCTGGTGGAGATGACGCCTTACGATCTGTCAAAGGGCAGGATCACTTATCGTTATAAATAGATCGGTCGGTTATGGGGCTAATCGAAGGGCAACGACCGCATTTGATTCTGGCTAGCCAGAGTCCGCGGCGGCTGGAGCTGCTTGCGCAGATCGGCGTTGCGCCTGACCAAGTGATTCCGGCTGATATTGATGAAACGCCCAGACATAAGGAATTGCCCCGCGCAACGGCCCTTCGATTAGCCGAAGAGAAGGCCCGCGCCGTGGCCGCAACTTCGGCGGAGGGGGAACCCGCGTTAATCCTGGCCGCAGATACAATTGTGGCGTGCGGCCGGCGGATCTTGCCCAAGCCGAGCACCAAGCGGGATGCGCAAATTTGCCTGAATCTGCTTTCGGGCCGTGCGCACCGTGTCACCACCGCTCTGGCGCTGATAGATATTCATGGACACTTGCGCACGCGTTTTGTGATGACCCGCGTGCACTTTAAGAGGCTGGAGGAGCGGGAGCGTGACGCCTATCTGGAAAGCGGGGAGTGGCGCGGATTGGCCGGCGGGTATGGCATTCAGGGAAGGGCGGCTGCGTTCGTCAAATCCATCAATGGCTCTTATTCCAATGTGGTGGGTCTGCCACTTTTTGAAACGGTGAATATGCTGAACGCCGTTGGCTTTTCTATCTGGTCTCAGTTGTGACGGAATCACTGTCCGAGAGCGCAACTTTAACGGGCGAGCTTTTCGTGCAAACCGGCTTAATGCATACACGCCTTGCCCGCGTGGTGGATGGACGCCTTGTGGACCTCACTATTTATCCGTCCTCTGACTTTAATGAAGACGGAAGAGCTGCCTCTCTTATGGGGGGCGTATTTGTCGGTCGCGTTGTGCGAGCCGTGCCGGGCGTGGACGCGGTCTTTGTCGATATTCTCCCTCATGTAACGGGATTTTTGGCCACGCGCCATACGGAAAAGCCCGTGCATGAAGGGGAGCGTGTACTTGTAAAGGTGATCAAAGAAGCGCGCGGCGATAAAGGGCCGCAACTCACTGCGCGGGCATTGACCGCAGAATGGAAGACGCTGCAAAAATCCCTGAATGAAGCAAAGGCCAAGACCCGCGTCGAT
>JAJFIO010000044.1 GCA_021774915.1 Alphaproteobacteria bacterium
ATCGACTTCGGACTGCAGGAGTTTTGCTCTAATTGCTATAAATGTGCGCGGGAGTGTCCGTGCGGCGCGATCCCATTCGGCGACAAAATAATGTTCAACGGTTATGAGACCTGGAAACCGGACGTCGAGAATTGCGCCAAATACCGTCTTACCAATCAGAAGGGATCGGCCTGTGGGCGGTGTATGAAAACCTGTCCGCTGAACAAAGTGGTGACCAGCGAGGGCCCTTTGGTGCAACGCATCGCCAGTTGGCTTGGCATTCATGCGCAGTTTCTCAAGCCGTTGATGATTCCCATCGCGGTTAAGCTTGATGACTGGCTCGGCAACGGAAAGCGCGTGCCGGGACAAAAATGGTGGCTTGATCTGGAATATCGCAACGGCAAATTGGCGCCGCCGCCCGCCGGTGTGAATCAACGGGATATTTCTCCCGAGAAGCCTAACCCAAAAAAACATAAAGTCGCCCTCTATCCGGCCGAAGACCTGCCCCCTGGCGATTGCCGGGAGATGTTCCCGGTGGATCGCAAAAAAGCGCTAAAAAGGGCTGAGGAAGCGGCTTTGCCGAAAAATGCCCCGTAAAAGCAAAGCTTAGGCGGTGGCTGACTTTCTGCATTACTGAGGTATGCTTTTCAATGGCGCGGGCTGTCGAAGGCGTGTCATTTTTGCTATCATGTTCGTCAAGGACATGACGGTATGCAGAGTTGGATTGTTGAATATTGGCCCTGGTCGTTTGTGCTGGCGTGGTTGGTAGGAGCCTGGGCGCTTTCACTGCCTCTTTACGGAGGTCTGTTTCGCCGTAGCAGGCGCGAACAGTTTGCCATGCCGTCTATGCGGCGGCAGTCAGTCTACCTTCGCGTCGATTATCAGATACCGGCGGGTTCTGGAAACACATTGCAGAAAATCGTTGAGGGTTCACCGGACGGCCGATCGACCTATCTTCGTACGGAGTTTTTTCTGCGGTATGTATCAGAGTTTCGCCCCGATGGTGTGCTCAGAGAGTGGTTTCGGGCCAATAAGTGGGAGACTGATCGCCGCCGCCGCACCCAGCAACAGGTTAACGAACAGGTGACCGCTTTTGCCGCCATTCGCCGCCGCGATCTATCTCGAATTTACACGCCACGGCGCACTCCAAAAGAAAAACCCCTCGCCTTGAGCTTCCCGCTCTTGCCAGGGCAATTTACGCTCTTTGTGGCGCATAGTTTTTCCGCGATTCACAAGCGCCAATCGGTCGTGATCCCCAAAGGGTTCTATCGCTGCCGGGTGATCGACTGGCGCGATGATGATTCCTATGCCGAAGATATTGAGTTGGAAAACACGCAGGAAGAAAGCTGGTTCATTGATCAGAATGCGGTGCTGGATGCCCTCCGGCTGCGCAAAGCAGCTGTGGAATCGGTGAGTTTTCTGAATCTCCCCATATTTGTTTTTGCCGGCCCTCATCGCAAACCGCTTCGGTTGCGCGGCGAACAAAGTCTAGGAGGGCGGCTCGCCATTCGCCCCGGTACCCCGCGTGAATTTGCTTCACTGGATGGACGTCTGCTGAAGCTGTTTGGGGGGGTTAACCCTCTCAATCTTGTACGTTTGTCTTGGTTTTATCATCCCGATTATGGGGTCAAACCTGATTCCGCCAAATATAAGCGGTTAATGGCCCGCGCTGATGGCAAAAATGACGGGCCGGTCAGGAACTGATTTTACTGGCCTGACAGGACCCATTGGCAATCCGGTCGATCTCATGTATGTCATTTGGCATCTGAGATATGCCAGACCAGAATCCCCGACGGCATGAATTTCCGCTCAAAAACAAGGGAAGTGAGGATGAAGGACGTACTTCATCAGTTGGAATTAAAACGTGAGCAGGCGCGACTTGGTGGTGGCCAGCAGCGGATCGATACCCAACATAAAAAGGGAAAGTTGACCGCGCGGGAACGCGTGGATCTGCTGCTCGATGACGAGACTTTTGAAGAATTCGATATGTTCGTCGAGCACCGTATTACGGATTTCGGGATGGCGGACACCAAAATTCCAGGAGACGGGGTCGTCACCGGATGGGGCACCATTAACGGACGTCTGGTCTATGTGTTTGCCAAGGATTTTACGGCCTTTGGAGGCTCGCTTTCACAGGCCCATGCGCAGAAAATCTGCAAAATTCAGGATATGGCGCTGAAAGTCGGCGCTCCGGTCATTGGTCTTTATGATTCAGGCGGCGCGCGTATTCAAGAAGGGGTCGATTCACTGGGCGGTTTTGCCGAGTGCTTCTGGCGCAATGTCGAGGCATCGGGCGTGATCCCCCAGATTTCAGTGATCATGGGGCCATGCGCAGGCGGAGATGTGTATTCACCCGCGATGACCGATTTTATTTTTATGGTGCGCGATACATCTTATATGTTCGTCACGGGTCCTGATGTGGTGAAGACCGTGACGCAAGAAGAGGTCACGGCCGAAGAACTGGGCGGGGCGCGCATTCATTCCAGTAAATCCTCTATTGCTGATGGCGCGTTCGAAAATGACCTGGAAGCTTTAACTCAGATCCGCCGCCTTTTCGATTTCTTACCCTTGAGTAACCGGCAGGCACCCCCTGTTTATCAGACTCATGATGATGTAGATCGCACCGAGTCATCGCTGGATACGCTTGTCCCATCCAACCCGAATAAGCCGTACGACATGCATGAGCTGATTCGAAAAGTTGTGGATGAGAGAGAATTTTTTGAAATTCAGGAAGCCTTTGCCAAAAATATTGTGACCGGCTTTGGCCGCATTGATGGCCATACGGTGGGCTTTGTGGCCAACCAGCCCTTGGTTCTGGCTGGAGTTCTTGATTCAGACGCCAGTCGGAAGGCAGCGCGTTTCGTGCGGTTTTGCGATTGCTTTAGTATACCCATCGTGACCTTTGTTGATGTGCCGGGATTTTTGCCCGGCACCGCGCAGGAATATGGTGGCCTGATCAAACATGGCGCCAAGCTGCTGTTCGCCTATTCAGAGTGCACAGTGCCACTGGTGACGGTTATCACGCGCAAGGCTTATGGCGGTGCTTATGATGTGATGGCCTCGAAGCATATCCGTGCGGATATCAACTATGCCTGGCCCAGCGCTGAAATTGCAGTGATGGGAGCCAAAGGCGCCGTGGAAATCATCTTTCGATCTGATATCGGCGATGCGGATAAAATTGCGGAACGGACCAAAGAATATGAAGACCGGTTCGCTAATCCATTTGTCGCGGCACAGCGTGGCTATATTGATGAAGTGATCATGCCGCGTTCGACGCGCCGCCGCCTTGCTCACGCATTGCGCATGCTGCGCACCAAACAGGTCGAACGGCCATGGCGGAAGCACGATAATATTCCGTTGTGACCATTCTGCGACGCGTTCATGAGGGGCAGGACACCATCTATGTTTTCTAAAATTCTAATTGCCAATCGCGGTGAAATTGCCTGTCGTGTGATTAAGACTGCCCGAAAAATGGGCATCAAGACGGTGGCTGTCTATTCCGAAGCCGACAAAGATGCCTTGCATGTTGAGATGGCTGATGAGGCCGTTTTGATCGGCCCTCCGGCTGCCGCGCAATCCTATTTGGTTATGGAAAAAATCCTGAAAGCGGTGAAAGATACCGGCGCTGAGGCGGTTCATCCCGGATATGGGTTTTTATCGGAAAATGCGGCGTTTACCAAAGCACTGGATGCGGCGGGGGTGGCGTTCATAGGGCCCAACATTAAAGCCATCGAGATCATGGGCGACAAGATCGCGTCGAAAAAGTTTGCTCAAGAAGCCGGTGTCAGTACTGTGCCCGGTTATCTTGGGGTTATTCAGGATGCGGATGAAGCCGTCAAAATCGCTGATGATATAGGCTATCCGGTCATGATTAAGGCGTCCGCTGGAGGTGGCGGCAAAGGGATGCGCGTGGCATGGACGCGCGATGAGGTGGCGCAGGGCTTTGACTCTTCCCAGAATGAGGCGCGCTCGTCGTTTGGCGATGATCGTATTTTTATTGAAAAATTTATCACCAATCCACGGCATATCGAAATACAGGTACTTGGCGACAAACACGGTAACGTCGTTTACGTAGGAGAGCGCGAATGCTCCATTCAACGCCGCAACCAGAAAGTGATAGAAGAAGCGCCCAGCCCGTTCCTAGATGAAAAGACCCGCAAATCGATGGGTGAACAAGCTGTGGCGCTGGCTAAGGCAGTGAGTTACGAATCGGCCGGAACGGTTGAGTTTATTGTTGATGCAGACAAAAATTTTTATTTCCTGGAAATGAACACCCGGCTTCAGGTCGAGCATCCGGTGACCGAATTGATCGCCGATATCGATCTTGTTGAGCAAATGTTTCGTGTTGCCGCAGGTGAAAAATTAAAACTTACTCAAAGCAGCATAAAACTGAACGGTTGGGCCATCGAATGTCGTATTTATGCCGAAGATCCCTTTCGCAATTTTTTGCCATCCATCGGGCGTCTCGTTTATTACCATCCGCCGAAAGAAGGCGTGCACGATGGCGTGACTGTTCGAAATGACACAGGCGTGGGCGAAGGTGACGAAATTTCTCTGTTTTACGATCCGATGATCGCCAAGCTCTGCGTTCATGGCAGCACACGGTCTGAGGCGATCGCCGGTATGCGGGAAGCACTGGATAATTTCCGGATTGACGGTATTCAGCACAACATCCCCTTTCTTTCATCTGTGATATCTCAAAAACGCTTTCAGGACGGCGCTCTCACGACGAATTACATTGCAGAGGAGTTTCCCGACGGATTTCTGGGCGCCACGCTTGATGAGGGTGAGAAGGATCAACTCATCGCCGTGGCGGCTTTTATTAATGGAAGGCAGCGTGAATATTTACAGGATCGTGAGGGCCAGACTTACCCAGACCAGCCACGGGCCGATGGCAGCTTCGTCGTTGATCTGGACGGTCAGACTTTTCCGGTCACCATCGGCATGAATGACCTGGGTGCTGAAGTTGTAGTGGGGGAGAATGCCAATGGTGGTGACTTCCGCGCGCTTTCAATCACCAGTCTTTGGACACCCGATGAGATGGCGGTCCGGGCCAAAGTCAATGATCAGCCGCTCGTGGTGCAGGCCGACCGGGCGTTCGAGGGATGGATCCTGCATTATCGCGGCGCCAAGGTGCAGGCAATCGTGCGCACAAAAAGGGCGGCGGAACTGGCAGCATACATGCCGGAAAAAATTATTCCGGATACGTCAAAATTTCTCTTGTGTCCAATGCCGGGATTGGTGGTGTCGGTCAATGGCGAACCGGGTCAGGAAATCAAAGCCGGCGACACGCTTGCAGTAGTCGAAGCCATGAAAATGGAAAATGTCCTGATGGCTGAAAGAGATGGCATTATAGCGCAAATCAAGGTTTTACCGGGAGATAGCCTGTCGGTTGATGACGTCATTATCGAGTTTGAATAGACGTTTCATCCTTTTGCTCTGCTTGAGGAAGCTGAGACAGGCTCGGCGTTGCGACGCTGGTGGTCGGACCGAATACAATTTCGAACTGACGCCGTAATTCGTGGGCAACATTTTCAATACTGACTGACCGGCCCAGATCCGCAAGACTGGTTACACCGTAGCTCTGAATCCCGCACGGCACAATGCCCGAAAAATGCTCCAGATTCGGAGCAACATTGAGGCTGACGCCATGAAAGGAGACCCATTTGGTGAGGCGGATGCCAATGGCGGCGATTTTGTCTTCGCGTCCAGGACTGAAATCCTCCCGGCGCACCCAGACGCCCACCCGGTCGGGACGTATTTCACCCGCGACCTGATAAACCGCCAGAGTCCTGATCAACCAGTCTTCGAGGTTTCGCACGAAGGCTCGCACGTCCGGTCCCCGTTCTTTCAGATTAAGCATCACATAAGCCACAATCTGTCCGGGCCCGTGATAGGTGTACTGGCCGCCCCGCCCCGCCTTGTAGACAGGAAAGCGATCAGGCGTGAGGAGGTCTTCATCACACGCACTGGTACCAGCTGTGTAGAGCGGCGGGTGCTCAAGCAGCCAGATCAATTCGCGCGCCTTTCCCTGGGCAATGGATCTGGCGCGCCGTTCCATGAAGCTTACGGCCAACTCATAGGGCACCAAATCCGGGGAATGGCTCCATTCAATGGTTTTTCCCACGTAAATCGCCTGTCCTTTCGTGATTTAATCCTTCGGTAATCATACCATGGGATGGTCCAGAGGTGTTTTTAGTTTTACGTTTCTTGGGTGAAATGATCATGAATGCCGTTGAGTCAGTAAAGGTTGAGATTTCCGTTATTATTGGCAAATCCACCCTGCCGATACACCAATTGTTAAAGATGGGGCGGGGCGCCGTGATTGAACTAGATGCCAATCAGAACGATGATGTGTGGATTTTAGCTAATAATGAGCCGATTGCGCGCGGTGAAATCATTTTACAGGGCGATGTGATCGCCATTTCCATTACGGATACCGTGAACGGCTTTTTTGGCTGATTCTATCCTTGCAATTCACGGCTACGCAGAAAGTCTGATCGTAGGCTTCACAAACAGGCATGAATTTGCTACATCGCGAGCGGCCTACCTAGCTAATGATATGCGGTCGTGGCGGAATTGGTAGACGCGCAGCGTTGAGGTCGCTGTGGGGTAAAACCCGTGGAAGTTCGAGTCTTCTCGACCGCACCATATCTTCACTCCCCTTTTTATGATGCTTAGGGGCGTGGAGTACATACAGCCGGATTTCGTGAGTTCAGGAGACGCCAGACATGAACGACAATCCGGAAAGCTTGGACACCAAATCTGCGAATCTCCCCTCCTTTTCATCTGACGATGTAATAAAGCATTCTGTACACGGCGAGGATTATGCGCTGAATCCATCCTTTGTGCGCGGTGTCATTGATGCGCTTGATCAGGGTGAAAGTGAAAAAGCGCGCCGTCTGCTGTTGCCGCTGCATGCCGCTGATATTGCCGATTTGTTAGGCTTGGTGAGTGGATCTGAGCGGCGCGAATTGATGCGGCTCTTAAGCCACGACCTTGATCCCGATGTGTTGGTCGAACTGGACCCCGATGTCCGCGATGATGTTCTGAAACAATTGGAACACAGCGTCATTGCAACAGCCGTACAGGCGATGGAGAGCGATGATGCGGTTCATCTTGTCGAAGACATGCCGCATGAGGAGCTCAAGTCCGTTCTGAAACATGTGCCGCAGATCGACCGGGCTGCGGTAGAGCAGGCGATGACCTACGGCGAGGATTGCGCAGGCCGCCTGATGCAGCGCGAGGTGATGACAGTTCCGCCATTCTGGACGGTCGGTCAGGTCATTGATCAGATGCGTGAGAGCAAAGGTCTCCCGGATCTGTTTTTTGAAATATATGTGGTTGATGAAAGCTTTCACCCCATCGGTTCCATCCCGATTAGTCGTCTGATGCAGGCGCAGCGCACGGTCGCCATTACAGCGCTCATGGATACCGAAATTCATCTGGTTCCGGCTGCTCTCGACCAGGGTCAACTGGCGTATTTATTCCATCAATATCACTTATTATCAGCGGCTGTTGTGAATGAGGATCAACGTCTTGTAGGTATGGTCACCATCGATGACATCGTCGATGTGATCAAAGAGGAAGACACTGAAGACATTCTGGCACTGGGGGGTGTGAAGGATGAGGGGCTTTCGGACGGCGTGATCACCACCACAAAACGCCGCTTTTCCTGGCTGCTAATTAATCTTGCGACCGCTATTCTTGCCTCCATCGTGATCGCTTTTTTCGATGCTACTTTAGAACGTTTTGTGGCGCTCGCCATTCTCATGCCCATTGTGGCTTCCATGGGGGGCAATGCCGGAACCCAGACGCTGACGGTGGCTGTACGCGCGATTGCCACCCGTGATCTAACTCCCTCGAATGCCATGCGGATCATTGTGCGTGAGGTTCTTGTGGGCGGCCTCAACGGTATTCTGTTCGCTATGGTGATGGGGATGGTCGGGGGGCTGTGGTTTCAGAGCTGGATCATCGGCGGGGTTTTAGCGGCGGCAATGCTCATCAATCTGATCTGCGCCGGAGCCGCGGGCATTTTGGTGCCTCTGGGCATTCAGCGCTCTGGCGCCGATCCGGCTCTGGCTTCGACGGTTTTCGTGACAACGGTGACGGATCTGATCGGCTTTTTCGTCTTTTTGTCGCTCGGCGCCTTGGCGTTAAATTGAGAGCCCAAGTGAGGATAAACCAAAAAATTGCCTCACGACTTATCCACTTCAATGGGGCGTTTCGGGATCATCTTTGGTATATGTCTGGTCAGAAAAGGTCGGTTCCTGACGCTCCTGAGGTCGACTCAGGGTACGCGGCGGGATGATGTCATCCTCCCCATCGTCCAATGGGGACCCACGGGGGGATAAATCGTCAATCAAATCATTCTTCTCGTGATCTGAATCACGTTGATCTGTTTCCTGGTGAGGAAAAAGATGACGCCCTTTGACTCTTTTTGGCGCCAGAAGATGACCCAGAAGTTTGTTCAGTTCGACCACGCCAATCACCCGTCGGCCCCATGTGTGCGAGACCACCATGATATCGCCGATCTCTTTTCGCGCCATGAATTTTAGTGTTTTCATATTGGACGCGTGATTGGTGACCGCATTGGCATTAAATAAGGGCAGATCCCCGAGTTCTTTCACCCGGTTGCCATTGAGTAGGTCTATAATATGGGTGCCGCTGATCGGTTCGATCTCCTTGCGAAAATCACTGGCTTTGGCGAAGAACAAGAAGCGGTTGAACCAGTCGACAAATACGACAAATTTGAAATTTGGAAACCGTTTGAGGTTTTCCATATAATACAGCATGACATCGCGTTGCAGGGGCAGAGTGCGGCCAAGAAAATGAAAATCAACTTTTGACGGCGGATGAAGTTTGATTTTCAGAATGATCGGCTGGTTTTCATCCAGATTGGCGATCCGGTCCTGGAGATAGGCGATATAGGCTTCCTGAACGAGGTCGATCTGTTCAACGTCATTCTGGCTGATCGAGGGGGAGATCCGCTTGTTGGGAGCTGAGAACATACCGCGGCGAATGAACGCGGCATTTTCAATCTGTTCGGGTTCTCGGCGGTGAGCCAGAGAAAAACCAACAAGGAAAGTCAGCAGAATAACACCGATGAGAGACGTGTCTTTCATGCCGGTATATTCACGCAGCAAGGGTTCGAAATAGGGGCTGAAAGTATGAAAAGCCGACAGCGCCCCAATTGCAAGGGCAGCCAA
>JAJFIO010000045.1 GCA_021774915.1 Alphaproteobacteria bacterium
TATTTATCATATCAATCCACGCTGAAATGGCGCCGCTTTGATCGCCAGCTTGATCTAGGGAGAGTCCCAAGAAAAACCGGGATCTAGGGTCTGTCGGATTGATCTCAAGCGTGTTTTTAAAAGCTTGTAGAGCCTTAATGGTGACCAAGCCGCCAGCCGCCATAACCAGGGATTCGCCATAGGCTGACTGATAATCAGAATTGCTGGGTTCAAACGCGACTGCGCGCTCATATGCGTCTGCGGCCTCCTTGTGCTGCCCCATATTAAAAAGAGACCAGCCGAGCATTCTCCATCCCTCTACATCGTCAGGGTTGTCATTCAGCCGGGCAGTGAGTCCGCTGATCATACTGTCAACACTACCGACGGCCTGTGTTGTTGTTTGCGTACGCGACTGATTTTCAAGGGTTGTGAGGAGCGATGGACGATCTGCCGATGGAACGGAAGGTCGCCCCTTAGCCAGATAGAGACCGGCTCCTCCGGCAACGACCATGCCGGAAATCAGCAGCGCTGTGGTTGTTCGTGATAAAGGCACTTGCGCCTCCGTTGGTTGATTGTCAGTTGATGCAGCAAGAAGCCTGCGCTGAGCTTCGATGCGAAGGGCTTCTGCCTCAGGCACGGAAATCACGCCTTGCTTTTCCTCCTTATCGATCTCGTCAATTTGTTGTTGGTAAAGATTGGCGCGGTTATTATGTTGACGACTTGCCGATTCTGTTCGCAATAAGGGCATTGCGGCAAAAATAGCGGCTATCCCAAGGCAAATCGTGAGAAGAAACCAAAGCATGATTAGATCGCATTCTCCTTGACGCGCTTCAGAAGTGCTTCTTCCCCCGATGATAACGGGCGCGGGGCATTAATTATCTCTTCTTTTGCATTACGCAGATAAAACGCAAATCCAGTAAAGGCGGCAAAGAGAAATAGCACCGGCCCTAGCCAGAGCAAAAGCGTGTCTGTCTGAACGGGTGGCCGAAGCAAAACAAAATTTCCATAGCGTGCGACAAGATACTCTTTGACTTGATCGTTGGTGTCGCCAGCCACGAGCCGATCACGAACGAGCACGCGCATATCGCGCGCGAGATCAGCATTAGAATCATCGATTGACTGATTTTGGCAAACGACGCAGCGCAGCTCTTGGCTTATCTCCCGCGCTCTGGCTTCAAGCACCGGGTCGGGCAGAACTTCGTCCGGCAAAACGGCGCCAACGGGGGATGGCAGAAAGCCAATGCACAGCAATGAAAAGGCAACTAAAAGAAGGCGCTTCATGGCGTCACCTCTTTTTCTAACGCAATCACAAGCGGTTCTATGGTATCGTTCCATACATCTTCAGTAATGGGGCCAATTTGTTTGTATCGGATCCGTCCGGTTTTATCGATCACATAGGTTTCAGGCGCCCCTGTGACGCCAAGCTCAATCGCCAGCTTGCTGTTTTGGTCCTCACCCACAAGTTCGTAAGGATCGCCAAACGCTAAAAGCCAAGCGGCGCCATCTTCGCGCTTGTCCTTCCAGTCGACGCCATAAACCGGGATGCGTTTTTCTCTCGATAAGCGCATTAGCGTCGGATGTTCGATGCGGCAGGCCACGCACCAGGACGCAAAAACGTTTACGAGAGCAACTTGACCTTCCAGATCTGCGCGTGAAAACCCAACATCTTCCGTGCGGATAGGTGGGAGATCAAATTCTGGAAGCGGCTGATCAATGAGTGCGGATGGCAATGTATGCGGGTCGTTGCTTAAGCTGATCGCAAACCCGGCGCCTATGCCGAGCATGATCAGGAGAGGGGAGAACACGGAAAACTTCATCTACCCCTCCCCCTATTTTGCCGGTAGCGACGCAGCCGCCGATGCGGGTGGGCGGTGTGCTTTAACACGGGCGCCAAGCCGGAAGCGGCGATCGCTTAGCGATACAAATCCACCCGCCGCCATACCCAGAGCGCCCAGCCAAATCAACGTGGCAAGCGGATGGAAATAGCTGCGCACGACCCATCCATTGCTACGCTGTTCGCCAAGAGCAACATAAATATTGATAAGGGAATCAGTGCCAATGCCAGCTTCCGTCGTTTGTTGCTGACGCACTGGATAGAAGCGCCGCTCCGAGGTAAGCGTCATGACAGTTTGGCCATTGCGCGAGACTTCGAATATGCCTTTCTCCGCATCGTAATTTGCCCCAGGCGCATGAAGAACATTGACAAATTCAATTTTGTATCCCGACAGCAAAAGATTTTCACCAGGTGCTAAGACGCGAATATCTTCCTTTGCCCAGGCGCTCATGGAGACGATGCCGGCGACGCAAATGCCCATAGAGGCGTGACCCAGAAAAAGTCCATAAGATGCGCCGGGCAGCGTGCGCGCAAGATGAAAGGATTCCAAAAGAGATGCCCTGCCAAACCGCACGCGTTGTGCAAACGCGGCGACAGCGCCTAAAATGAGCCAAGCCGCCAAGCCTATGCCGATCGCAGAGAAAAAGTTACGGCCAAATAAGGTTGTAAATCCTATAACGGCCAAGGCGAAGAGGCCTACGATGAATAATTTTGACGACACGTTACGCAGTTCATCTTTGCGCCATTTGAGCAGTGGGCCGACCGTCATGGCGATGAGCATGGGAATCATGATCGGCACCATCGTAATGGTGTAATAGGGTGGGCCAACTGAAATTTTATCATCGCTGACAGCGTCTATGATCAATGGATAAAAAGTACCGAGAAAAACTGTTGCTGCGGCGCAAACAAGAAAAATATTGTTTAGAACAAGCGCGCCTTCGCGGCTTATGGGCGCGAATGTCGGGCCGGTTTCAAGCGATGACGCGCGCCAAGCGTAAAGCGCAAATGCGCTGCAGGACGCCGCAAGAAGAATCGCAAGGATGAAAACACCTCGCGCCGGATCGAGCGCAAAAGCGTGGACGCTGGTGAGAACGCCCGAACGGACGAGAAATGTCCCAATGAGACTTAAGGAAAAAGTGACGATACCAAGCAGGATCGTCCAGTTGACCATAGTCTGGCGCCGCTCCACAACTAATGCGGAATGAAGTAACGCCGTACCCACAAGCCAGGGCATGAAGGAGGCGTTTTCCACAGGATCCCAGAACCACCAACCGCCCCAACCAAGCTCATAATACGCCCACCAACTGCCCAAGGCGATACCGATGGTTAGGAAGCACCAAGCCGCCAGCACCCACGGACGGACCCATCGGGCCCACGCTGAATCAACACGCCCCTCGATCAATGCAGCGACAGAGAATGAAAATGCTATCGAGAAGCCGACATAGCCCAGATAAAGAAAGGGTGGGTGAAAAGCGAGGCCCGGATCCTGAAGCAGTGGGTTGAGATCTGCGCCGTTCAGGGGCGCTGGGTCCAGCCGGGCAAAAGGATTTGATGTGAAAATGATAAAGCTGAGAAATGCCGCGCCGATCATTCCCTGGACGGATAAGACCCGCGCTTTCAGGGTCGCGGGCAGATTGCGTCCAAATTGGGCCACACACCAGCCGATCAAGGCGAGAATCAGAACCCACAACAGCATCGAGCCTTCGTGATTGCCCCATGTACCAGCGAATTTATAGAGAAGCGGCTTAGCCGTATGCGAATTTTCTGCAACATTTTGTATGGAAAAATCTGATGTTAAGAAGCTGTAACACAAAGCACCGAAGGCAAATGTGATAAAAAGGAATTGCCCGGTCGCAAAGCTTTCAGCCGCGCGCATAAGTGTGATGTCGCCCCGATTCGCACCAATAAGAGGAATGGTGGATTGCGCCAAGGCCAGCATTAAAGCGAGAATCGTAGCGAAGAGGCCGAGTTCTGGAACCATGATGGTGCGTCTCGTAATGAGTGAGGACCCTCAGCGCAACACATAGCTGATTTGTGATGGCGCCGGGTAAAAAAATATTAATCAGAACACTTATCGATTACGTCAATTTCATGACCAAAGATGCTTTGCGCTCGTCGAGGGATTTTTTTAGGCATCCTCTGACTAAGCGCGGCGTAACGTCGCAGGCTTCACTTGCCGATGCGGCCAATGACAACTTGTTAAACTTTCCATTAAATTGGCTGCTTGGATTAAAGTGTTTGAAAGATCTGCTGAATAGCTTAGCGATAGGTTTTTCAGGACACGACATTAAGCGCAGCTCTTCCTCAAGATACGATTTTCGGTTACCATCGAGCCTAGTTTGAAAAGTCATTTGGAAGCATTGTCTGAAAAAGCTTACCTTTTTGGGTCGATGCAGATTTTAATTTATATTGATTATGCAAATCAGTCTTAACGATTCGATCACCGCAGGGGCGCCTCCACAATCAACAGCGCCTCTGGTCAAAAAGCAAGTGGCCCCATCACGCGGCGGGCACGCAAAGAAGCGAAAAACGGTTTCTTTTGGAACGCCGATCTTCGTTGTTTTGCTGACTGTAGCGTTCATATGGGGATGGCTGCATAGCGGCGAATATCTGATAGCGGAATCCGGATTGGGGTATGCGCTCGGTATTGCCGGCGCCGTCTCAATGCTCGTGCTTCTTGCTTATCCGCTGCGCAAACGCTTTCGCTTGCTTCGATTGATAGGATCAGTTTCGTTTTGGTTTCGTCTTCATATGGAGTTGGGATTAATCGGACCGTTATTGATCCTCTATCACGCGAATTTCGGACTTGGGTCCACCAATAGTAATGTTGCGCTGTGGTCAATGCTGATTGTGGCTGGGAGTGGTGTCGCTGGCCGTTACTTCTATACCAAAATTCATCGGGGACTTTACGGAAAGCGAGCGGAAATGCGTGAATTAACTGCAGTAGCAGCGCATTTCCGCGAAGCGCTCGGTGATGAGATGGCTGACGAGGTGAAAGGCCGCATAGATGATTTAGAAAAAAGGGCATTTGCCACTCCTAAAGGAATGATGGATGCAGCCCGGCAAGCGATTGTCATTACGGCCCAGGCGCGCCGCATGCATGCGCGCCTGCGCCGCAAATTGAAAACGGATATGAAAGTGGCCAAGAAAGCCGGCAATAAGCCGTTTATGATGGATTGCCGTGCCCAACTTTCATTTTACAACCGGTATTTCCAACGCGTTGAGCAAGCGGCTGAACTCTCCTTTTACGAAAGACTGTTTGCGGCTTGGCATATTCTCCATCTGCCGCTATTTTTTCTCCTCATCATTACCGCGATTATTCATGTCATTGCGGTTCATTTATATTAGCGCCCGCCGACTTCTGCCGGTTGTTTTTCTATTTTGGGCAGGGGCTCTCACTCCGGTGAGCGCGCAAAATGTTATTGAAAGATTGGTTTCTCCGGGGCCGCTTTCAAATGCGCATCAGGAATTTGAAAAAGACTGTGGTTCGTGCCATGCGACGTTTGATAAGGGCGCGCAGGACGCCCTTTGTCTCGATTGTCATGATGAGACAGCCACAGATGTCAAAAACTCTACGGGTTTTCACGGTAAATCACCAGAAGTACAAGGCAATCTTTGCAATACCTGCCACACAGAGCATGAAGGCCTTTTATTCGATATTGCTGAATTTGACCCCGCCTCATTTAATCATTTTCTGACTGATTACCCACTGGGCGGAGGGCATGTGGCCGTTGAATGCGCCGCATGTCATCTGGCTGATAAGAAATTAAGAGAAGCTCCATCCGATTGTTTCTCCTGCCACAAATCCGATGAACCTCATAAAAATCGATTGAGTGACGACTGTCAGGACTGCCACACTGTGAACGACTGGAGCCAAGTGGAATTTGATCATTCAACGACGCGTTTTCTGCTGCTGGGAAAGCACAGTAGCACCGGGTGTATGGCGTGCCATGTAGGTGAAATCTATAAAGAACTTCCATCAACGTGCGTAGATTGTCATGAGGAAGACGATACGCACGAAGGCACATTCGGCACGGATTGTGAGAGTTGCCACGACTCAAATTTGTGGCCAAAAATTACTTTTGATCACGCGCAAAAGACCAGCTTTGCCCTGGAGGGTCAGCACGCTGTGGTTGATTGTAAGGCATGCCATACGACTACGCTTTTTGAACCGGAACTCCAACAAGTGTGCGTGTCCTGCCACCAAAAAGACGATGAACATAAGGGGCGTAATGGCTCGAATTGCGCCGATTGTCATTTTACTTCGAACTGGAGCACGTCGAATTTCGACCATGACACAAAGACGAAATTTCCACTGAATGATGCCCATGTACGCGTCACCTGTGAAGCATGTCATCTCGAGCCGGTGACGAAGGCGTTGCCGGGCGTTACCTGCATCGATTGTCACAGAGACGATGATGTTCACGAGGATAGTCTGGGCGAGAATTGCAGCGCCTGTCACAATGAGGCGTCATGGGTCAAAAATACACGCTTTGATCACGATCTATCTCGTTTTCCTCTTCTCGGAGAACACAAAACCGTCGAATGTGATGACTGTCATCAAAGCAAAAAGTTTCAAGACGCCCCGATCGAATGCGAATCGTGCCATATTGAAGACGATGAACATCTCGGCACGCTCGGAGAGAATTGTGGACTTTGTCACAATCCAAATAACTGGTCTTTGTGGATTTTCGATCATACTACACAAACGGATTTTCAATTGACCGGGGCTCATGAGGGGTTGGCCTGTGCGTCATGCCACCGAACCAAATCGCGCGGAGAAGTTTCTCAATCTAGTGAATGCATTGCATGTCATCGGGCAGACGATAAACACCGGGGAGAATATGGCGGGAATTGCGGGCGTTGCCATACAACCACTGATTTTAAAACAATTCGGATTCCTTAAAAGACACGCAAAGTGAATTTTTAATTGCGTATATGAAGGTTTTTTTAAATTAACGGATTGGATTTTATGCGCGACCGCGTATAACTGTTTCATACAGTTCATAGACGGAAGAAATTCAATTCATGAGTGCCCGGATGATCATTTCAATATATCAAAATTTACAGAGTCTCTCACTTTCTCAATCTTCGTCACGAGCGATGATGCGAATGCGAATCATTTGAAACATAGCTGCTTCTGTTTGTTAAAAGTTTGTTAAAGGGGTGACCCTAGTTTTGCCCTAGGCTTCACTCGTTACAGGTTGTTGGTACTTTATGGCGAAAAGCACGCGAAAAATGAGTGCTTTATGTGCAGTTGCACGGCCTTTTGATGCGTTCACTTCTTTTTTGAAAGAACGATTTAGCACAAGTGATTCGATAGCAATTGCGTGCTTTTTTTTGTGCATAATCACCGCGCCGGCGTTGGCGGCGCCAACGCCGGTCGAAATTGAAGACCATTTGAAAACGGGCTTCGTGCTTGAAGGTGCGCATCGCTTCGTCGAGTGCGAGAGTTGTCATCTGAACGGCGTTTTCGCTGGCACACCCAGGCAGTGCGATACGTGTCATAATGGCGTCATTGGTGAAGGCAAGCCGCCAACACATATTGCATCGACTAACGCCTGTGAAGACTGTCATGATAACTCAAGCTGGACGAACGTGCGATTCGACCACTCCGGCGTCTCGGGGACCTGCGCCTCTTGTCACAATGGGTCTCAGGCAGTCGGAAAATCCGCCAACCATATCTCCTCGTCAAATGCGTGTGAGGATTGTCATGTAACATCAAGCTGGACGAACGTGCGATTCGATCACTCCGGCGTCACGGGCTCCTGCTCAAGCTGTCATAACGGAACGACGGCGACGGGCAAATCGGCGACTCATATCCCGACCACCAATGTGTGTGAAGACTGTCATGTCACCTCGAGT
>JAJFIO010000046.1 GCA_021774915.1 Alphaproteobacteria bacterium
AAGGTCGAAAATATGTTCGGACGTCTTAAGGACTGGCGTCGCATATCAACCCGATACGACCGATGCTCTCACACATTCTTCTCCGCAATCTGCATCGCCGCCATCGTCATATGGTGGATTTAATGAGTCCTGACCCTAGTATTTTATGCCACAAGAAGCGTGGGATAACAAAGAACCGTACACGGATAAATAGCTCTCTTTACTTGCTAAAAAATGTGTATATTTAATGTGCAGATAGGGTAACCACCTGACAGCACTTACTTTTTAAATTTTGCTCTAGGTAGAGCGACCTAGCGCCCGCGGATAAATAAAATCCATCAGCGTTCCGCCCCCAACATCACATAAACCCCAGCTTGGTTGATCGAAGTGGATCACTGCCAGCGCGCAGGTCGGGAAATGGCTTTTGAGATCCCGCAAAAAATCCGTGGGCGGAGTGTGTGACGCTAGGGCGCAGGCCAGCTCGTGCAGGCCGGGGTTGTGGCCGATGAACATCGCGGAAGATACGCCGTCGTTGAGCGCATGGATGTGCCGCAGGAGAGTGTTGGCGCTGGCGAGATAGAGGCTGTCATGGATCTCCGTTTCACTCTCGGACCCGAGCAAGGGACTTAAGCGCTCCGCTGTTTCCGCCGTGCGCGTGGCGGAGGAGGCTGCGATCAGCTCAGGCGCGTGGTCTTTTTCTTTCATGTAGGCGGCGATCTTCGCGCAATCTTCTTGCCCGCGGGGAACAAGGCGCCGGTCTGTGTCACCCGCATGCCCGCGTTTGGCGGCTGCTGCGGGGCTTTCAGCTTTGGCGTGGCGCAGGAGGAGAAGTGTTTTCATGGCATTAGTGCGTCATCCCCGTGCTTGACACGGGGATCCAGGAAAGTTCGAAGCAGCGTCATTTTTTTGCAATCCTTGATCAGGATTGCGCTGGATCCCCGTGTCAAGCACGGGGATGACAAGGGGGGAGTCGGGGATGATGAGAGGAGAAGTGTTCGCCTCATCGTAAATTTCCTAAAGCGTCATGTGGCGGGCTCTGGCGGCGCGTTCGATGGCGCCGGCGTAGAGCCGGTCGATACCAAGCTCATGGCGCAGCAATTCCAGCACGCGCAATTCCTCCTGCCCCACTTTATTGTCGGCCGTTGCGACGTCGACGGCGACCGCATAGGCGGTTTCTTTCAGCCGGTCGGGGATCGCTTGGCTAATGAGGCTGAGCACTGCTTGAAAGCCGCCGTCCGCCGCCATGATCTGCCCGCATTCTTCGGCCGTATCGACCAAGCGCTCGGCGTTGAAATCATCGAAGATGGGAAACTTGGTGACAATGCTACCGATGGTTTCCAATTCGGCATTGCTCATGCCCCCGTCCGCAGCCGAAACGACCACCATGGTGTAAATCAGCGCGGCATGATGAGAGATGGTTTGAGGCATGGAGGGCGAGTCCTTTGTAGGAGTGGGGAAAATTACACGTGTGTTCGTATGTTAGGGTGATTGATGAATTTTTCAATGGCCTTTGCCGTATCCGCCAGAGTCAGGCGCTCTACCACAGTCTCGGGCGGGAAGGCGGAAGTGAGGCGCGTCGGCGTGCGGCTGTCCAGCATCACGAAGACGCCGCGGTCGCTGGCCCGGCGCATCAACCGTCCAAAGGCCTGTTTCAGCCGCAGGCGGGTCAGCATCTCGTCATAATATCTGCCGCCGAAATGCGCGCGCCGGGCTTTATGCAGAAGGTTGGGCCGGGGCCAGGGCACGCGGTCAAACACAATGAGGCGCAGCGAGGCGCCGGGCACGTCAATGCCGTCGCGCAAGGCATCCGTGCCCAGAAGACAGGCGTTTTGCTCGAGCCGGAAAATATCCACCAGCGTGCCGGTGTCCATGGCGTCAATATGCTGGGCGTAAAGCGGCAGGCCGCGCGCTTCCAATTGGGAAGATATCATCTGATAGGTGTGGCGCATGCGGGCAATCGAGGTGAAGAGGCCGAGCGCCCCGCCGCCGCTGGCGGTGAAAAGTTTTTGATAGGCCGCCGCAATGCCCGTCCGGTCGGTGCGGGAGACATCGGTGACAATAAAGACGCGCGTGCGCGCGCCATAATCAAAGGGCGAGGCAAAAGAATACCGGTGCGCGGGTATCGCCAGGTGCGCCGCGCCGGTCCTGAGCTCCGCCGCTTGCCAGTCGCGCGGGGGCGTGTCGTCTTCTTGGCTAATGTCCTTCTCGGGCGGGCCTTCGTCTTTCAGCGTCGCCGAGGTGATCAGCGCGCCGTGCGCCGGCTCCAGCACGTGGCGCGCGAAGGGTTCCGTGGGGTCGATCCAATGGCGGTGCATGCCGATGTCGATCACATGTCCGTCTTTGCGCTCAATAGCGAACCAGTCCACCATTTTACCTATCTCACGGCAATTCGCTTCGCTCATGCCTCCGATGGGACGGCCTGACCGGCCGGCGCGCGGTCGCGCTTGCGAACCCTGCGGATTCGAACTTGTTCCCCTCGGGTCCACCAGTTCCTGGGGGCTTTGGGCAAGGGCTTTCAGCATGGCCTGCCAGGCCGGGATCATCATGGCCCCGCGGCGCATCAGGCTGCGCTCCAGCGATTCGAGGCGCGCGCGGGTGGTGGGCTCGATGGGCTCGGTGTGTTCCTCCAGCCTAGTGCGAATCGCACCGGCTAACGTGCGCAAGGGCTTGGCAATTTCGTCCAGCTTTTGTTCGAGCGTCGCTGCGGCTTCCAGCACATGGGGTCCGGGCGGCCAGGGCGCCGCTTCCATGTCATAGCCTGCCTGCGTGCGCTCATCCTGCCGGGCCAGCGTATGGCCGTGAATGGCGCTGAGGAAGCCCTCCATAGGGCCTTTGGGCATGTCGCCATTGATGCGCGCCAGCCAGCCCGGTCCGGGAAGATCCCGCGCCGCCCTTTGCACCTGATCGAGCAGGGACGAGACGTGCGCCCATTCGCCGATCAGTTCCTCGCAGCGATCGCGCAGATCGCGGCCCCGCCGGTTGCGGTCTTCCGGTCCTCTGATCCAGCGGCGCAAGTCAGTGGCTTCCACGCCACTGAGACACGCCGAGAACGCGCTGTCGGCGGCGTCGAAAAGATGGTGTCCCTCATCAAAAATATAGCGCACGGGGCTGGTGCGCTTTTCTTCGGGGGCTTCTGTTGCGGCTTCCTTTTTTTCGTCGTGGGTTATGAGACCATCAAGCGCGGCCTGCACCATAACCAGCGCATGATTGGCAACCACGATCTCGGTGTGGCGGGCTTTGCGTAACGCCTTTTCGATGAAGCATTTGCGATAATGCGGGCAGGCGGCAAAGATGCACTCGCCCCGCCGGTCCGTCAGCCCGCCGGGAACCGATGCGGCTCGCGCGTCGGGGTGAAACAACGGCGTTAACCAAGCCGGAAAATCGCCGCCCACCATATCGCCGTCGCGGCTGAACCGCGCCCATCTGGCAATCAGTCCCATTTCGATGGCGGAGCGGCCGGGCGCTTTGTCTTGAAAATTGAGAAGGCAGAGATAATTCTCACGGCCTTTGCGCACCAGCGTGCGGCGCGCTTTTTCTTTTGACTGGGGATAGAGGCGGCTTAGCTCTTGATCGATCTGCCTTTGCAGGTTTTTGGTATAGGTGGAAATCCAAAGGCCCGGTCCGTTGCGCTGTGCCCAGAGAGCGGCCGGGGCCAAATATCCCAGCGTCTTGCCGATGCCCGTTCCGGCTTGCGCCAGAACGATTTCAGGGTGCCCGGCCTTATCGCGCGGGGCAAAGGCTGTGGTGACGGCCGCGGCATAGTGCTGCTGCTCTTCGCGAATTTCAGCCAGCCCGCCTTCGCGATCAGCGCCAAGGATCTGCGTCAGGTAGGTGCGGGTTTCTTCCTCGCTTACGGGGATCGATCCTGGCTGTCCGGGGGGCGCGCGGTCCTCCCAGTCGGGCAGGGCGTTCCAAATCTCCAGCCCTGAAAGGCCGGCAGCCTTGGCGGATGTTTTTTGTTTGCTCTGTTGGTCCAGCGCCGCCAGAACGTCCGGCGCCCATGCCCATCCTTTACTGCCCATGGTGCGGACGATCTCAGGCATTTTGTCTTTGTACGGATAAGAAGGGTGACCAAGATCGGTCAGCAGGCGCTGCGTTGCTTGCATTAGCAGAGCCGCCGCGCCTGAAGGGTCCTCAGGTGCGGGCAGGCCGAGGGCTTGCGCCAAACCCCTTGGGGTCGGCACGCAAAATTGCGCCGGGCGCACAAAGGCCCACAGTTCCATGATGTCAAACAGGCTGGCGCGGCGCGCCGGGTGCGGGGCGCCAAGCCGCCGCGCGGTAAAACCCGCATGACAGACCAGCAGGCGCTTTCGGCTGAGCGCACGGGCGGCGTCCGCCGCACCCAACTCTTCAATCTCCCCTGCCGCGCTCAGCGTCACGCCGCCCCCGGCATGGGCGATCAAGGCCGACATCATGTCTTGCGTGTCTGCCGTAGATTCGGGCGGCTGGGTGTTGGGGGAACTATCGGTCATAGTGCGTGTTTGTTGTGGCTCATCGGTTGAAATGGCTTTGCCCGTTGACTTGGGGCCACGCCTGCCCATAGGTTTCCGGCGACAAGCGCAAGGGGTCAACCCCTAAATCAAGAGAATTCCCGATCCATGTCCGATAACCGCGAAGTTGCTGCAACCCATAAGGCCTGGCCTTTCGAGCAGGCCCGCAAGCTTTTGGACCATGTGGCGCACAAACCTGCCGATGAACCGGTGCTTTTTGAAACCGGCTATGGTCCTTCCGGCCTGCCGCATATCGGCACCTTTGGCGAGGTGGCGCGCACCAGCATGGTCCGCCATGCGTTTTGTCTTCTGTCCGACCGCCCGACGCGGCTCATTGCCTTTTCCGATGATATGGATGGCCTGCGCAAAGTGCCGGACAATCTGCCCAACCAGGAGATGTTGGCGCAGCATCTGGGCAAGCCTCTGACATCGGTTCCCGATCCTTTCGGCACCCATGAGAGTTTCGCCCACCATAATAATGCGCGGCTTCAGGCGTTTCTGGATCGCTTCGGTTTTGAGTATGAGTTTTTCAGCGCCACGGAGTGTTATCGCTCCGGCCTGTTCGACGAGACCCTGCTCACCGTGCTTGCCCATTATGAGGCAGTGATGGACATCGTCTTGCCGACCCTGGGCGCGGAACGGCGCGCGACCTATTCGCCGTTTCTGCCCGTCTGCCCTGAAACAGGCCATGTGCTGCAAGTCCCTGTGATAGAGGTGAACGCTCAGGCCGGAACCATCGTCTACCAACGTGAAGACGGGAAGAAGATTGAGACCCCTGTCACCGGGGGCAAGTGCAAATTGCAATGGAAAGCGGATTGGGCGATGCGCTGGACGGCGCTGGGCGTTGATTATGAGATGGCGGGAAAAGATTTGATCGAATCGGTCCATTTGTCGTCACGCATTGCCCGCGCCCTGGGCGGCGCGCCGCCCGTCGGCTTTAACTACGAGCTGTTTCTTGATGACAAAGGCCAGAAGATCTCGAAATCAAAAGGTAACGGCATCACGGTTGAAGAGTGGTTGCGCTATGCCTCGCCGGAGAGTCTGGCGCTCTATATGTTTCAGAACCCGCGCAAGGCCAAGCGGCTTTATTTTGACGTCATCCCCAAAGCGGTGGATGAATACCTCACTTTCCTCGTCAAATTTGCCGACCAAAGCGAGGTTGAAAAATTAGGCAATCCCGTTTGGCATATCCACAACGGCACGCCACCGCAAGAAGATGTTCCCGTCAGTTTTTCGTTGCTGCTGAACCTGGTGAGCGCCAGCAACGCGCATGACAAAGCAATCTTGTGGAATTTCATTCAGCGTTACGCGCCCAAAGCCACGCCCGAAAAAAATCCTATCCTTGACCAACTGGTGCCGTTCGCGATCAATTATTTCGACGATTTCGTTAAGCCGTCGAAAAAATTCCGCGCGCCAACGGATCAAGAGCGCCAGGGTCTTGAAGAATTGATCATGCGTCTGGAAGCTTTGGCCCGAGCGGGCGAGACCTCAGCGCAAGCGATCCAGACTGAAATCTATGCGGTGGGCAAAGAGCTGGCTTTTGAAAACCTGCGCGATTGGTTCCAAGCGCTCTATGAAGTGTTGCTGGGGCAAGCTCAAGGCCCGCGTTTTGGCTCATTCGTGGCGATTTACGGCGTGCCGGAAACCATCGCCCTGATCCACAAGGCTCTGGCCGGAGATCTGCTGATCAAAATCTCTTGAACGGCTCCTTATAGTCTTTGTGCTATGACCTTGATGGGTCAGCTCAAGAATTTGCGATTCCGGGTTAAGGAATACACATGAACGAGGCCAGAAGGTCTTTCAAATCAGCCGCGACCGGACTCCTCTGGCTCTTCCTAGGGGTGGGCGCGAGCGTGACGGCGTGCTCGACCACCGGGTCTCTCGCCCCTAACTGGCGGCAGCAGTCGTTTGCGCGAGGCTCGGATGAAGACAAGGCCTGCCTCGCCGACTTCAAAGCGTTTGATGCGGCCGTCAAGCGCGCGGGCGTGCGTGACGGCGAAGCGGCGCGTGTACGCGGTTTCCCTTATCTCAAAGTCAATCGTTTTCTCGCCAGCTTTCGCAAAGATGACCTTGAAGGCAAGGCCTTCGATGTCTGGGTTCAGCATATGCGGGCTTTGGACGCCCAAGCGCGGTTTGTCGAGGCGTCCAATCTTGGCGGCGCTGAGCTTCCCTCCCTTGTGCATCTTGATGAGTGCGCGGCGCTTCTGATCCAATCGGATCTCACCCATACGGAGGCGCGCGCCGGGCTGATCCGCGCCGCCACCGTCATGCCGAGCTACAATTTAGGGAAACGGTTGAGCGGTTTTTATCCTTTGACCAGCATCGGCGTGGCGCTGGGCTATCGCGGGTGGCAAAAAGAAGCACTGCCGTCTTTCAGCCAGTCGCTTGAGTCGCTCGAAGCGGAAAACCCATGGACATCGTATCGACCGACCGGAACGTCCGCTTTGAGCCATAGCCAAGTGGCGGCGCTGATGCGCGCTGCACCGCGCGATGCGCTGGGCATCCCTCAGTTTGAGAGGCAAGACTTGAACGCCTTATTACAAACCTTCGCGCCCATATGGCGCGTTGAAACCACCGGCGCTTATGACCGCGCCGGGGCTCCCGCTTGGCGGGGATCGGAAATTGTTGTTGATCCTTCCCACCCGCCCGTGTTCGCCCGACTGAGCTATACCCGTTTTGGCGGCGCCGTTTTGCCGCAACTGGTTTACATGATCTGGTTTCCCGAACGCCCCAAACAGAGCCGGTTCGATTTGCTGGGTGGTCCGCTGGACGCTGTCGTCTGGCGTGTAACGTTGAACGCAGATGGGCAGCCTTTAATCTATGACAGCATGCATGCTTGCGGCTGCTATCACATGTTCTTCCCCGTGCCCCCTTTGAGCCGCAAACCCATGCCGGAAGACCAGGATGCGCGTGAATCAGCCCTTGTACCCATAAGCGCCCCTGTTTTGGGGCCGGGCCAGCGCATGGTGGTGCGGCTGGCCACAGTCAGTCATTACGTGTCGTCTGTCTCGGGCGAGCGGGGGCAGACTGAAGGGGCATCATTTGCATACAACATCGTGGCAGGCGCGCGCGTGCCTGATCAGGTCTTGCGGATCGCGCCCACCGGCGCGGGGCGCTCGCGCAGCCTTTATGGTGAAAACGGGATTATCCGCCAGAGCGCCAGGCTGGAGCGGTTTACCCTCTGGCCCATGGGCATCGACAGTCCGGGCGCGATGCGGCAATGGGGCACTCATGCCACGGCATTTGTCGGGCTGCGGCATTTCGATGATCCATATCTGATGCAGGAAGCGTTTCACTGATGGGGCGGTTCAGGACCACTCTTTTTGTTGTTTGGGCAAGTTTCTTTTGTCTTGGAGTGGGCGCCGGCGCGGCCCCCGTTGATGAGGCTGCCCGAGACGTGGCGTATACGCTCTTTGCCAAAGGTGATTTTCGCGAAGCTGCTGATCTGGCGCGGCAAGTGGGCGACGCGCCGTCTTTGGCGTTTGCCGCCCGCTGCCTGCTGGCGGAGGTGATCGCCGCGCCTCTGGGTGAAGCCTCGATCAAACAAGTCAAGGAAGCTGAAAAAGTCGCCCGCGCGGCACTCGTTCTCGATCCGGATAATATCGAAGCCAATGTGCAAATGGCGGGGGCTTTGGGTCTGCGGGCCCGCAAGATGGGCGGGTTTGCCGCTCACATAAGGGGTTTTGGCAAAAAGGCGAAAATCTATATTGACGCGGCCTTTGCCTTGGCGCCCCGTGACCCCTGGGTACTTTCGACCAAAGGCGCGTGGCATCTGGAGATTGTGCGCCGGGCGGGCGCGCGCCCCGCCTCATGGCTGTATGACGCCAGTCGTGAGATCGGCCTCACATCTTTTGAAGATGCGCTCAAGGCCGATCCTGAAAATATTTCCATCCGGCACCATTTTGCTTTGATGCTGCTCTCATTTGATGATCCCGCGCTTTATGTCCGCGCGGGCGAGGTGCTGAGCGCCGCTCAAACCCTTGAACCCGCCATCAGGATCGAAGATATCGCGCTTACCAGAATACACGCTCTGCTGAGCGCGTATCAAAGCGGCGACGCCAAAAAATTGGCGAAGCTCGTGAAACGCCAGCGGGATATCATTTAACAGGGACGGGGATTGATTGAACCGGCGTGCCGCTTTATACCCTTTTAGAGCGTTTCCGATTTACTTTGAACCATCCCTTATGTGTCATCACAGACAAATGCGTCACCACCGGGCTTGACCCGGTGATCCAGGAGCGGCAACCTCTTGAATTTATTGTCCCCCGAACATGCCGGAGACCAAGCTCTGGATACCCCGTGTCAAGCACGGGTATGACGCCAAGGCGGAAAATGGTGAAGAGTTTGTATGTGGATGTTTATTCTTAAGCGGTAGTAAAGACTGGATTACCGGCTCGGGGGCCGGTAATGACGCGTGAGAGGACAGGGGTTGGAGTCAGGTTTTGAGTCCATCAAAACCGTAAAGACTCTAAAGGCCATGACAGAACGTAACATCTATAAAATATGCTCCAAATCCGAATGGGCGGCAGCGCAGGCGGCGGGCGTCTATGAAGGGTCTGAACTTGACCTAAAGGACGGCTTTATTCACTTTTCCACTGCGGCGCAGTCGCGGAGTACGGCGGCGAAATATTTTGCCTGGCAATTGGACCTGCTCTTGATCGAAATTGATGCAGCAGTGCTCGGCGATGAGATAAAATGGGAAGCGGCGCGCGAGGGTCAGCTTTTTCCGCATCTTTATAGCGCCCTGCCTTTAAGCGCTGTCAGCGCTGTGCATGATCTGCCTTTGGACGATCAGGGCGCTCATGTTTTTCCGATGGAGTTCGGGGTAGAAACCCCGTGAGTGTCACTGATCTAGCGGCGCGGTGGTTGCGGATGCTTGATCCGGAAACGGCCCATTCCCTCACCATCCGTATGCTGAAGACAGGCCTGGCGGGGCGGGGGCGGGAAACCGATGATCCGGTGCTCGCCACTTCCCTGTGCGGCCTCACCTTCGCCAATCCGGTGGGTCTGGCGGCGGGTTTTGATAAAAACGCTGAAGTGCCGGACGCTATGCTAGGCCTGGGTTTTGGCTTTGCGGAGGCCGGCACCATCACGCCGCTACCCCAATTGGGCAATCCACGCCCGCGCATTTTTCGGCTTGAGCCGGATCGCGCGATCATCAACCGCCTTGGATTTAACAATCAGGGCCTGGCGCGCGCGGTCACCCGGCTGCAAGCCCGTAAAGTGAGCGGCGCGCCCGGCATTGTCGGCGCTAATCTGGGGGCCAATAAAGACGCAAGCGACCGTATCGCCGATTATGTGACGGGCCTGAAAGCAGTGGCGGGGCTGGTGGATTACGTCACCATCAATATTTCCTCGCCCAACACGCCGGGTCTGCGTGGGCTGCAAGACAAGCAAGAACTTGATGATCTGTTGTCCCGGCTTATGGAGGCACGCGCTGAGTTGACGCCGGATGGGGAAAAACCGCTGCCGCTCTTTTTGAAAGTAGCGCCTGATCTGGACGCGCAGGAGCGGCGCGATATTGCAGATGTGGTGATGGCGCGCGGGATCGATGCGCTTATTGTCAGTAACACGACCATTGGAGGGCGCGACGCGCTGACCAGCCCTCATGCTCAGGAGACAGGCGGACTGTCCGGCGCGCCTTTGTTTCGGCTCTCCACTGAAGTGCTCGCCGATTTTTACCGGCTGAGCCGAGGCCGCTTGCCGCTCATTGGTGTGGGCGGCATTGCGAGCGGGGTGGATGCCTATGAAAAAATCAAAGCGGGGGCGTCGCTGGTTCAATTGTATTCGGCCTTGACCTATCAGGGCCCGGCTTTGATAAAAGCCATTAAACGCGACCTTGCCGCGGCGCTTGAAATGGACGGTTTTTCAAACGTAGAAGAGGCAGTGGGGTCAGCCAACAAAATCTGAAGGGAAAGAACAGTATGGCCATTACGATTTATCACAATCCCCGGTGCAGCAAGTCCCGCCAAACTCTGGCCTTGCTGGAAGAGCGCGGGGTCAAACCCACTATCGTTGAATACTTAAAAACCCCGCCGAGCGCG
>JAJFIO010000047.1 GCA_021774915.1 Alphaproteobacteria bacterium
GCGGGCGGCGGCCTCTACAGCCGGGCCCCCGGGAAACCCCAGATCCAACAGTTTAGCGGTTTTGTCAAAGGCCTCTCCCACCGCATCGTCAAGCGTGCTGCCGAGGCAGTGATAACGCCCGATCCCCTCCACAATCAGCAATTGGCAGTGCCCACCGGAGATGAGTAACAGGAGATAGGGAAAACTGACCTGACGGCTGAGGCGCACGGACAGCGCGTGACCCTCCAGATGATTGATGGCGAGAAGTGGCTTTCTGTGGGTCAGCGCAATGCCCTTGCCGGTCATCAGGCCGACAATGACGCCGCCGATAAGACCCGGTCCGGCCGTGGCGGCCACACCATCTATTTCAGCGTAATCAAGACCCGCCTCACTCATGGCGCGGGCGACAAGACCATCAAGATGCTCGATATGCGCCCGCGCGGCGATCTCCGGCACCACGCCGCCATAGGGGCGATGCTCTTCTGTCTGGCTAAGAACCACATTCGACAGAATGCGTGGGGGGGCATCACGGCCCTCTCTGGCGACGACAGCGACCGCTGATTCATCACAAGAGCTTTCAATGCCTAAAATAATCACATGCACTGTCCACTAAAAAAAGACCTATACCCCGCGCGCTCGACAGCAGGCAAGAAAGGCGTTAAGCCAGATTCTTCAACGGCTTTATCATTTGGCGCGGGGTCAATGCAAATGGTGCTACGCATCGGGACGCGGGGATCAAAACTAGCCTTGGCACAGGCTGAAGAACTTCGCTTTGTTTTGGCGCGTGCCCACGGCTGGCGTGACGATGAGATCGAGGGGCGTTCCAAACTGGTGATCGTCAAAACCAAAGGCGATAAAGGGCAGGATGCACAACCTGGCGGCGGCGGCGCCAAGGGGCTTTTTGTTAAAGAGTTGGAAGAAGAATTAATCCGTGAGCAGATAGATGTCGCCATTCATTCGGCCAAGGATATGTTGAGCACCCTGCCTGCAGGTGTGGAGATTTGCGCCGTGTTGCCGCGCGAAGATCCGCGCGATGTTTTAGTCTGCCAGCATTGTGAGGATTTATCATCTTTGCCTCGCGGGGCGGCTGTGGGGACATCGTCGCCGCGGCGCCGCGCGCAAATTCTTAAAATTCGTCCTGACCTTGAGATCGTCCCTCTGCGCGGCAATGTCGATACGCGGCTGGCCAAACTTGAAAAGGGGCACCCGGTAGCAGCGATCATGGCGCTGGCGGGTCTCAAGCGGCTGGGCCTCAGGGCCCATGCCAGATATGTTTTCCCCACCGAGGTGCTTCTTCCTGCGGTCGGCCAAGGCGCGCTGGCGGTACAGGCGCGCACCGGAGATCGGGCGGTGAGGGATTTGGTTGTTCCGCTGAACCATGATCCCAGCCATATCGCACTGATCGCAGAGCGGGCTTTTTTGGAGGTTCTTGACGGCTCGTGTCGGTCGGCTATTGCGGGACTGGCTGAAATTTCGGCGCAAAATATTTTGACGCTGCGCGGCGAGGTGTTGATGCCCGACGGACAAGACTCGGAAAGTATCCTGGTGCGCGAGCCTTTGGGGGAAAACCCGTTCCGAAGGGCTCAAGAGATCGGCACTGCTGCCGGAGAGGCTTTAAAGTCAAAAGCGGGTCCTGCTTATTTCGAGCCGGGACCTTAAAATCAATGAGCCGGAAAAATATGCGCATTCTTGTCACCCGCCCTTTGATCGATTCTCAACAGACCGCGGCTGCGCTCGTCGTCCGCGGTCATGCGCCGATGGTTGTGCCTTTGATGACCATTCGACACGAAACGCACGCGGCAAGCGCGCTGGATCACGCTTTGCAAGGGGCGCAAGGGATTGTGTTCACCAGCGCCAATGGGGTGCGGGCTTTTGCCGCGCTTAACGCCCGCCGTGATCTTGCCGCTTTTACGGTTGGCCCGGCAAGTGCTGCTTGCGCGCGCGATATAGGGTTAAACACCGTTTTTGCAGGCGAAGGGGACGCGAAAAGTTTACATAGTCTGGTGGCCCGTCATTGCGATTCCGCCGGCGGCCCGCTGGTGCATGTGGCCGGCACGCATCTGGCGGCCCCCAGCGCCGGGGCCTTGAAAACAGGGTTAGAGGCACTAGGCTTTACGCTGCGCCGTGTTGTGATCTATGAGGCTGTGGCCGCCTCGGTCCTGCCTGAGGAACTGCACGCGTGTTTGTCGGATAACTCCCCCTCCAGACTTGAGGCCGCCCTTTTTTACTCTCCGCGCGGTTCCGCGTTGTTTCGCGATCTGGTGACCCGCGCAGGCCTGGCGGGTCGGTGTGCGGGAATGCGCAGCTTTTGTTTAAGCGCTGCTACGGCAGAGGCGCTCATCCCTCTTGTGTTCCAGTCGGTTGACGTGGCACCAATGCCGAATGGTCAAGCTCTTCTTGATATGTTGGATTGAGACTAATAAGTGAAAAGCGGCAGAGGACCCAAGCCATGACATCGTCTAAACGCCCCCCTAAATCCGAATCACAAAATCAGGACTCAAACACCGGGAAATCCGACAAGAAGACGGCACCCAATCAACAAAACGACACGGCTTCAGCACCACCGTCGTCCTCACCGGAATCGAAAAAAACGCCTGCCGGAAAATCCGAAAGCAAGGCTTCCGGCGATGCCGGCGCCAAACCCAGCGTTACAGACTCCCAGAAAAATGAGCCTCCCGCAGTGCGCGAAGAACGCCCGCCGGTGGACCCATCCCATGCAAAGCCGCCGCTAGGTCGCCGGGCCCGCCTGGCGGGTATTGTGGTGCTGGGTTTTGTCGCCGGTATTCTGGGTGGGGGAGGCGCTTCTTATGTCCTGCTGCAGAACAGAGCGGCCCTGGGCCTGGAGACGGCAGCGCCAGAGGACAAGCGTCTGGCGAGCATCCAGCAATGGCTTGAAGGGATGAGTGTTGATGTCGTTGCGCTCCAACAAAAATCAGATCGCCTGGAAGGAGCGCTGGAGCGTTTGCGCGCTGAAGATTCTCAGCAAAACGCACCAGATGCAGCGGCTGTAAAGGAACTTTCAGACCGGGTGAAGGGGCTGGAGCAGGCCGTCGCGAACACGTTGAGTGGCGGTACGGAGGGGACCCCCCTTGAGGGCGCCGAAGTGGCGGCGCTGAACAACGCGCTGGCTGACCTCAGGCAAGACGTGACCGCCCTCAATGGCCAGGTGAACGCGCGTCTTGCCGCGCTTGAGCAAAATGCCCCTCCGGCGAATCTCGATCAAATCTTGAGCGGCCTGGCACCGCGCAGCGCCGTACGGGATCTTGAAACCCGCCTGACCACCCTTGAAGCAGATAGCAGCGGTTCCGATGCCAAGCGGGCGGCCTTGGGTTTGGCTTTGGCCGGATTGATACGGGCGGCCGATCGCGGCGAGCCGTTTTTGGTTGAACTTGAGACCATGGCTCTTTTGGCGCCGGACCGGACCGAATGGCAGGGCCTTCAGCCCTATGCCGCTCAAGGCTTGAGGCAGTCGGGGGCGTTGACCCGCGATTTCGATGAAATGGCGCGCGGCGTGCTGCGCGCTGAGCAGATGCAAAGGGCTGACACCTGGTGGCGGCGCCTGTGGGCGAATATCCGTGCCTTGGTAACCATTCGGCGCACCGGAGATCTAAAGGGGCAGAGTGCGCAAGCCATTATCGCCCGCGCGGAACAACGTTTGAAGGAAGGTCGTTTGCGGGCTGCGGCGCAAGAGCTTCACGGTTTGCAAGGGGCTGCTGCAGCAAGTGTCGCCCCATGGCTCGATGAACTTGAGGGGCGTTTGAAGCTGGATGATCTTGTCTCCTCGGTGAGCGCCGGGCTGTTGTCGGAGCTGGGCTCGCAGGATGAGGCGCTATGATCAGAGCGCTCTTTCTCTTCTTTGGCATTGCCTGCCTAGCCTTCCTGGCGGCCTGGGCGGCGGATCATCCCGGCGGTCTCATTATTCATTGGCAGAATTGGGAAGTGCAGACATCCCTGGCTCTGGGCGTGGTTGCGCTCCTGGTTTTTCTCATTTGTGTACTGATCATCATCCGTGTTGTTGCCGGTGTGCGCGCTGTGCCAGGATCGGTGTCAACGCTTTTTCAACGCCGCCGACAGACCAAGGGCATGGAGATCATCTCCAAAGGACTGATCGCGGTCGCGTCGGGCGATGCTGAGCGCGCTCAAAAATACGCTTTGAGCGCGCGGAACGGGGCCGGCAATCCAGCCTTAGCGCGTTTGCTGGGGGCACAGGCGGCGCAGCTGGGCGGTGATGAGGCGGAGGCGGCACACTGTTTTCAGGCCATGCTCGAGGCGCCGGAGACGAAACTTTTGGGGCTGCGCGGCCTGTTGGCGCATGCCACACGGCGCGGCGATACACAAGCCGCTCTTGATTATGCGGCGCAGGCCTTTGCGGCCCAGCCCAAACCCCCCTGGGCGTTTCAGGCGCTTCTCGATTTGCAGACAGATGGCGGGCACTGGAACGATGCGCTGGCCACACTTAAAACCGGGAGCAAGTCCGGTCTGATTCCTGCTCAAGCGGCGCGCCAGTGCCAAGCGGTTCTTTTAACGGCCCGTGCTGGGCAAGTGCTGGATGAGGGCGACCGGCAGGAGGCCGAGCGGTTGAGCGTCAAAGCCGTTCGTCTATTGCCCACCTTCACGCCGGCGGCTCTTTTGGCCGCGCGTATCCATCAGGACAAAGAACATTCCTGGAAAGCAGCAGGGATTTTGGAGGAAGCCTGGCGCGCGGCGCCTCATCCGGCGCTGGTAGAGGCTTATAGTGCTCTTGAAAGTCATGAGACCGCCCATGCCCGCGCCAAGCGGCTGTCGGGCTTGGCCGAGATGAAACCAGATGACAGTGAAAGCCGCCTGTTGCTGGCACGCCAAGCGATCAATACGCGCGATTGGGAAAAAGCGCGCCGCGCTCTGGCGCCTCTGGTCGACCGCGCGCCGACCGCGCGCGTCTGCGCGCTGATGGGAGAGATAGAGCAAGAGGAACATGGTGATGTGGGGGCGGCGCGGGAATGGCTGGCCCGCGCGGTGTCTGCGCCTCCCGAGCCGGACTGGGTGCGGGAACGATTTGACTTTGATGTCAAGGACTGGGCGCGCTTGGCCAAAGACCTGGCCGCGCCGGACGCGCAGTGGCCCCCTC
>JAJFIO010000048.1 GCA_021774915.1 Alphaproteobacteria bacterium
AATTGCATGCTGGCCGGCCATGTTTACATCACCGATTCCGATTGGCATGGCCTTTATGACCGCACCACCGAGCCTGACACGGCGGCGCCCGTCGTGCTGGAAGAAAACGCCTGGATCGGTTATGGCGCAACGCTTTTAAAAGGCACCACCATCGGCCGGAACAGTGTGGTGGGCGCCGGAGCGGTGGTCAGCACATCTGTTCCGGCGAATACGGTTGTCGCAGGCAACCCCGCCAGGGTGATCAAAAAGCTGGAGCGGGACGGCCCCTTCATCACACGTGAAAGTCTGTTTGAAGATCCCGCAACAGAACGCCTGAAAGAAGACTACCTCTACGCCCTTGCCTTGCATGGCAATAGCTTCGCCCATTGGCTGCGCACGAAAATCGCCCCAAAGGGTGAGGATTAAACCGCCCGGATACACGGCTGCACTCCCACATTATCCACGATCCATGCTCACTTTCGGTTCATCTTGGGTTCAGGTGAGGTTTGTCAATGTTCAATTGCGGCATCGGCGGCGCGGCATTTTGGCTCTCAAGGTCTGGCTTCTCGCGCCAAACCGTTCGATGACGGCCCGCGCCGGAGCGTACGAACCCAGTCCCGCGTGCAATCGTTTCGGCAAGGGTAAAGGCGGCTCTCATGAACCTCATGAGGGCCGCCTTATTTACGGGGCTCGCCTGTTCTCACAAAAGTGATATAACCGCGCTTCCCGCCCCCTCAAGGCTGAAAGACCCGCCATGAATGATTTTGCCATCCCGTCCGACAGGAAGCCCTTCCTGGTCAAAGGGCAAGGCTTAAGCAAATCCGTAGGCAAGGCCGCACTCTTGAAAAATATCGATATCACGATCAATCCGGGAGAGATTGTTTCACTGATCGGCCCCAATGGCGCTGGTAAAACCACTCTTGTCCAACTCATCTTGGGGCTCAGCGCCCCAACCGCGGGATCTCTCCAGCGCGCAAGCGGCCTGACAGTGGGTTACGTGCCGCAATCCTTTGCCCTTGACGCAAGCCTGCCTCTGACCCCGGAACGCTTTGTTCGTCTGGGTACAAAATCATCAAAAGAAGCTGCCCGTGAACGGCTTAACGAGGCCGGGGTTCCAAATGTAGGATCCCGTATGATGACGGATCTGTCGGGCGGGGAAACCCAGCGCGTTCTTCTGGCCCGCGCCCTTCTGCGCAATCCACAGCTTCTCGTTCTGGATGAACCGGCAGCCGGCCTTGATATCAGCGGCGAAGCGGATCTTTACCACCTGATACAAGATATTCGCGACCAGCGCGGCTGCGGCATCCTGCTTGTTTCTCATGATTTACATATGGTGATGGCCGCCACAGATCATGTGATTTGCCTCAACCAACATGTCTGCTGTTCCGGCGCACCTGCTCATGTGACGCAACAGCCAGAATTCCAGCAGCTTTTTGGACCACAGGCTGCAACTGTGCTGGCGCCCTATGTACACAGCCATAATCATCAGCACACGGTGAGTGGAAAGATTGCCGATGGGCATGGGGAGAAAAACCCATGATGGATGAATTTCTCATCCGCGCAGGGCTGGCGGGTCTGGGAGTTGCGCTGGCGGCGGGGCCGCTGGGCTGTTTTGTGGTATGGCGGCGTATGGCCTATTTTGGCGATTCTCTCGCCCACAGCGCTCTGCTGGGCGTGGCGCTCGGCTTCGCGCTCGGAACAAACCTCAACCTGACGATTCTCATTGTCTGTCTCGGGTTTGCGCTCCTCCTGGTGCTACTCCAAAGCAAAGGCACCCTGGCGACAGACACTGCACTGGGCATTCTGTCTCATTCGGCTCTGGCGCTTGGTATTGTCACTATCGCCATGCTTCAATGGCTGCGCGTTGACCTCATGGGTTATCTTTTCGGTGATATCCTATCGGTGGGTTGGCGCGATGTTGCCTGGATTTATGCCGGTGCCGCCATTTGCCTCATCGGGCTGGCCTGGATTTGGCGCGATCTGCTGCGCGCCACAATTCATGAGGACCTGGCCTTGGCGGAGGGCGTCGCGTGCGTCCCCTTACGTTTAATTTTCATGATGCTGATCGCAGTCACCGTCGCCATCGCCATGCAAGTCGTCGGTATCCTTCTCATCACAGCGCTTCTGATCATCCCTCCAGCTTCCGCCCGCCCTTTCGCCCGCAGCCCCGAACAGATGGCCAGCCTCGCCGCACTCATTGGCGTTCTCTCCGTTATCGGGGGGTTGAGCGCCTCACTGCTGTGGGACAGCCCATCCGGCCCTTCCATTGTGTTGGTCGCAACTGCACTCTTCACTGTCAGCTTGGTTGGATCAACGATGAGATCTTCTGCGTGAGGGGGGGCCTCTGCTGACCTAAAGTTCACCTCAACACCCGATTTGTCATGCCGCAGCTTGATCCACTGCTGTTTGGCTTAATCATTGAAAATTGATCCAGAGTATAGGGTGGCCTTCATGTTGAGAAAGTTTTTTGAGGCATAGACTCTCAAAGCACACAGGGGGGGCGTTCCCCGGCCTTCGCGCCGGGGCCCAGTGCCAAATAACCCATGTTGGCTGACTGCCCTGGATCCCGGCGCACGCTGACGCGCGTCCGGGAAACAGACAATAAAAGTAAAACCGGACAACAGTGGGTCACGTTGCGGGGTGACAGAGGGTGTGTAAAATGAAAAATATGTTAGGAACTATGAACAAATCACCTGAAGTGATCACAAACTAAAGAGGCAACCCCCATGTTTCCCGACTCCCTGATATGGCGATTGGACGGCAAAATTAACGCTGGTGTTGACTGGCTTATTCTCCACTTAGGAGATGAATTTGAAGCCCTCTCCAATGCGTTTTTGTGGGTGTTTGTCGGGCTGGATTCCACTCTGCGTGTCCTGCCCTGGTATGTTGCCATCCTTTTTGTTGGGGGACTGACTTATTTTGCAAGCAGACGGATCACGCTCAGCCTCAGCTTGATGTTTGCCATGTTCTTTATCGGCATATTGGGTATGTGGGATCTGGCGATGCAGACGCTCAGTCTGATGATCCTGTCAATTGTTGTCTGCGTGATCATTGGCGTGCCTTGCGGCATCTTGCTGTCTCGCAGCGGCAAAAGCCGATCGTTTATTCTGCCCGTCCTTGACGCGATGCAGACCCTTCCCGTCTTTGTTTATCTCGTGCCGGTACTACTTCTGTTTGGTTTGGGAAAGGTGTCGGCGCTCATCGCCACCATCATCTACGCCACGCCGCCCCTGATCCGGCTCACGGATCTGGGCCTGCGGCTTGTCGATCGCGAAGTGATGGAAGCCACAGACGCCTTTGGCGCCAATTGGCATCAACGCCTGTTTGGTGTGCAACTGCCCCTGGCTCTGCCTAACATCATGGCGGGGATCAATCAGACCACCATGATGGCGCTGT
The DNA here is from genome assembly GCA_021774915.1 of Alphaproteobacteria bacterium. Classification (GTDB taxonomy): domain Bacteria; phylum Pseudomonadota; class Alphaproteobacteria; order SMXP01; family SMXP01; genus JAJFIM01. The sequence continues at coordinate 3,376 of JAJFIO010000048.1, forward strand.
CAATGATCGTCGTCGCTTCGATGATCGGGGCGCGGGGACTGGGTGAAGAAGTTTTACTTGGCATCAATCAGCTCAATGTTGGCCGGGCCATGGTTGGCGGGTTGGCCGTCGTGGCCTTAGCCGTGGTGCTTGATCGCCTGACCCAAAGCATGAGCCGCCGCCGCGGGTCAAATCCACAAGAAGGCGCCTGACCCCATGAGCGAAATCACCCTCAAGGACATCACCAAAGTTTTTTCCCCTGTGCACCAACGGCGCACCGCAACTGAGGCGGCCCGTGCAATGGCCAGCACCGGGGCATCCAAATCCGAAATCTTGGGTGCAACCGGCTGCACATTGGCCCTTCACAATATCAATCTCAATATTGCCGAAGCTGAGCGCTGCGCGATAATGGGAATTTCGGGGTCGGGCAAATCCACTCTTGTGCGCTTGATCAATCGATTGATCGAACCCACGAGCGGCCAAATTCTGATTAAAGGCGATAATGTTCTGACCATGCCACGCGATACCCTGCGGCATTTACGCCGCCACACGGTATCCATGGTGTTTCAAAGTTTTGCCCTCTTTCCACATAAAACCGTGCGCGAGAATATCGCCTATGGCCTGGTCATTCAGGATAAGGATAAAACCACAATCTCGGAACAGACTGAAAAGTGGGTTCATGCCGTTGGGCTAACTGGTTATGAGTCCGCCCACCCAAACGAACTCTCAGGCGGCATGCGCCAAAGGGTAGGACTTGCCCGCGCTCTGGCGATATCGCCTCGGATTCTGCTGATGGATGAACCCTTCAGCGCCCTTGATCCGATTACTCGAACCGAAATGCAGGATCTCCTTCTGGCTCTCGCATCTAATCTGTCCATCACTATTGTTTTCATCACCCATGATTTTAACGAAGCTTTGAAGATTGGCCAGCGCATTGCAATCCTCAATGACGGGAAAATAATCGCGGACGGCACACCACGTGATATCGTTTCTAATCCGGTCAATGAAGATATACGTCAGTTTGTTCAAAGCACCCATTGGCCAGGTCATATCTTGGCAAAGGAGCTGATGGAACCGCTCTCCGCGAACACATTAACTGCAAAAAATGCACTTTGTGTGCAGATGGATGAAACTCTTAACAGTATTCTCAGGAAAATCGGGAAGCGCATGCCGCAAATAACCGTCGTCGATGAGACTGATCGGCCAATTGGCATTATTGCACCGCAAGTTTTAAATATCGCACCTGACTAATACATCGTTAAATTAAAATTCAAATTTTACGTGAATCCACGACCACTTTTTAACCTGTTCGGGGGATAATTGTTATGAGGAGATAACTCTTTCATTCATATGTGTGCAGCTATGGTGCGTGAAGATTTAGAGATGGAGAACAAAGGAAACACAGATCTCCCCATCGATACTCTGATCTCCACTATCGACGTGCCGCAGCACGCGATAGAACTCTCGCAACTTCGCGCCTATGCACGAAATCGAAGCAGCATCGACATCATTGCTCTATGGCTACCCGTTATCGTAGGGGCTGCGCTGACCCAATGGTTTTCCCTCTTCAAAGTGCTGACTTATGTTCTCATTATAATTGCGCTTTCCTCCCTCCATTCCCTGATCTGCCGACGCTTTCTTGTTACGGCTACTGCGCCCTCTCCAAAAAAAGTTAAGCAGTGGTTTTTATGGATAGCCGGAACACGGATTTTATATTCTTGTTCGTTCTCCTCCCTCGCCTACTTGTTCTGGATTCCCGGCGCTGTAGAGAACCACATCGTCATCATGACAGCTCTTGTGTTTACAGCAGGCGCCATCACCGCACAAAGCACAACGCATCAAGCAATTTCCATTGCCAATCTTATCCCTGTCGGCGCTGCTCTTGTCATCCCTGCGCTCCAGGAAGGGGGCGTTATATATGCCAGCCTTGCTGTGTTAATGACGTTCTACATTCTTTATTTCACCAAGTTGGGAATGAAGAGCGCTGAAACATCCAATCTGTTATTCACACTTTACAACACAAACAATAGCCTTGTTTCAAAGCTGGAAATCGCAAATAAAGAGGCAAATTCAGCACGTCATTTGGCGGAAAATTCCAATGATGCCAAATCCGCTTTTCTCGCCAAAATGAGTCATGAAATCCGAACGCCCTTAAATGCCATTCTGGGTTTTTCGGAAATACTGGCAAACGCTAATCTGAATGAAAGCATGGCCAAGAAACATGCCGAGTATGCCGGCAACATTCAGGAAAGTGGTAAACATCTTTTGCGCCTCATCAACGATATCCTTGACCTCTCCCGTATTGAAGCGGGTCGATTTCAGTTGAACGAAGAAAAGGTTGATCTAAAGGATATTATATCAGACTGTTTGCGAACACTGCGCGTGTTGGCTGACAATAAATGCATCTCTCTGCACATCAATAGTGACCCGCAACTCCCTCCTCTATGGGCTGATGAACGGGCTTTGCGTCAGATACTGTTCAATCTTCTGTCCAACGCCATAAAATTCACCCCGCAGGATGGTGAAATCCATATTGGGGCATTTCTGGACGAAACGGGCGCCCTCGGCCTGTCCGTGTCCGATACCGGTGTTGGTATTGCCGCCGCCGATATTCCCAAAGTCATGGAGACTTTTGGTCAGGTACAGAGCGATTTGCATGTCATGCAAAAGGGAAGCGGCCTTGGTCTACCGATTGTCAAGGGGTTGTGCGATGTTCACGGCGCCAGTTTTGACATCACAAGCACAGAACAGGTTGGCACGACCATTTCTATCGTCTTTCCGGAATCGCGTGTTCGAACCTCTCCCCAGGCGCCCTTCCAAGAAGATGTAGCGTAAGAACCGCGGGGCCCCGCCCGTTCCGGTACTGGATCATCGGCTCAAATCTGGTATACAGTCCTTTTTTCAAGTTCGGCCTTACACGCCGCACTTCATAAAAAAGGACTTTATCATGAGCGTGGAGAAAGCTCCCGGTTTCGATACCCTTGCCATCCATGCAGGCGCTCAGCCTGACCCCACCACCGGTGCACGCGCCACCCCTATCTACCAAACCACTTCTTTTGCGTTTGATGATGTCGACCATGCCGCAAGCCTGTTCGGCCTCCAGGCCTTCGGTAATATCTATACGCGCATCACCAATCCAACCAATGGGGTGTTGGAAGAGCGTGTCGCCGCCCTTGAAGGCGGCTCGGCGGCGGTGGCTACTGCTTCGGGCCATGGCGCACAAATGCTCATATTTCATACCCTGCTTGAACCGGGTGACGAATTCATCGCGTTACGCCAACTTTATGGCGGCTCGATCAATCAGTTTAATCACGCATTCAAAAAATTCGATTGGCGCGTCGTATGGGCCGATGCCGATGACATTACTTCGGTGGAAAAAGCAATGAGCGATAAGACCAAGGCTATCTTCATCGAATCCATCGCCAATCCCGGCGGCGTGGTGGTCGACATTGCTGCCTTGGCAAATATAGCCCATAGGGCTGGAATTCCTCTGATCGTCGACAATACCCTGGCCACGCCTTATCTGTGCCGGCCGCTCGAGCACGGCGCTGATATCGTGGTGCATTCCCTCACCAAGTTCATCGGCGGGCACGGTAATTCCATGGGCGGAATAATTGTTGATGGCGGTACGTTCGACTGGTCGAAAGACGGGCGTTACCCGACACTGTCAGAACCTTGCGAATCCTATCACGGCCTCAAATTGCATGAGACGTTCGGCAATATCGCTTTTGCCATTGCAGCGCGTGTTCTGGGTCTGCGCGATCTGGGGCCCTGCCTGTCGCCTTTCAATGCTTTCATGATCTTGAACGGTGTGGAGACCTTAGGTCTGCGCATGCAACGTCATTGTGATAACGCCTTAAAAGTGGCCGAATGGTTGCAGGGCAATGACAAAGTCTCCTGGGTTTCCTATGCGGGGCTGCCCGATGATCCTCACCACAAATTGGCGCAGAAATATTGCCCTAAAGGTGCTGGTGCCGTTTTCACTTTTGGACTCAAAGGCGGTTATGATGCTGGTGTCAACATCGTCAATAACGCCAAATTATTAAGTCACGTAGCCAATATTGGTGATACGCGCAGCTTGATTATTCATCCGGCATCAACCACACACCGTCAATTGACAGGAGACCAGCAAAAGGCGGCTGGCGCCGGACCAGATGTGGTGCGTCTTTCCATCGGACTGGAAGAGGCAAGTGATATCATCGCGGATCTCGATCAGGCCCTGCTCTAAGGTGATCTCATGAACGAACCAGCTCCCCCCCAAGATGACGATCCGCAACCTGATAGCGAACAGGACAGCGACGCTAATGCCGGGCCTCATGGGTTTGCCAAGGAAGGCAAGCGGTGGGTGCAGGATCTCCTGCGGTCTTACGTCTTTTTGACGCGTCTGCCTTTGGCGCAATCAGATGAAGATCTACCCAGCGGACCCATCAGTCAGTCCATGCGAGGCTTTCCAGTGATTGGCGCCTTGATCGGCATAATGGGAGGTATCGCCTACCTGTTCAGTGATCTGGTGGGCCTCACGCCCCTGCTCAGCGCTTCGCTTGCGGTTCTGGTTCTATCCGGACTGACGGGTGTTATCCACGAACAGGCTCTGGTCAATATGGCCAACGCCAACGAACCCAACGCATCCAACATCAAGGGGCTCGTCTTCATGATCCTTTTGCTGTTCATCAAGATCGCTTGCATAGCACAAGTGGGGGGCCAGGAATGGGGAGCGCCGAGGGTGGTCATGTTGCTGATTGCGGCAGCGTCAGTTTCTCGAGCGGCCATGGTTGGCGCCGCCTATTTTCTCCACAACGGCCAGGATGACACAGCCGGCGACCAGGCGGGCCTGAGAACCGGTGAACTCTATCAAGTTCCCCAAGCACAGTTTACCGAGGCTTTACTGGTCACCGGCATTATTGTTCTGCTCTGTCTGGTGTTTGACCAAGGCTTCAGTATTGCTGTGGCAGGATTGCTGGGCGTCGCTCTGGTCACGGCCGCTGTGGCCAAGGTTATGAATCCGGATAATGTCCGGCCGGCCGACCGGCTGGGGGCTGTACAGCAGGTCTCGGAGTCCGTTTTTCTGCTGGTTGCCACCGCGCTTCTTACTGTTTAATCAACAAGGTGAGCGCTTTACACGCTTTGTCAATTGTTAAACATTTAAACTGCCGTCTGACTTTAAGGGCAATTCTCTGGAGGCTTAATGAGCCGCAATTCATGGACTTATGCAGCCCTTGCCATTCTTAGCCTGGTGGTTTTTCTGGTCTATTTGAATCGCGTTTTCCCGAGCGCGCTCAATTCGCAAGACAGCCAGATCCGTCTTGTCTATGGACTTGGCCTGCTCGCCCTGGTTGGCAGCTCTGTGGTTTTGGGGTGGCGCGGTCATGCCGGGCTCGCGCTGAAACAAGCCCTCGCTTGGGCTGGAATTTTTAGCGCTGTTGTGGTTGTTTACAGCTATCGCCAGGAGTTTTCCGGCCTCATGGACCGCGTGCGCGGGGAAGTCGTTCCCTCCATCGCGATCAACCATGCGCCGGGAAAAGTGAGTCTGCGCGCGGGACGGGACGGCCATTTTCATGCAGCGGCGATGGTCAATGGCACACATGTCGATTTTCTCGTTGATACCGGCGCCACCCTGGTTAGTCTGTCGCTTTTCGATGCCCAACGCATCGGCATCAATGTTGATGATCTGTCCTTCAATCAGCCGACCAACACGGCCAATGGCCGGGTGTTCATGGCTTTGGTCACCTTGCCGGAGGTCACCATCGGCGATATCACGCTCTTTGATGTCTCGGCTCTGGTGGCATCAGAGGGTCTGGAGTCATCACTTCTTGGCATGTCGTTTCTCCGCCGGCTGAGCAGCTTCCAAGTTGATCAGGACCGGTTAATTATGATCCGTTGAGACCCATGACGACTTGAAGGTTTATTCAGATTTAAACAGAATATTCACCCCATAACCCAAGCACTCAAAATCTTAAGGTTCCTTTCCTCATGCTCCCCAAACCGCAAGCTGATCTCACACCCAACACGCTCGAATTCGAAACAACGCCGCTGGTTAAGCCCACGGGCTTTCGTGAATATGACGCCCGCTGGCTTTACCCCCAGGATTTTAATTTGCTGGGCGCACAAAGCTTAGGATTGGGGCTCGGAACCGTCATTCACGAGCTTGGGGTAAACCCGGCCATTGCCGTCGGGCATGATTACCGCTCTTACAGCACATCCATCAAACAAGCGCTTATCGTTGGCCTGATGTCAGCAGGCTGCGAGGTCCATGACATCGGACTGGCGCTCTCGCCTGTCGCATATTTTTCTCAATTCGCCCTGGACGTGCCGTGCGTCGCCATGGTCACAGCCAGCCATAATGAAAACGGCTGGACCGGCGTGAAAATGGGCGCTCAGCGCCCCCTCACCTTTGGCCCCGATGAAATGTCATTGCTCAAAGACATCGTCCTGAACGGAAAAGGTCAGATGCGCTCGGGCGGCGCTTATCATTTTGTCAACGATATGCGGGAGCGATATATTGCCGACCTTACTGCCCACGCGCCGTTCAAGAACACATTCAAAGCGGTAGTGGCGTGTGGCAACGGCACGGCGGGCGCGTTCGCCCCTGAAGTTCTTTCCAAATTGGGCGTCGATGTTATCCCGTTGAATTGCGAGCTTGATTATACCTTTCCCAATTACAATCCCAATCCTGAAGACATGAAAATGCTTCACGCCCTACGGGATAAAGTCCTCGAAACGCAGGCGGATGTCGGCCTGGCCTTTGACGGCGATGGCGACCGCTGCGGCGTGGTCGACAATCAAGGAGAAGAGATCTTCGCCGACAAGGTGGGTGTGATGCTGGCGCGGGATCTGTCTGAAATTTATCCCGACGCCACCTTCGTGGTCGACGTTAAATCCACCGGTCTGTTTCTGACGGACCCTGTGCTCAAGAAAAACCGGGCGACCACGGATTATTGGAAAACAGGACATTCATATATCAAGCGCCGCGCCAATGAACTTAAAGCCTTAGTCGGCTTTGAAAAGAGCGGGCACTATTTCTTCAACCCCCCTATTGGGCGCGGTTATGACGACGGGCTGGTGTCCGCCATCGCCATTCTCGACATGCTGGATCGCAACCCGAACAAGAAAATGTCGGACCTGCGTGATGGCCTACAAAAAACCTGGGGGTCGCCAACCATGTCGCCCTACTGCCCGGACGACAAGAAATACGCCGTGGTCGATCAGATCGTGCAGCAGTTCCGTGATCTGGAAGCCCAGGGCGCTTCTCTCATCGGTCAGCCCATCCGCTCTGTGGTCACAGTCAATGGCGTGCGTGTGACGGTGGAAGACGGCACATGGGGCCTGGTGCGGGCGTCTTCTAATATTCCCGGCCTCGTGGTCGTGGTTGAAAGCCCCACCAGTGAGGACAATATGCGCGCCATGTTCCATGAGATTGACCAGCGCCTCTCCAAGCTTCCGGACGTCGGCGCCTATGATCAGAAATTGCCCTGAGTCCGGCGCTTGCTTTAACTCGCAGATTCTCTTTTGTCATTCCGCCCCTCTTTTGTCATTCCCGCGCCCGCGGGAATCCATGGGCTGAGCGGTAAGCTGATAGACTGATGGATCCCCGATCGCGCTCGGGCTTCGCCTCGCTTGGCCGAGGATGACAAGAAGGAGGAGGCGCTTGCTTTAACTCCCTGATATTCCCGGCCGCCACCCTCAGCCGTAAATTTTGCGCAAGATTTCCGTTGTCCGTTTCGCAGGATTATGGCGGATCGCTGCTTCTTCTTTACCTAAGTAATGAAAGATTCCACCCAGAGCATAATCGACCCCATGATCAATCAGCCGCCCCTTAGCCGAAGTTCCTAATGAGGGGGCGAAGGGGATCGCCTCATACCGGCTTAGCGTCGTATCAAAAGACTTGATGGCGCCGGCATCCTCAAGTTGCTGCTCAACGATCGGATGGAAGGCCGTGGTCAGAGGGGGCGTCATCTTCCCGCGAAAATATTGTGTGGCTGCATCATCCGGCCCGTTCAGAATTCCCATGGCGTCTTCAAATGACATTGAAGTAATCGAATCCCAGAAAATATTCTTGGCGTAAGGCGCCGCCTTCTCCGCACCCCGATTCAGACGCAATTCCAGATCATCTAATTGACCCGACATCCCGATGGGCGCGAGGAATTTTCGCGTGGTCTTGAGAAAACCCGGCAAGGGCACATGAATGGCGTTATCCAGAAAATAACCGTCTCGGACCCCCACCTGATTGACCACCCTGCCGCTTGCCACACGCAAAGTCTCTTTCAACCCAAGTGTGGTATCTGAAAGGCTCAGGCCTTGAGCAGGCCCCGTGGAGCCATCAAGCCCCAATCCTTTGAGCAGATTTTTCCCCTTGCTGAACCAATCGTCAGCGGAAGCTGGTCGAACATGCGCCAGCGAAGCGATCGA
>JAJFIO010000049.1 GCA_021774915.1 Alphaproteobacteria bacterium
AGATTACTGGTAAAGGCTTAACCGTCAATGAGGCGGCGCGGTGAGAATCAGGCTGGCATTTGTTCCGCCAAAACCAAACGAATTGGACAAAGCCGCATTAATCTCACGTTCCTGTGCTTTGTGCGGGACAAGATCGATCGGCGAATCGACCGAAGGAGTGTCGAGATTGAGAGTTGGGGGGGCGATATTGTCCCGGATGGCGAGAATACAGAAGATGGCTTCAACAGCCCCCGCTGCCCCCAACAAATGACCAATTGCCGATTTGGTCGATGACATGCATGTGCGACCGGCATGCTCGCCAAAGAGGCGCGTTACAGCTCCAAGCTCAATCTCATCGCCAAGCGGAGTGGAAGTCCCATGGGCGTTGATGTAATCAATCTCGCCAGGATGAAGACCGGCTCGCTTAAAAGCCGCTTCCATCGCCCGGTAGGCGCCATCGCCATCGGGCGCCGGGGCCGTGACATGGTACGCGTCGCCTGATAGGCCATAGCCTCGGATTTCAGCAATAATGTTGGCCCCTCGCTCCTGGGCGTGCTCGAGTTCCTCCAACACGACCATCCCCGCACCTTCCCCCATGATAAAACCATCCCGATCTTTGTCATAAGGCCGCGAAGCCCGCGTGGGCTCATCGTTAAAATGAGTCGATAGCGCTTTGGCAGCGGCAAAACCGGCGAGACCAACCCGGCCAATAGCCGCTTCAGTACCTCCGGCAACCATCACATCAGCATCATCCATCATGATCAGACGCGCCGCATCCCCTATGGCATGGGCGCCACTTGAACACGCCGTAACAACGGCATGATTTGGCCCCTTAAAGCCAAATTCAATGGAGACATTTCCGGAAACCAGATTGATGAGTGATCCGGTGATGAAAAAGGGACTGACCCGCCTCGGGCCTTGTTCATGCAGCTTTACAGCCGTCTCTGCTATCCTGTTGAGACCACCAATCCCTGACCCGATCATAACGCCGGTGCGGCACTTTTTCTCTTCCGTATCAGCGACCCAACCTGAATGTTCGACAGCTTGCCGGGCCGCGACCCGCCCGTAGAGGACGAAGTCATCGACCCTCCTGCGGTCACGCGCAGACATCCAATCGTCCGGATCAAAGTGACCATCTGCAGTCGCACCTTGCGGAATCAGGCAAGCGATCCGGCAGGGAAGATCAGAGACATTAAAACGGTCAATGGGACCAGCGCCTGATTCACTCGCAACGAGTCTGCGCCACACCGGCTCAACTCCGCAGCCGAGTGGCGTAATAAGCCCCATTCCGGTGACGACAACGCGCCTCATCTATTTGTCCGATTTAGTTCTCAAGCAGCAGATGGTTAATCGGCTTTTTCCGAGATGAATTTAACTGCATCGCCGACGGTTTGGATGGTCTCAGCAGCATCGTCAGGAATTTCAATGCTGAACTCTTCTTCAAACGCCATCACGAGTTCTACCGTGTCCAGGCTATCAGCGCCGAGATCGTCAATGAAGCTTGCATTGTCTTGAACTTTTTCCAACTCAACATCCAGATGTTCAACCACAATCTTTTTAACGCGGGTTGCAATATCGTCACTCATGCTTTGGCCCTCTTAAAATTGGCTATGAAATCGTTTTTGTGCGTGCCCCTGGCAAACCCAATAAATATTGGTTGAATCGGCCTAAAACCTTGTTTTCTTAGCCTGTTCTTTCCGGAATCGCGGGCTGTACGTAACACACTTTCTGAGGAAAGACACCCCTTTTTACCGCTTGCTCAGTTTACACGCATCATATGCAGTCAGCCAGAGATCGACACCTATGGCGCGTTAAATCATTGCCATGCCACCATTCACGTGCAGGGTCTGCCCGGTAATATAAGCAGCCTCCTCACTCGCCAGAAAAACAACACTGGCGGCGACATCTTGCCCCACGCCCAAACGCCCTGCGGGGATTGATTGGAGGAGCTTTTGCTGCTGTGCTTCCGGCAGGCCATCGGTCATTGGGGACTGGATAAATCCCGGCGCTAGGCAGTTCACCGTAATATTGCGACTGGCAATCTCTTGAGCAAGCGCTTTACTCATCCCAATCATCCCGGCTTTTGCGGCTGCATAATTAGCCTGTCCCGCATTGCCCGTGACACCCACGACCGAGGTGATGCCAATGATGCGCCCCCACCGGGCTTTCATCATGCCCCTCAACACAGCGCGCGCAAGCCGAAAATAGGCCGTCAGATTGACTTCTAATAGCTGATCCCAATCTTCATCTTTCAATCTCATCATCAGATTATCGCGGGTGATGCCTGCATTGTTTACTAAAATATCAAGCCCGCCCATGGCCGCTTCAGCCTGCTTTGGCAATTGATCGACTTGCCCACGGTCCGACAGATTGCATGGCGCAACATGCACGCGCTCGCCTAATTGATCTGCTAATTGATCCAGTTTTTCACGGCGCGTACCGGATATGCAAATGTGCGCCCCCTGCCCGTGTAATGCAGTCGCAATATCCCAGCCAATCCCACCTGATGCCCCAGTAACGAGAGCATGTTTGCCTTCTAATTCAAACATTTCCACTCCATATCTAAGCTTTTAGATTGCTTTATTGTGTCCGGTATATGCATGTAAAAATTAAAAAGATCGTGCGAAAGCCTCAATATCTTTCATCGTTGCGACACTCGTTGCTTTTACATCTCTGTCAATCCTTTTTACAAGCCCGGTCAATACCTTACCTGCGCCAAGCTCAACGAAACTTTCAACACCTTGCGCCGCCATAAAGTCTACACTTTCGCGCCAACGCACCATACCCGTCACTTGCTGCGCCAGCAATTCCCGGATTGTTTCCGGATCACTGACGGACTGAGCCGTGACATTCGCCACCAGAGGCACACGCGGCTGGGAAATCATGACCTGTCCGAGTGCGTCTCTCATCACATCGGCAGCCGGCGCCATTAACGCACAGTGAAAAGGCGCGCTGACGGGTAATTCCAGGGCGCGCTTGGCCCCCGCCTCTGTCGCCAGGACGATGGCCCGCTCAATCGCACCTCTGGCGCCGCTGATCACCACCTGGCCCGGCGCGTTATCATTGGCCGCAGTGCATACCTCATTCTCGGCAGCCGCTTCAGCCACGTGCACCACCGCGTCATAATCAAGGCCGATCAAGGCCGCCATCGCCCCCTCACCCACCGGCACGGCGTCCTGCATGGCCTGGCCGCGTTTTTTGAGCAATTGGGCTGTATCGACAACGCTAAGCGCGCCAGCTGCAGTCAATGCCGAATATTCGCCCAGAGAATGACCGGCAACAAAGGCGCAAGACTCAGCCACCTTAAAGCCGCACTCTTTTTCAAGTGCACGAACAACAGCCAGGCTCACCGCCATCAGCGCAGGCTGGGCGTTTTCGGTGAGCGTGAGGTCTTTGATATCCCCCTCCCACATGAGCTGCGTGAGGTTCTGACACAAGGCATCATTCACTTCTTCGAACACTTCACGCGCAGCGGGCGCCTCGGCGGCAAGTTCCTTACCCATACCTATCGCCTGTGAACCCTGCCCGGGAAAAATGAACGCGCGCATCAAAAGCCTCCGCCTGGCGATAAGTCCTCTCGTCAGAGTTCAACTCCTGAAGGACGTGGCCCCCTTGATACAAGCTGGCCCTAGCCTGTCAAGAGAGGAGCGCTAAGTTCACAATCAAGCTTGCCAGCGATGCATTTTCCGTATAAATGCCTGAGCTTCCCTGGGCGTGCGGTCGCAAGCGCTGTGCATAATCACTTATTTGAAGTGTAAGGCATGGTGATGGGAGGTGCAAAGTCACCTTACCGGCTTGACGATCCATCGTTTGGACCACCAAGGGGTGGGTTCAGATGCCGCAAACCCACAATGAATAGGATTGGGATTTATGCCCCTCTATGAACACGTGCTGATCGCACGTCAGGACATCTCTCCACAACAAGTCGACGCACTCACCAGCAATCTCAAAGAAATCATTGAATCCGGCGGTGGCAATGTTTCGAAAATTGAGAATTGGGGGCTACGCAGTCTCGCCTACAGGATTAAGAAAAACCGTAAAGGCCATTACGCGCTATTGAATATCGACGCGCCGCATGAAGCTGTCGCGGAGATGGAACGTCAGATGAGCATCAATGAGGATGTTCTGCGCATTTTGACTTTGCGCGTTGACGAGCATGAAGCCGGCGAGTCCGCCATCATAAGCAGCCGGGGTGCCCGCGATGACCGACGTCCTCGGGGAGACAGGGATCGCGGGGATCGGGATCGCGGGGATCGCCAGGAGAAACCAGCCCACAAAAGCGATGACGCAAATAAAGGAGACGCCCAATGAAGCCGCAATCATCCAGCGCTGGCCCCGAACGCCGACCCTTTTTCCGGCGCCGCAAAACCTGTCCTTTCTCGGGCGCTAACGCTCCCAAGATCGATCACAAGGATATCAGACTGTTGCAGCGATACGTTTCCGAGCGCGGCAAGATCGTGCCCAGTCGCATTACGGCCGTTTCGGCAAAAAAGCAGCGCGAACTGGCGCGCGCCATCAAACGGGCCCGATATCTGGCTTTGCTGCCATTTGCCGTTAAATAAGCAGTCCGGCCCTTAGCCACACGCAGCCCAGCAATTCCTATATCCGCAGAAAACCGCTGTGGAGACGGACGTTTTCGGTTCAGGGCGGCAATACGGATGCAATAAGAATGCTGTACGGATGGAAAGCCGGTGTTTTTGCGGGCATTGCCAGCTCGTTTCTCTTCCTTATCCCCACCACTGGCGTGCCCATTGTGGGGTTACTCTTATTCTTTGTGCCCCTGCCCTTGTTTTTGGCAGGATTGTCTTCAGGGACATCATCTGCCCTGATTGGGGTCTTCACCGCCATAGTGATCTCAAGTTTGGCGACCGACTTCGCATCGGGCCTGTTGGTCTATGGGTCCATCGGATTGCCCGCTGTAGTCTTGACCTCTCTCGCCCTTCTTAACCGCACTGTGAGGTTTAATGATGACGAGATTGTTGAGTGGTATCCGGCCGGGCGTATACTGGTCTGGCTCAGCGGTTTCGCCGCCACAGTACTCATTTTCCTGGCTGCCAGTGCACATCTGGGTCAGGGGACAGATCTTGTCGAGCAGGCGCGGCAATTGGTGATCGAAACGCATGGTGGCCGTGAACAGATTGCAGCCCTGCTTACAGAATTCCAATCTCCTCTCACGCCTGATCAGTATGTCATCATTCTGGCTAGCATTTTGCCGCCGTTCATCGCCTTGAATTTGTCTTTTATGACAGCCGCCAATGCAGGATTGGCGCAACTCATTTTGATCCGGGTCGGCCAGGCGATACGGCCCAGCCCTAGCTTACGTGACCTGGAACTCCCGGAAGGGGCCGCCATCGCATTAGCCGGATGCACCGGTTTGTGGCTCTTACCGGGTGAAATAGGCTATATTGGGGGGTCGCTTGCAGTCATTTTTCTGATTCCATATTTTTTGTTGGGATTAATCGTCGTCCATGCTATTTCCACCGCTTGGTCAGGGCGTCAGGCGCTTCTGATCCTTTTATATTTGATATGCGTCCTCTTCACCGGCATGGCCTTTCTGATCGCTTTGCTGGGAATTGCAGAACAGTGGTTTCATTTGAGACAAAGATATGGAGTTCATGCCAACAGCGGCAAAACTCCTAAAGGGAAGTAAAATTATGCAGGTTATTCTTCTAGAGCGTGTGGAAAAACTCGGCCAAATGGGCGACGTGGTCAGTGTGAAAAACGGCTATGCGCGCAACTTCCTGTTACCGCAAAAGAAAGCCCTGCGAGCGACCAGCGCAAATCAAGAGAAGTTTGATATTCAACGCTCTCAGCTGGAAGCCCGCAATCTTGAACGTGGTCAAGAGGCGCAAAGCGTAGGTGAGAAGCTGGAGGGGCAATCCTTTGTCATTTTGCGTCAAGCCAGCGAAAGCGGCCAACTTTATGGCTCGGTAACCACGCGAGACATCGCTTTACTGATTTCAGAAAGCGGCTTTAGCGTTGACCGTGCGCAAATCAATCTGAATCACCCGATTAAAACCATTAATCTCCACACAACCCGGGTGATATTGCATCCGGAAGTCTCGGTGAACGTGGTCATTAATGTAGCTCGTACCGCAGAAGAGGCGGAACGTCAGGCCCGCGGCGAAGCTGTCGCAGAGGAAAAAGGACTGGGTGATGATGACCAGGATTCGATAAGCGCGGAAGACGTTTTCGAAACTCAGGAACTGGCTGAGGCAGCCACCGAAGATCTCACCGAACCTTCAGATAGTGAAGGAGCCACTCCGACAGACACGTCTGAGACTGGGCCGGAAACAGTCAATACGTAAACGCTCAAGGGCGCATAGCTTCTCAGAAACCTTTGTTGCTAAAATGATAAATTCAAGCTCATGCCTCCTGAAGGAAGGCACCGCTTGTCCATCCAGCATGTCGGTTGAGTTATCCCCAATTTATACGACCCGTTATGGAAAAAGCTTTCCTCTCCCGTCTTCCCACGCGATGTGCTCATGGCTAAGATAGACTATGGCCATTGAAGACCCCTCCTCTGCACTCCCTGACCACGCCGGACAGGCCTCGCGTCTGGGCACTTCCGACGCACCGCGGAACGCCGGCGCCATTGGGCCGTCTCATCCAGTGCTGGGAACTTATCATTTAGAAGGTCAGCCAGAAGATTTCAAAATGGCTCCCAATAATATTGAGGCTGAACAGGCCCTTCTTGGCGCCATCTTGATCAATAACGAAGCCTATTACCGGATCTCCGATACGCTCAGCGCCCATCATTTTTTCGATCCGCTGCACCAACGGATCTTTCACTCTCTGTCCGAGTTGATCCGGCGCGGCCAACTCGCCTCCCCCATAACGCTCAGAACCTATTTCGAAGACGACGCCGCCATGAACGAAGTTGGTGGCGCCGCCTATCTGGCGCGTCTGGCGGGCGCAGCCCCCACCCTCATGAATGCTCCTGAATATGCCCGCGCGGTATTTGAACTCTACCAGCGCCGTGGCCTGATGCAGGTCGGCGAAGATATGGCCATGACCGCCTCTAACGCCGAAGTTGACGAGACCCCCGGACAACAGATCGAAAAAGCCGAACATAATTTGTATGAGCTGGCCGAAAGCGGGCGCTATGAAGGCGGCTTTCAAAGCTTCAGCGAAGCTGTGGAAATCTCCATTGAGATAATCAATAGCGCCTTTCAAAGCGAAGGCCTTTCGGGCCTCTCCACGGGCCTCATCGATATGGATCGCCAATTAGGGGGACTGCACAAATCTGACCTTGTGATCCTGGCCGGTCGTCCTTCCATGGGCAAAACGGCCCTGGCCACTAATATCGCCTTTAACGTGGCGCGCCGATATCGGGAAGGCAAAAATCCGGATGGTTCCCGCAAACCCCTTGAGGGCGGCATCGTGGCTTTTTATTCACTAGAGATGTCCGCGGAACAACTGGCCACACGGCTTCTGGCCGAGCAATCAGGCATCCCTTCCAACAAACTGCGCAAGGGCGATATCACCGCCGATGAATTCCGCTCTTTTTCGGAAGCCGCCCGGGCAATAGAAAGCCTGCCCCTCTTTATCGACGATACAGGCGGCCTCTCGATCGCGGCTCTCAGCGCCCGCGCCCGGCGTTTGCAACGGCAAAAAGGTCTTGATCTTATCATCGTGGATTATCTGCAATTGGTCTCCGCATCAGGGCGCCGTAACGATGGGCGCGTGCAAGAAGTCACCGAGATCACGCAAGGCCTCAAGGCCTTGGCAAAAGACCTCAATGTTCCGGTGCTGGCTCTCTCGCAGCTTTCGCGTAAAGTTGAAGACCGCGACGATAAACGCCCGCAATTGTCGGACCTGCGCGAATCCGGTTCCATCGAACAGGATGCGGATGTGGTCATGTTTGTGTATCGCGAAGAATATTATGTGGAACGCACCAAACCGTCCGAAACGGATCTCGACAAGATGATCGAATGGCAGCAACGGATGGAACAGTCACATGGCAAGGCGGACGTCATCATTGGCAAACAACGCCATGGCCCCACCGGCACAATAGAATTGTCCTTTGAGGCAAATATCACACGTTTCGGCAATTTGGCCCACCAAGAGTATTCGGAAAATGAGTCCTATTAAGCGACTCCTCCAACCCCCTCCCTTGCCCGCTCTGTACCCTTGACCTGAGGGGGGAGAACCACACTACAATCAATGTTCTAGGGGGAGCGCCTCACCAGTGACAGATCGTGAAAAGAATATATCCTCTGGTGGATTGCTGGAAGCGGTGCTGTGCGTCGATCTTGGCGCCGTTGTCGAAAACTACAAGATCTTAAAAAACAAATCTGCATCATCCAAAACTGCGGCTGTCGTTA
>JAJFIO010000050.1 GCA_021774915.1 Alphaproteobacteria bacterium
TAGCTTTTACCAAGAACGGCTTGAGTCAGAAAAGTGGCGATCGAGACGGACACCATGAGTGCAATGGCGACTTCATATTCACGTACAAGTTCAAAGGCGATGAGGGTCGTCGAAATGGGCGCCCCCAGTATGGCTGCCGCGACAGCGCCCATGCCGACAATGGCGTAAAAACCTTCGCTCGCGGATAATTCAGGAAATACGGCCCCGGCAAGGAGGCCGAACGCGCCGCCGGTCATCGCGCCCAGATAAAGCGCCGGGCTGAAAACGCCGCCGCCAAACCGCCCCGCCAGCGTGATGGCGGTCGCCGCAATCTTCGCGCCAATGAGTGCGATCAGCAGCCAAAACGAAAAGAGGCCCTTGAGCGCCGCATCGGTCGCCTGATAACCAACGCCAAGTATTTGGGGAAAAATAATCGCGATGGCGCCGACCAGAAGTCCGGCGATGATCGGTTTAACCCACACAGGGATCCCGAATTTTTCCGACATATCACGCATGATGTGTTCAACCACGATGCTTGATTTCAAAAACATGATGGCCGCAACGCCGCAAACGATTCCTAACAGGACAAAGGCGGGAAGCTGAGCATAAGACCCGAATTCAAGCGAGGGAACAATGAAAGCTGGAAATTCACCGAGATGGAGTCTGGCGATAATTGTTGCGGAAACACTGGCGATCACCACCGGCGCGAAAACGCTTAAGGCGTAATGACCAAGGATGACCTCCAGGGCAAACAGTACGCCTGCCAGGGGCGCATTGAATGATGCCGAGACCGCCGCCGCGACGCCGCAGGCCAAAAAGGTGCGTGCGGTGATCGGCGGATAGCCAAGACGCGAAGCCAGGAACGAAGAGAGTGATGCTCCTAAATGCACCGCCGGACCTTCGCGACCGGCGCTGGCGCCCACCCCGAGCGACACCCCTGAGATGAGGGCGCTCAGAAGACCCGTGGATAGAGAAATGCGGCCCGCACGCAGCCCGCGCGCTTCAATCACATCAGCGACACCTTGAGGCCGCCCCTCAGGCAGAGCGCCAATGCGCTTTCCAAGCAGGAGTAGCCCGCCAACCGCTGCGCCGCCCGCTGTTGGTGCAATCAGAATATGCCACCAGACCAGGTTTTGTGCGGTGGTGTAAAGTTGTTCCTCGACAACGCCATAGGCGGACCATAGCACCCCGGCAATCAAAAGACGGAACGCGATCACCGCATAAGCTGTGATGATGCCCATGAGCAGCGCCAGCAGCCAGACCACCGGTTGCCATTCTTTACCGATGGCGGACAGGCTGCGTTTGAAAAACGATCGCATCGTGCCCAGGCCATGGCGTTCTTGATCGATTGAGCCTTCCATTCCTACGACCCTTGCGCGCGATTTTAAGTCTTTAAAACTATACTCAAGAGTCTCACTTCATTCGGCGTCATACCCGTGCTTGACACGGGTATCCAGGGCAACGGATTCAAGAGGTTGCCGCTCCTGGACCACCGGGTCAAGCCCGATGGTGACGCTTCTGTGGAATGAGCCGGATTAAAACGGATTTGGTCTTGTGATGGATAAACTGAAGTTGAGACATTGGCAATCGGCTGCTCTGATGGAGTATGTTATGATCGACAGAGAAAATGGCAAACAGACTGGTAACAGGACGGATCATGGACGGTAGACGAGGCAATGTATTTGGCGCGGTGGCGGCCTTACAGGCGCAGTTTGGTGACCGCGTGTCCGTGCTGCCTGATATCTGTGCGGCCCATGGGCGGGATTTATCCCTCCATCCCGCCTCGCCTCCCGATGCAGTCGTGTTCCCTGAAACAACCGAAGAGGTCGCGCGTATTGCCCGCCTGTGCAGCGCGCATCACGTGCCCATGATTCCCTTTGGCGCGGGCACTTCCCTCGAAGGGCATGTGGCGGCGGTTAGAGGCGGGGTCAGCGTGGACCTCTCCGCCATGAACCGGATTCTTGATGTGGGGCAGCAAGATCTTGATTGCCTGGTGGAAGCGGGCGTGACGCGCCAGCAACTCAATGCATATTTGCGCGATACCGGGCTGTTTTTCCCCGTCGATCCGGGGGCTGAAGCAACCTTTGGCGGCATGTGCGCCACCGGGGCGTCGGGCACCAATGCGGTGCGTTATGGGACCATGCGTGAAAACGTTCTGGGACTGACGGTTGTTCTGCCTTCAGGAGAGATTGTCAGAACCGGCGGCCGGGCGCGCAAATCGTCAGCGGGATATGATCTCACGCGGCTGTTTATCGGCTCTGAAGGCACGCTTGGGTTTATCACCGAAATCCGTTTGCGGCTTACCGGAATTCCAGAGTCGATCTCTGCGGGCTTGTGTGCTTTTGAATCCATGGAGGGCGCCGTAAACGCCGTGATTCTGACCATACAGATGGGGCTACCCGTGGCGCGCATCGAATTGCTGGATGAAAAAGCAATACAGGGGTGCAATCTTTATTCTCACCTGGACCTGGATGAAAAACCAACTTTGTTTCTGGAATTTCATGGCACAGAGCAAAGCGTGAAGGAACAGGCGGAACGGTTTGGCGAGATTGTCGCCGACCATGGTGGCGGAGCTTTTACATGGGCGACCCGGGAAGAAGATCGAAACCGCTTATGGACCGCGCGTCATAATGCTTTTTATGCTGGGCTTAATTTGCGGCCCGGATCAAAGGCGCTGACCACGGATGTCTGCGTTCCCATTTCCCGGCTTGCCGCGTGCATCTTGGAGACCAAAGCCGATATCGGGGATTCGCCTCTAATCGCCCCTCTTGTCGGCCATGTGGGGGACGGCAATTTCCATCTTGTGTTCCTGATCGATCCGGACAGCGCGGAGGAGGAGCGCGAAGCCCATCGTCTGAATGACCGTTTGGTTGAGCGCGCCCTGGCCATGGGCGGCACCTGTACGGGCGAACACGGCATTGGGCTCGGGAAAAAAGATCTGCTGGCCAAAGAGCACGGATCGGCCCTTGGTCTGATGCGCGCGTTGAAAAAAGCCATTGACCCTCAAGGCCTCATGAACCCAGATAAAATTCTCCCTGATAATACTCTGGAAACCGCCACTTTTTGAGGGTGGGTAAAGTCTTCCTTAACGGCCCTTTGGCATACTGATGCTTGTAATTCATTCCAGGCGAGCGTCACATGTCGAAAAAGAGTGCAGAGTCAAAAATTTCGAAAGCATTGACCGGAGGGGCGGTAGATCAATTTGATCAGTGGCGGCGGCGTGCGGGCCGCCTGAATGAAGATGCGGTGGTTCAGATCATCAATGATCCGGTGGCGCGCAATGCCCTTTATGGCGCCTTTGCCCATACCGACTATCTCGCTCAGTGCTGTCTGAGCCATCCTGATGCAGCTATTGAAGCCTTGGTGGGGAACCCATCAGAGGTGTTGTCACAGGTGGCGCGGGATCTGCGGGCGCTGGACCGGGTCACCGGACCCACAACCGCTTTGGCGCGCGCCATTCGCCCTTTGAAAGAACGCGCCGTTGTCGCCATCGGCCTTGCCGATATCTCAGGAAAATGGGGTCATGATCAGGTTGGCTCCTCGCTCAGTGATTTGGCGGAGCGCACCCTTGATGCCGGTTTGGGCTGGCTGACCCGGTTGGCTTATCGCCATGGTGAGTTCACGGCTCAGGAAGAATTGGCGCCCGTTCCCGTACCTGGCTTGTTTGTTCTAGGCGGCGGGGATTTGGCGGCGGAAGAACCCGGTTATGTAGGGCCGCTGGAAGTTATCGTTTTGTATGATCCGGAAGTTTTAAAAGAAGCTGCCATCGGCGCGTCTGAGCGCGTGTTTTCACGCATTGCCGGCGAACTGGCCGATGCATTGGGCCTGCTCAATAAGGACGGTTCAATTTTCGAACTGGTGCAGCATGGGCGCATTTTGCGCAATGAGTCGATCGCGGGAAAAGCGAACCTGGCGCTGTCTGTCGCCCAAGTCGCAGAAAATCTTGAAAAAGACGCCACACCCTTTGAGCGCGCCTGGTTTGCCGGTGTGCGCGTTGTGGCCGGCGATCGCACCGCTGGCCAAGCCTTTATTGAGACGATTTCCCAGGGAATTTGGAAAAAAGGTCTTGATGCTGATGAAATTCGCGCGGCTGTAGCCTCGGTCGAAGAGCAGAGCGGTGGACAAAAAAAATCGGCGAAGGGAACAAAGTCAACTAAGGTCGTACAGAAATCCACACCCATGCAAGCGCATTGGCGGCTTGTGCAGACTTGCCGATTGGCTCTGGGGCAAAATCATGAGGAGTTCCGTCATGGAACTGCCCGCAAGGTCTTTGAGGAAGCAGGGCGTATTGGCGCCATGGATAAACTGACGGCGG
>JAJFIO010000006.1 GCA_021774915.1 Alphaproteobacteria bacterium
GGCACATCAATGGCATTGAGAGCTTCCGCCCAGGTGTCCGGTGAAACATCATCAATATGAGAATAAGCACCGCGCCATCCATGTCTTTGGTCATATTCAACCAACCCGAAACGCAGAGACTCTCTGGCCCATTTCTGCATCTGTGTGTCGAGCGTGGTGCGCACGGACAGACCGCCGTCATAAAGCCCCTTTTCGTCATACATTTCGTAGAGTTGGCGACGCACCTCTTCGGCAAAATATTCTGCCTCGACAAATTGCGCGCCCACAGGGCGCTCATACGCAACCAGATCATCTAGTTTGGCCTCCCTGCCCTCATCGGCAGAGATGAATCCATTTGCTTGCATACGGTCCAACACCCAATCGCGGCGGGTTATGGCTGCTTCTTTGCGGTCAAGCGGGTGATAATTATTGGGTGCTTTCGGCAAAGCGGCAAGGTAAGCCATTTCTGCCAGAGTGAGTTCTTCAAGCGACTTGTCAAAATAGTTCAGTGCGGCCGACGCAATACCGTAAGAACGCCATCCCAGATAGATCTGATTGAGATAGAGCTCAAGAATATATTCTTTAGAAAAGGTGCGCTCGATACGCAGAGCAATCAGGGCCTCTTTAATCTTGCGATCAAATGAAACTTCACTGGACAGCAAAAAATTACGCGCGACCTGCTGGGTGATCGTCGATGCTCCTTCCAAGCGCCTGTTGTTTCGAAAATTGTCAATATTGGCCAGAGCCGCTCTCGCAATCCCGCGCGGATCAATACCGTTATGCTGGTAGAAGTTTTTATCTTCCGCTGCCAGAAAAGCCTGAACAACCTGGGGCGGGATATCGTCAATGGGCACAAACAATCGCCTTTCGCGGGCAAATTCCGCGAGCAGACTGCCATCACCCGAATAAATCCGTGTGGTAATGGGCGGCTCATAGTTCTGCATCTCCGCTGAGCTTGGCAATTCTTCACTGAGTTGAATCAGAAAAACCGCCAGCGCGGCAATTCCAACAATGAAGATGATGGCGGCACTCGCGAAAAGCCATGCGACAGCCTGCAAAAAACGACCACCTCTCCTAGGCCGGCGACCTTTTTCCGGATCATCCCCGCGGACGGGCACCGTGCGGCCTCTCTTCTCCCTTTCCGGATCAGAGCGACGCGGAATGATGACCGGTGGTGCGCGCTCATCAGTTTCATAGGAATCGTCGTCTTCATTCTCCTGCATTTCGTCACCATCGGGTTCGGACTCCGATTCTTCTGAACTCAGAGGCGTGGTATCCTCCTCTTCAGTAAGATCCAGATCAGGATCGGCCGTTTCCCCCTCACACGCCTCATCCTCACCGGCGTAAGCGTTCTTGATGTCATCGCGGGCATCATTATCGCCAGCTTCGAGCGTTAGCGAACTCGGTTTAACCGGCGCGTCTCTGAGGGAAGCCGTTTTCCCTTGGGTCTCATTGACCTCCGGCTCCTCAGGCTGATTATCGTCCCGCATAACTTATCCCCTACCCGCTGAGGCATAGATGATCGTCAGACACTCCCCCCACCACATGGTGCCGGCGGGCAGTATCCAAATCTGGTTTTTCATCTCAAATGATTGTGGCATTTGCATGGCTTTTCCTTCGCCCTTCCAGAAACAGGGTTTTTGAAGGAATTTTTGAAATTTGTATTTATGGCGACCCTCACCGGCTAGCCTTTTGGATTTTGACGGGTTCGAAATAACTATCAACCGCGCGCACGATCGCCCCCGATGTTTTTTTACGCCACGCTATCGAGCGTAGGTTTTTATCATCTTGATTATTGGATAAATACCCTAACTCCACCAGAACAGAAGGCACATCGGGTGCCTTAAGAACGGCAAACCCAGCATAACGATGAGGATTTTTAAGCAATCTCGTGCTTTTTCCCAGCTCAGATACCATCATGCGAGCAAATCGGACAGATCTATTTTTTGTTTCCCGCATCGCCAGATCAATCAAGATATTATTGACCTCCTCGGTATTGTCGCTCATATCGACGCTGAGCAGGATATCCGCTTGGTTTTCTTTGTGAGCCAACGCAGCCGCTTCCGCATCTGAGGCCTTTTCCGACAATGTATAAACCGATGTACCGCGTATGTCGCGCTTCCCTGGGAGGGTATCCGCATGGAGCGAGATGAACAGGTCTGCATTTTCTTGACGGGCAATTGCAATGCGTTCGCGCAAATGAAGGGCCGTATCGCCATCGCGCGTCATTATGGCCTTATAGTGGCCTGTTTTTTCCAAATCATTTTTGAGAATCTTTGCCATTGCCAGAACGATAGCTTTTTCCTTGATCCCATTTTGCGAGGGGGCTCCTGGGTCTTTCCCGCCATGACCAGGGTCGATAACAATGATTTTTTTTACCAATTTGGGTGCCATGGGCTCTTTAGCGCGAGGCACAACGGGAGGAGTTGAAACAATGGGCCAACCTGCGGTGGCGTTGAATTGCGTGGAATCGATGGGGCGTAAATCGATAACCAACCGATGGGTCTGCGTGCCTCCCGGCGGAAGAATAAATGATGAAACAACTTCCATGGGCAGCGACAGATCCAGAACGATACGTGACGTGCCCTGCTTGTATAGGTTGTAGCGAATACTACTGACGTCACCTCCAGCGCGCTGCCCACTCACAAAAGGCATTTGCCAACTGACTTCAGGCAAATCAATGACCAGACGGTAGGGATCTTTGAGCGAAAAAATCCGATACGCCACCTTCCCCGACAAATCGACAACAAACCGGGTCTTCGCAGGATGAACACCAAGCCGAGCATCGCTCACCGTAACTGCAGGTTCAGCATGTGAGGTGTGTGGCAGTAGAAGCAGGATTACCGTTGTAATGCAGGCCAAACACATCCTCATACAGAGGCACCTTAATGCGTAATTAGTCTGTAATCGTCGCACCGACATGTTGCCTTTCTCAAGACCGCTCGCCAGCACCACTCCCTTAGTGGGAGTAGAGAAGACTTGCATTCCCGTTTTGCGATATTTTCATCTTGAATGAGCTATATGTGCACTTCCAGCATGAATGCTGCCCGAAAACTTACCGAGACCTTACCAAAATCACCGGAAATTATTTATATAACGTTAGTGTTGATGGTCTATGGCTCTTTTTAAGCCAGTGTCAAAAATAAATTTTGGGCCCTTTTTTCGCCGTATTTGGGTATTATCTCACATCCGCCGAGCCTCTGACACGCTGGTGGCAAGAGGATTATTGAAGAAATACTCCCGAACCTGAAAAAACGGATTGTGGCTAGGCAAGTGTCCGGCATATGATGGGCTGTCGAATCCGCCCCTAAAAGGCATTTGCCCCAAATACTTACGACATTGAGTCCGTAATCAGTGTTTTGGGGTGTCTGAAGGATCTGGAAAGACACGAAAGCGCCGATGATCGTTATTTGGTGCTCGACGAGGAAAGAGTGTGCATCGCATTTCACTGCGCGTAGCCTGTCTCCTGGTCAATAAATGAGATCCATATTGGTGCCCGGTGGGGCGCAAGAATGATATTTTAATAGTGCGGACGGGACCAGATAAATCCCGAAAACGCAACCAAACCAAGAGTTTAAACCACGCAGCCGATGACGCTGACTCAGTCTGAAACCAAACAAGATTTATCCGTTTCGGAATGGAAAGCCGGATTTCCTTGGGATACTTCATCCCAGGGGAGCGGTTTCGCGCATTGCTGCCTTCCCAAAAACCAGAACGCAAAACCATTATTGACACCCTGCCGGCCCCATGGCGCCAGGGTAGCCAATGACCGTTTGCGTATCGGAGATTTCCATGAACAAAAAAATGCTTATAGACGCGGCCCACCCGGAAGAAACACGGGTTGTGGTTGTCCAAAACAATCGGATCGAAGAATTCGACTTCGAATCATCAACTAAATCCCTCATCCGAGGTAATATCTACCTCGCTAAAGTCACCCGCATTGAACCCTCGCTCCAGGCCGCCTTTGTTGAGTATGGCGGCAATCGGCATGGCTTCCTGGCTTTCAATGAAATTCATCCGGATTATTATCAAATTCCGGTGTCTGACAGGCAAGCCCTCCTCGAAGCAGAAGCAGAAGAGGAACGCGCCCTTGCGCTTAAGGAGCGAGAGGAAGATGACGCGTTAAAGGACGACGACAGCGATACTGACATAGAACAGGCCGCTGGGGATGAGGCAGACCAAGATAGCACCGATACTGAGGATCTGGCGGCAGAAGATGCCGATTCACAGACCACTCCCACTGCTTCTGATGAACAGAGCGTCGCAAACGCTGCCAGTGATGCCCCCGGCAATGGCACTGCCCAAGAGAGTGATGGTGCGGACGAAGACGAATCGTATGCCGAAGCACGTCGCCGCCGCCGGCAAAAACTTCGCCAATATAAAATCCAGGAAGTTATCAAACGGCGTCAGATTATTCTTGTGCAAGCGGTTAAAGAAGAGCGCGGCAATAAAGGCGCCGCACTCACAACCTATCTCTCACTCGCTGGGCGTTATTGCGTCCTCATGCCCAATACAGCCCGGGGCGGAGGGATATCACGTAAAATTTCCAGTGCAGCTGATCGCCGCCAACTAAGAAAAATTATTGAATCTCTTGATGTGCCGCAGGGGATGGGTTTGATCATCCGCACCGCCGGTTCAAAGCGCACAAAAACCGAAATCAAACGTGATTATGAATATCTGCTTCGGCTTTGGGAGAATGTTCGTAGTTTGACACTGGAATCCATGGCGCCAAGTCTGGTCCACGAAGAAGGCAATCTCATCAAGCGGTCCATCCGAGATCTATACAGCAAAGAAATCGAGTCTGTTCAAGTTGAAGGTGATTTGGCTTACCGCGAAGCAAAAGACTTCATGCAGATGCTTATGCCCAGCCACGCGCGAAACGTGAAGCGTCATACCGGAAACTTTTCTATTTTTCAGAAGTTCAAGATCGAACCCCAGTTAGATGCCATGTTCAACCCGCAAGTCTCCCTCAAGTCGGGCGGTTATCTGGTCATTAATCCAACTGAGGCATTGGTCTCCGTTGACGTCAATTCGGGCAAAGCGACACGAGAACGCAATATCGAAAACACGGCATTACAAACTAATTTGGAAGCTGCGGAAGAAGTTGCTCGTCAATGCCGTCTTCGCGATCTGGCCGGATTGATTGTGATCGATTTTATCGACATGGAAGAGAACCGAAACAATAGGTCTGTGGAGAAACGCCTAAAAGAAAGCCTGAAGAATGATCGTGCACGGGTTCAGGTTGGACGCATAAGTTCATTTGGACTGCTTGAAATGTCACGTCAACGCATGCGCTCTGGTGTATTGGAGGGCAGCACGAGCGTCTGCCCCGCCTGTCATGGCGCAGGTATTATCCGTTCAACGGAATCCACTACTTTGAGCATTCTGCGAACGATCGAAGATCATGGTGCTCACGGCGATGGACAAAATCTCATCATTCGCGCACTCCCGGAAGCCGGCCTCTATTTGCTGAATAATAAAAAGGGGCAATTGCTTCAAATTGAATCCCAAGGCAATTTTTCTGTGACCATTGA
>JAJFIO010000051.1 GCA_021774915.1 Alphaproteobacteria bacterium
AACTTCACCCGGCCGCTCCTCCGATGCGCTGGGGGTTTGGATCTGATCAGCCTCGTCACAACCGGCCTGCAGGAGCGCCAGCGCGCCGCCAAGGGCGCCCCAGCAGATTGTCCTTACCACTTTTGCCTTTTTCATGACTCATGCCTCCCTAATTTCCCAACATTTCGTCGATTGAAGAGTGGCCTCAATGACAAGTTACCGAAACCCATTAGCTTTCACGGTTTCACCAAGTGAAGAGTGCACCCAAGCCTATCAGTTTAAGGGTTTTGTGAGTCAGGAAAAGCATCTCCAGTACGCATTCCAGCCCCTGCCGCCATCTCCGTTAACCCTGATGGCAAAGGATAGTTGGTGCCCAGCCCCCCTTGAGATAAGTTATCCAGAAAGAAGGGGGCAGACGGGGGAACGACCACCCCCAGACTGCTTCTTATGGCCTGGTCCTCCGCACCAGTCTCATCAGAGTAAGGCTCGACAGGGGGTCGCAAGTCGCGTGACGCACGAAACCACAGATCTACTCCATAATCTCAACCTGAAAAAGGCGATTGCTTGGCTTTGGGATGATGAACGACGCCGCATCGTGTGGGCCAGTGATGCGGCCGTGATTTTCTGGCATGAAGACACATTTCTCGACCTTCTGGACCGGCTGTTCGGTCCTGACGACCCCATGGTCAAAACACTGAATCGGTTGAGCCGGAGCCTGCCTGAATCCGGCTGGCACACCCAACGCCTGCGCTTCACGCCTGACGCACAGACCGTTTGGACACAAGGGCGCCTCAAACACCACCCCATTTCGAACGGCCGTCAGGGCCTGCTGATCGAGATCGAGGCGATTGACGAAGCCAACCAGACCAGTCTCCTGCCTCTGGATGGTGTTCTTGGACAGGCCGCCCCCACGCCTCTGGCCCTCTATAGCGTTGATGGTCAGCCACTGGCTCAAAATGACGCTCATAAGGACCTCTTTTTCCCTGACGAGCCAGCAGACCTTCCCTCAAGGCTCGAAAAACCCGAGCTGGCAGGCAAAATCATCCTTCGCGTGTTGGCGGAAGGTCTCTACAGCCGCTCAGTCACGCTGCGGACTAAATTTGGGCCGCGCTTTTTTCGCCTGACCGCAAAACGTGCGGCACACCCTCAGACAGGGGCGCCTGCCCTTGTGGTTCATTTTCAGGATATCCATGACTCGCGGCAAACTTGGAAAGATATGACCCGCGCACTGAAGGGGTTGAAGACCATATCCGGTGAATTGATTGACGTAGCTGACGCACCGCAAGCACCCTCTTCCACCGCTGCGGCCAAAGGGGAGTTGACGACCTTTCTTGACGCCTTTCCGCAAGGGATCATTTCTATGAATGAAGAGGGCGATATTACCCATGTCAATCGGGCTGCACGCCATTTACTTACCAAGTTCGATATGCCCAAAGCGGAGTACGACACCGCGCGTTCCATGATCGGCAAACCCTTTGCAGAACTCTTCGATTCCGATCTACGAACCAAAATTTTATCGCGGCTCATGGATTCTCCCGATCGGGAAGTGGCGGACAGGATCATCTCAAAAGGGGAACATGCCTTTGCGAATGAACTTGATTGTGGAGGTGGCCTGATGTTGGGACTCGGCGCTATCTGGCAAAATGACCATTTACGATTTTTCGCCACATTGCGCGATGCCACTGAAGAACAGAAAATAGCAACCGTTCTCAAACGGGAGCGCGATCAGGCACGGGCCCGTAACAACCAGAAATCAGACTTCATAGCAACACTCAGCCATGAAATGCGCACACCGCTCAATGCCATTATCGGTTTTTCCCAGGTCATGAGCCAAGAGCATATGGGGCCCATGGGAAATGAGCGCTACAAAGAATATGTTGCAGACATACATGCCAGCAGCGCCTTTTTATTGAGCTTGGTGAACGACCTTCTTGATATGTCAAAGATCGAAGCTGGGCAATTCAACGTTGACCAGGAAGATGTCGATCTAAAAGCTATCATCGACGATTGCGCGGCCTTGGTCCGCCCTTTGGCAAACAAAGGAAAAATCGCCATCCACACCAATGTTGACGGACATCTTCCTCATATTGTGGCGGATCAGAGAAGTGTCCGCCAAATCCTCCTCAATCTCATTTCAAACGCCATAAAATTCAGTCACGCAGGAAATGATGTCTATGTCGCGGCCACGTCAAACCAGAACGGAACGATCAATCTCAGCGTCCGCGATACCGGTATGGGTATGACTCAAGATGAACTCAAAATGGCCCTGGAGCCCTTCAAACAGACCCCGTCAGCAGCCCGCGCGCAGGCCAATAATCCGATGGCGAAAGGGACGGGACTGGGTCTGCCACTGGCCAAAGCCCTAACCGAGGCCAACAAAGCTCTTTTCAATATCACCAGTGTTCCCGAGCAGGGAACAAAGGTGATCATCACATTCCCCAACACTCTGGTGCTCGCCGAATAAACCCCTTCCACAAAGGCCGGCCCGCACTTTCGCAATACGGCCACAGAATTGCCAAAGTAAGGGACTAGACATAAGCTCTTATCCTTTGACACATTCACGGGCGGGCTTTTGTCATGCGTAAACTGTTTCTCGGTCTTCTTGTTATTTTCCTGATAATCGTCGGGATCTTGGTTGCCGTGCCATCCTTTATTCCCGCTGAAGTCTATCGCGGCCCGGTGGCTAACGCTCTGGCGCGCGCAACGGGCCGGGACATATCCATAGATGGGGATGTACGCCTGAGCTTCTTTCCCAGGTTCGAGATTCTCCTTGCAGATGTCACCGTCGGGAATTCCCCATCCGGAAAAGCGGCATATTTTGCCAAGATGGAAGAGCTGGACGTGGTGATTGATCTCTTGGCTCTGGTCAAAGGCGCCGTCAAAGTCGACCGCTTTGAGCTGATCACACCAGACATCAATTTGGAAGATGCGGCCACTGGCTCGCCCAATTGGTCGTTTGCGCCAGTCAAAGCCGCTCAGCAAGCCCCTCTTTCCACGTCGCAGGACACGTCATCTCCGTCCGCCTTCACGCCCGCCCTCGATCTTTCAGATATCAGTCTCAAGGATGTGCGCCTAGTGAATGGACGCGTGACATACCGCGATACAACAGGGGCCCTCAGCACCTATGAGGGGATCAATATGCAGTTCTCCTTGACTGATCTTGATCGCCCGCTTCAGGCGCGCGGCTCGGTCGCCCTGGGCGATCAGACTGTCAATCTCACTGTCAATCTAGATATGCCCCGGATCCTGTTGGATGGCGGAGACAGCCCCGCCTCTCTCCGGCTCGATTCTGCCTTGGGTAAAACGACCTTTGACGGCACAGTTTCAAAAAAGCCGGCGCAATCGCCCGTTCTGGATGGCTCCTATGATCTGGACGTGGTTTCCCTGCGGCGTCTCAGCGCGGCTCTGGACGCCCCCATTGACGGAACCTCCGGATTTGGGGCGCTCAAAATGGCGGGCCAGATCAATGCCACTAAAAATCGCATCCTTTTTCAAAAGACAAAGCTGAATTTCGACGGCATGACCGGAAACGGCGATCTGACGCTTGCCCTGTCCGGAGCTAGACCAAAACTGACAGGCGCTCTGAGCCTCGACGCGTTTGACGCCAATGCTTTTACCTCGACGGGGAACGCCAAGACACCTAGCGCCCAGACACCTAGCGCCCAGACCGGCAAAACGACTTCTACAACCGGTTCTCAAACATCTCCCTCGACAGGATGGTCCTTAGTACCGATGGATTTCTCGGCCCTGCGTTCCCTTGATGCGGATCTGTCCTTAAGCGCCGGAAAAATCCTGTTTAAAAAAATCAAGATCGGCAAGGGTGATCTCGACCTGAAAATCACTAATGGGCTTCTCTCCGCTTCGCTGGGCCAAGTCAGCCTTTATGACGGCACAGGAGAAGGATCACTGACGATCAACGCCAGAAAATCCACGACTCAATTCGCCACCTCCTTCACCCTTGCCAATATTGATGCTCTGGCCTTCCTCAGCGACGCCATGGAATTTGACCGGCTCGAGGGCATCGGAGACATTACTTATTCACTGGCTACAAACGGAAACTCTGAAGACGCGCTCATCCGTAATCTCTCCGGCAAAGGCGACCTTCAGATCGCCGACGGCGCCTGGCGCGGCATCAATCTCGCGTCTCTGGCCCGCACCGCCAAGGACATGTTCGGTAAAAAGAAAGACGACGAGACGGGTAACACTGAGGGAGAAACGCCCGAAGACACTAGCGGCGGGTCCAAAACCGACTTCGCCGAAATGACCGGCACTTTCACAGTCAATAAGGGACAAGTCTCCAACACGGATCTGTTACTGCTCAACCCCTTCTTACGCGTGACCGGCGGGGGAAATGTCGACCTTATCAAACAATCCGTCAAATATCGCATACGAACAAAAATCGTTGGCGACAAAGCTGGTCAAGGCGGCAGCAAAGATGCATCTGGATTTACCGTTCCGATCATTGTGAAGGGAAATTGGGACCGGCTCTCTTACCGCCCTGATCTAGCCGGCCTCTTCACCGACAACCTGATCCCGGGTGTTTCAGAAGGACAGGACCCGCTCGGTGGGCTGATTGATGGTCTATTCGGCGGCAAGAAAAAGTCCGAGAGCACAGAGAGCACAGAAATCCCTGCAGAAGAAACGCCGCAAGAGGAAGGCGAAACTGAGCCACAACCTCTGAGCCCGAAGGATATTTTACGGGATCTGCTTGGTGGATCACCCGATCAGGGTGAATAAGGCTTTTCCCATCTTCGATCTTTGGATCTGAGAAAACCAAAAACCCCTTGTGCGGATGAAAGTCCACACAAGGGGCCATGAGCGTCAAGTGAACACCCAATTCATTTGGACGCGGGGAAGCCGATCCTCCTCTCTAGGGGAGCACATCGCCTGCAGCGTCGCTCGCAGCATCTTCAGCAGCGTCTACGGCCATATCCACCGCATCATCCGCAGCATCCTCAACAGCGTCTTCTGCAGCGTCCATTGCCATATCCGCGGCATCATCCACTGCATCCTCAGCAGCGTCTTCTGCAACATCCATTGCCATATCCGCAGCATCATCCGTTGCATCGTCAGCAACATCTTCCACCGCATCCATAGCCGCGTCGCCAGCCATATCTTCGGCTTCTTCCGTCATCATATCTGACGTTCCGGTTTCAGCATCGTCAGATGCCTGCTCCTCAACCACCACTGGAGCGGTATCGTCATCACCGGTCAAATACATCACACCGCCGATGGTCAATGCCACAACGATGATGAGGCTTATAAACAGATCTCCAAAGCGAAACATAATGCCCCTGCCCTTTTCTAATTAAAGTCCACCAATTTACCAACAGAGGCCTCAGACGAGCCACCACAACCATGACAGGAAATCCTCATGGCCGAGACGAACTAACCTTATGAAAACACTCGCAAACACACAAACACCAAGCACATTGGTGCTTGAGGATCACACGATATAAGAGAGTTTTTCATAAGTCATCAAAGGCCCCCACCTTCTATACGGATGATACTAGCTGATTTTAACCCTGTTAAGCAACAAGGGAGCTGAGAGCGGGATTCGGCGGCTTTTATCCTCTCTGTGCAGCACCCATCTATAATAGCCGCTAACCCGGCAGGTGTGTTGCGCCGGATCTCAACGCTTGGGCGCCATAGCAGATTACGAGACCTGATAACCCGCCTTGCGCTTAACCGCATTATTCCTTTCACGGATTTATTGACGTTCGACATGTTTGCTCTTGAAAATCATCGTCCATTGCGCTTATGCGTATATTATTCTCTCTTAATCATTACTAAGGCACTCATGTTTGATCTTTACCACTTTTCCCTCTCTCCCTTCTGCCGAAAAGTGCGCGTGGCGTTGGCGGAAAAAAAACTGAGCTTTGAACTTATTTCCGACAGTATGTGCGCACCAAGTGAGGCGCTTCTAGAGATGAATCCCGCAGGCACTCTTCCGGTTTTGGTCGATGCTACGGACACACAAAACGACAAGCCGGCCATCATCATTCACAGCGGCGCGATTATTGAATATCTGGAGGAAGTTTATCCCGAACATCCCCTTCTGAGAGGCAGTCCTATAGATCGCGCTGAAGCCAGGCGCCTGGCGGCCTGGTTTGACGAATTGTTTCATGCTCATGTCACTAGAGATCTCCTTACGGAGAAAATCGAAAAACGCCTGAGCGGCAGTGGTGCGCCGGACATGAACTGCGTCCGTTGGGCGCTGGATAACATCCGAGGGCATATGGACTACTTAAGTTATCTCGTGACTGAGCGGCGCTGGCTGGCTGGCGATCACTTCACCATCGCTGACATCACCGCCGCAGCGCATCTCTCCGTTCTCGATTATCTGGGCGATATCGCCTGGATACATTATCCCGATGCGAAAGATTGGTATGCGCGGATCAAATCCCGCCCCAGCTTCCGCACTCTCCTGAGTGATCAGATTCCCGGCATGCCGCCACCACGTCATTATAAGGATTTAGATTTTTGAGGCTTTTGTTCATGCCATGAACCGCTCACTCAACGCTCAAGAAATTAAAACGTATGTTCTGGAGTGCGGATTTGACGCCGCCGGGATCACCAAACCCTCTGCAATCAAACAGGCGGCGCCGGATTTGCGCTCTTTTTTGGCGCAGAGGCGCCATGCAAGCATGGCATGGATGGAGGACCGCGCAGAATGGCGCGCCGATCCAGCCCGGCTCTGGCCCGAAGCGCTAAGCGTGATCGTTGTCGGCATGAATTACGGGCCTGAAGTCTCACCCCTCGCCCTCTTGGAAAAAAAGTCCAGCGGCGCCCTCTCCGTTTATGCTCAAGGGAAAGACTATCACGATGTGCTCAAGAAAAAGCTGAAAGCCGCCGCCCGCTGGATCGTTCAGGAAACCGGGGCTGAGGTGAAGGTCTTTGTTGACACGGCGCCCGTGATGGAAAAACCGCTGGCGGCAGCCGCAGGTCTCGGATGGCAAGGTAAACATACAAATCTTGTTTCCAAATCGTTTGGGTCGTGGCTTTTTTTGGGCTCTATCTTCACCACCTTGCCCCTGGAGCCCGATGAGCCCTTTACGGACCATTGCGGCACTTGCCGGGACTGCCTGGATATCTGCCCTACAGAAGCTTTCACCGGCCCCCACAAGATCGATGCAGGCCGGTGTATTTCCTATCTCACCATCGAACACAAGGGACACATTCACAAATCTTTCCGCGTCGCCATGGGCAACCGGATTTATGGCTGTGATGACTGTCTGGCCGTGTGCCCCTGGAATAAATTTGCGCAGACGGCTGGGGAGGCCGCATTTCATCCCAGATCGGAATTAAAAGCCCCCCTTCTGGCGGATTTGTCGCAATTGGATGACACCGCTTTTCGAATTTTTTTCTCCCGCACTCCCATCAAGCGCATCGGACGCGACCGGTTTATCCGCAATGTGTTGATCGCCATCGGCAATTCGAATGACACTAAGCTCGTGCCCTACGCGCAAAACCTTATGTCTGATCCCTCGCCTCTTGTGCGCGCCATGGCGATCTGGGCTGCTGGCCAGCTTGACAGTCAGGACCATTTTGAAGCGCTCAAAGCCCTGTATGAGCCGGATGAAACCGACGAGGACGTACGCCGTGAATGGACAGAAGGCTCATCCGCGTAAAATGCAATCCCTTCACGTCTCAACAGAGCGGCATAGGTCAGCCACCATCGACACCAGACGCGCGATGTTCTGATCATCAGACATCCGGTGATCGGCGTCCTTAATAAAATTCGCCGCAACATCTTGGGTTGTGAGCTGTTCTATCAGCTTCACGGAGCGCCGCCACGGCACATCAACATCAGCTAGCCCGTGCAAAATACGCACTGGACATTGGAGATCGATAGGCCCCCGCAGCAAAAGGTGTCGGCGGGCCTCTTCAATGAGTCCCATGGTAATCTCATAAGGCTCATCATCATATTCGGAAGGTTCAGAATAAATCTCGCCTGACATCAAGACCTGTTTGACCTCGTCTGAAGCCAGATCCCATATCAGATCCTCAGTGAAATCCGGAGCCGGCGCCACTAAACCCAAGCCGATTACCCGGTCGGGCCGGGCCAGCGCTGCCAGCAGCGCGATCCACCCCCCCATGCTGGAGCCCACAAGAACCACCGGACCTTGCACAATGGCATCCAGCACCGCCAGGGCGTCATCCAACCAGCGGCCCATCGTGCCTTTGACAAATTCGCCGGACGACTCCCCATGACCAAAATAATCAAACCGCACGAAATGTCTCTGTGTCTGCACAGCCCATTCATCAAGCGCGGCGGCCTTAGTGCCGATCATGTCAGATTTGAAACCGCCCAACCACACGACGCCAACATTTTCTATGCTTGCACCCCCATTCGGGCCGTTGCCAGAACGCACACGATAAGCGATTGTCTCAGCGTCCGGGCGGACCAGCTTTTGAGGGTCGGAGAGAGGGGAAACGGACATGGAAGTGTTATCTCTTTAAAACCATGTTCTCCAATTCGATGAATTGTAAAAATGGTCCAGGTTATTGTTTTGTGCTCATTTTTTACGGAAAACCGCGTACACTTTTCCTAAATGCGCCCCAGCGAAAGTTTATCGTGCCTCAGTTAAGTAACCAATCCAGCAATTCTGCGCGCACAGCCAAGCATCTTAACGTATTGCAGATCATCCCGACTTTGCAAACCGGCGGCGCAGAGCGCACAACCGTCGATATCGCGCGCGCCGTGATGGCCGCTGGAGGCCATGCGGTAGTGGCCACACGCGGCGGCCGGATGGTAGGTGAACTGAAAGCCACGGGCGCGACAGTCATTTTTTTGCCGGTCGACTCCAAAAACCCATACACGATTTGGCGCAATATCTCTCGCCTGAAACGCCTTATCCAGCGCTATCACATCTCGCTGGTGCATGCGCGATCACGCGCACCGGCATGGAGTGGCTACTTTGCCGCAAGGGCCTGCGGCATTGCGTTCCTGACTACCTATCACGGCACATATGGCGCCAAATCCGCGCTCAAACGCTTTTATAATTCCATCATGGTGCGGGGCGACCGGGTCATTGCCAATTCGGCCTTCATCGCGCAGCAGATTCGCAAGACCTATCCACTGGCCGCTGAGAAAATCGTTACCATCCCGCGCGGACTAGACCTCACGGCTTTCCACCCCCATCACGTGAGCGATGATCGCTTGAAAGCCATGCGCCATGCCTGGGGGCTCGAAAACGACACACGGCCCATCATTTTATTGCCTGGACGGCTGACCCGCTGGAAAGGTCAGGCGGTGTTAATCCAGGCGGCCCTCAAGCTGATAGAACGCGGGCAAAGGCGGTTCGTCTGCGTTCTGGCGGGTGATGCGCAAGGGAGACAGGCCTATGAAGAGGAGTTGCACACTTTAAGTCGCGCGCCAGCACTTGAAGACCGCGTGCGGATCGTCGGCCATTGCAGCGATATGCCCGCCGCCTATGCGTTAAGTCAGGTGGTGGTTTCCACTTCGACGCGGGCCGAGGCTTTTGGCCGGATTGCGGTTGAAGCCCAGGCCATGGGCAAAGCGGTGATCGCTACCGATCATGGAGGCGCCCGCGAGACAGTCATCAATGGCATAACCGGCTGGCTGGTTGCTCCAAATGACTCAGAAGCCCTGGCGCAAGCGCTTGACGCCACTTTGAGCCTTGAGCCCGGCGCTATCGCTGCCCTTGGCGCGCGGGCGCGCGCCCATGTGGTGAAAACCTATTCCGTGAAGCAAATGTGCGCTAAAACCATGGCAGTATATCAAGAATCGATTGGGGCCTTTGAGAAACGACGTGAGACGCAAAAAACGAAAGCTCGATAATATCCTGGTGATTTCACTGGGTCCGCTGGGCGATTTCGTGCAGACTCTGGCCGCCTGCCGGACGATTAGAGAGTATCATTACGACGCTAAAGTGACTTTGCTGACAACCGCGCCCTATGCCGAACTTGGCCGGCAAAGCCCTTATTTCGATGAGGTCTGGCAAGACGATCACCGGACGGGAGTTGCAGGCGCGCTGAAACAGGCCCGCCGGATCAGGCGCGCCCGGTTCGGACGGGTCTATGATTTGCAGAACTCGTCCCGCTCTCATCTTTTTTTTCGGATGCTCTGGCCTTTTCGGCCCGAATGGTCGGGCATCGTCTCGGGCTGCTCGCATCCTCACAAAAACCGCAAGCGCAGAAAAATGCACACCATTGACCGGCAGGCTGAGCAATTGGCTATGGCAGGCGTTGGCCTGGGAAAGGGGCGCGTGGGTGACACGGCGCCGCCACCCGATGTGAGCTGGGCGCGTGACGTGCAGCGCGGCGCAGCGCGCACCGAATTGACCTGGTTCGGAATCCGTAAGCCTTTTGCGCTTGTGGTGCCCGGAGGGGCGCCTGATCACCCCGAAAAACGCTGGCCCGCCGAGCATTACGGCTCTCTCGCCATG
Source organism: Alphaproteobacteria bacterium (assembly GCA_021774915.1). GTDB lineage: Bacteria > Pseudomonadota > Alphaproteobacteria > SMXP01 > SMXP01 > JAJFIM01. The sequence goes on from JAJFIO010000051.1 coordinate 10,392, forward strand.
CGATTGCGGCGCGCCGGACTCATGCCGGTGTTAATAGGGACCGATGTCGATAAAGATGATGCGTTCATTATTCAAAAAGCCTGCCCCGGAGCGCTCAGCCTGATCAATCGGACCGATTACATACAGATCATCATGCTCGCCCGTCAGGCGGAACTCAGCATTGGCAACGATACCGGCCCGATGCACCTGATCGCCGGTTCCGACTGTCCCAGCGTCGTCCTCTTTTCCGCTGAAACCAATCCCGACCTGTGCGCGCCGCGCGGACACAGTGTCACGCTTGTATCAGCCAAGAAAATTGCCGATATCAGCGTCGGCGAAGTCTGGGAAAAACTGCAAAATCTGCCACCCCGCCCCGCGCAGTCTGACCAACCGTCTGAAAAAAAGCCTCAGGAACGCGAAGGGGGCGCGGAAAACGCCGATGAGGCATAAATACATCACTGCCACTCAGCCGCTTGCCCCCTTCGCCATAATATCGCATATACCTAGTGTTAAACTTGACTTGATGTCATAATGGAGCGATCAGATCGTGTCTGATCACTCAACAGATAGAGGAGGATTAAAATCGCTCGCAGACCAATAGCCGCGCCACCCAAAAAAACAGGGCCGCGCGTCAACGACATGATTGAAGTGCCGGAGGTGCTTCTGATCGACGCAGAAGGAGAAAAGAGAGGGACAGTCCCCATCGAAACCGCTTTAGAAGCGGCAGAAGAAGCCGGATTGGATCTGGTGGAAGTTTCTCCTAATACCGCTCCGCCCGTGTGCAAAATTCTGGACTATGGTAAATTCAAATACCAGGAACAGAAAAAGCGCAACGAGGCCAAGAAGAAGCAGAAGACGGTCGACGTCAAAGAAATCAAAATGCGTCCCAACATCGACACCCATGATTATCAGGTGAAGTTACGCGCCATGTATCGCTTTTTTGAAGAAGGCGACAAGGTGAAGGTCACGCTGCGCTTTCGCGGACGGGAGATGGCGCATCAATATCTTGGCATGGATCTTCTCAAGAAGGTTCAGGAAGAAGTTGACGAGGTCGCCAAAGTGGAGCTATCGCCCAAAATGGAAGGCCGTCAGATGATCATGGTCATGGCGCCGCGCTAGAGGCGCTTTATCCCCAACCGCCCCGTGGATAAGAGCGCGCCCAGTGTAACACATTGAGCCTCATATGGATCGTTCCTGGTGCATCTTTGGTGCACGATGGGTCAATGGTGGGCGCAGCTAGGCGCAACCCGGAACGTCAGAAGCGCCTTTCTTTAATTATTGCTGGTCAGGCCTGACGCCACGCCGCCGGCGGCGGAGTTAAAAATATTGCCCAAGTCCTGAAGCGGCCCCAGAGGATTCACGGCAAGGCGGGTTTCATCGATCTTGGGCGTGCCGGACCATAATTTGTAGACCACTGTGTCATCGAGCAGGATGAACAGAGCGGCGGCGCTCCATCCGGTCTCCTGGGTGTTGCGCTTGAAATTGAAAACATCCAGAAACGCATTGCCATAGCGCCGCGCATTGGTGCTGCCGGGACGCGCCTCCAGCGCGCGGCACCGCACTTGCGCCTTGATGCACTCTTGCAGCACCGGATCGAGGTCTTTCATTTGGAAGGATTGCTGGGGCAGAAAAATTTCAATGATATCAAGATAAGTCAGCACACGGATATTTGGCACAACGCCTTCGGCATAGCCCGCGCGCACCAACTCGCGCTGTGTGGTCTGCCCTAGCACCACCGAGTCAAACGCATCTCGCGCCTGCTTGTAAGATTCAAAAGGCGATTGCTTGACTGCTGTCGCCCGCGGCAAGAGCCCCGAACACGCCCCTAGCGCCAGCGCCAAACCAATAACAAAGGCCAGACGCCCTACTGATCGCAGCACATGGCCACTTACCCTTTTGCCCACGAACGCCCCCTTGCTCGATATTTTCCGAGCCATTTTTTGCAGATGGCTCAAGCTTAAGGAATTTAAGCCCCAAGTGCAATGTCGCCCGCCTGAAGCCCCTCCCCGCGCCTCAAGGGTGGTTAACGGCCCCCTTAACTTCTGGTTCAGGCGCGGTTCAGCTTCACTCTGCTCTAATCACACTCAAATGAGGCGGGACATATTTTTGAGCGCAGGCCTTACAAAAGCCGCCTCACGCCCGATCAAGGAGACCCAAGCCCATGCCCGTGATTGCTAAACTGTTTTTGTCGCTGCCCCGTCACCTGCCGATGTGGGCA
>JAJFIO010000052.1 GCA_021774915.1 Alphaproteobacteria bacterium
CAGGAGGCGCTCGTCTTCTCCCAACTGCTCATCCAGAAGCAGCGGGTCATCCCAGCGAAAGGCGCTGTAGGGTGAATGCGGGGAGGATTTTTCCTGAAGTGCCATGTTTTCAGTCCTAGTAGAAGGGGCCAGGCGGGTTAAGCTCTAGAGTGCGTTTGTTTAATGTAGACTCAGCGGGCGCGCTCTAAGGTATTGTTTGGTCGTGCATTTTATCGCAAAACCGGTTTCCGCTTTTGCGAATGCACTCTAGCCCAAATAAAGAAATACTTATAATTGGGCAGATCGTGATCTTTACTATAACACAATATATTTTAAGTATAAAGCATTAGCGGCGATGGGTCGTGTCTCGCTTTGAAATTGGCTCTTTAATTTCCCTCACATCTCCCAAAGACGATTGAGGACTAATACAATTGCGGCACCATGAGATAGCACAAGCAATCTTGGCCGATCACCGTCTTGTCGCGTGTGATCATAGACGGGATCACCGCTTGCTTGAGGAGAACCTTTTGGCCGTCAAACACAAAGAAGTGGTCCGTCAAATCAGTCCCATGCTCGTCCAGCACTGTAAAAGGTTTGGCGACAGAACAAGCGTCCGCCCACACCGTCCCCGCGCGCAATTCTGAGAAATTAAGTGTCTCCAAATCCGCACGAAGGACTAATTCAGCGCCCTGATCGCCAAATGAGAATCGGATCATTGGATCGATCATAACGCGCCCCACGGTCCGATAAAGTTTAAGCGCATCGTCTGAAGGCCCATGTTGCGAGAACCGCTCAAGGCGCAGAACCTGCTCGACCAAGTTAATCGCGCGGGCAAGCCCCTCCGCATCGCCGTTTTGTCCACATTCAATGGTCACCGCCGGACAAAAACGGGAAAAGACGATCGATTGCGTTGTGCTGGGATTGTCGTAATACACGCCCACGGAAGAAAACAGCGCCGCCATTTGCAGATCGGCCGGCCGAAGAGAATTGATGCACCCATAAATCGGGTTGGCGCCGGTATTGTTGTGGATGTCGATGCTGGCGAAGATTTCTGCGTGGCGGGCGCTTTGCGTGACCCTATGGGCGAGATCAACGATCGGCCCGTCGCCGCCCACCCAGATGCGGTTGAAATCGAGTTGATCCGGCAGGAATCTTGCTCCCTGCGTTGCCGCCATAACATTTCCGACAAAGATCATGAGGCTGCGCGGCGGCGGTGAATCAGCGTAGCGCGCGGTCAAGGCCTTGAGGACATGAAAGCTCGTCGCCTCATTGCCGTGCAACACTGTTGAAACGAAGAGCGGTTCCCTGCGTTGTCCCTCAATTGAGATAAGCGTGGGATTGGGAAAGACCCGCTGTATGCCACACAGATCAACATCCAAAAGATCCGTTGGCAAATAATCAAGCTGATCAAGCTGCATTCAGACCGCTCCTTTTTGGTATTAGAGCATTTCCGAGCGAAGTGGGCACCGGTTCGCGTGAAGGAAATGCGACCAAACAACACCTTAGAGCCGTTCTGTGTGTCAAATAAAGTCGGAACGGCTCTAGACCGTCCATAAATGCACCGGCGCCCCGGTCGCCTGCTGCGCCACATAGGCCTCTGTGAGGGCTTGAAAATTCTCGCCATGACAAGCGATGAAACTATTTTGCCACGTCGCCCCCGTCCGGCCAGTTCGCAGCCGCTCCTTCAAAATTTCATCAAAATAATAGTCAAGGTCGGATGGCGAAGCTCCCATGCGCGCAAGTTCATGTTTGGCCCGCGGCAAAAGATGCTCAAACAGCAAAGATTGAACACCGACAGTTTGACCCGCCCATCTCACCCGCGCGCTCAACCCTTCTTTGGCGCAGGCATAAAAGTTTGCCCGGGCATCTTCAAACGGCGTCTGTGATTCCGGCGGCGTGTCCGCACTGCCAAGCGCTAAAGTCAGCCCAAAATAGAGCGCGAGATTAGCAATCATGTCGGTAAGGCTCGGCCCCGCAGGCATGGACCGATGCTCAATTCTCAAATGAGGCGCGCCGGCCGCATTGAAGCCGACAATGGGCCGGTTCCACCGCCAAATCGTGCCGTTCTGCAAGCGCAAATGGAAGAGCTGGTCGGCATTGTTATCAAGCGCCGGCAGCAAGGCGGGGTAGCTCAAATTCTCCAGAAAGAGTTCGAGAAAACTGTGCCGAAGATATCCCGTCCCAAATGTTACCCGAAGCGTGTTTCGTCCCTGCACATCGCGAAACCCATGCGCCATGGTCGATTGCTCAAAGGCAGGGATTCGGGTCTCGGACCATAGCGATCGCCCATAAAGATAGGGAGAATTCGCCGTCGCCGCAACCAGCGGGCCTGCCGCAATCATCGAGGCGTTCTGTAGGCGAACCGCATTTTGCGGCGTCACTGATAGATGGGCTTGTAACGACGTACACGCCGCTTCAAGCATAATGTGATCGCATCGATAGTCCAGCGTGTCCTTTCCTTCAATGTGAATATGCAGAGGCTCCTTCTGGCGTTGGCGAAAAAGCTCAGCACTTATTGCACTATACCGGTTGGAATTCGACATCCACGAGGGTTGTAACATTTCATCGCGAACCGTCGGCAAAATACCGATACTCACCGGGCGCAGGCGCAGCTGTTCCGTCGCACGCACGCAGTCAGCCCAAAGGGTTTCCAGGTCACGTTGTATATTTGACAGAAAATTCTGGGCAAGCTTCTGCGGGTCGACATTCAGTTCGAAATTGAATTTCGAAAGTTCCGGCACGACGCGCGGATCATTTACTGCGGAGATAAAACTCTCGCTCTCAGGCGCCGGCAAGTGATTTTCATCCAAGAGCCAAGCCTCAATCTCGAGGCCCGTCGTCGGTGGATCAGAAATTTCAAACACGCCTTCGTCAAACCAACGTTTGAGGATCTTGGTCTCGTCTCGCAACCGGTCCCGAAATGCCGCGCGCTCAGCCTCCTCGTAACTTAAGTGCGAAACTTCTTGCCCCAACGCGTCTCTCCGTATCAAACCGAAGAGGGGCCGGGCCCTCTCCGGGCCTCTCCGTCGCGCATATTTGGAATATTTTAGGGAGACGGTACGGGCCGCGCAACCCACGTTCTCCGCGCGCTTCTTCGCGAAAGTTCAAAATGCTCTGAGGGAAAGCGCATTTAAGTTAAGGTCTTTTAGCCTGTAAAAAAGTCAACGGAAAGACCGGTTTTCTGCTATAAATGGGCTCGAAAATCAACTGGTTAAGGATAGTATGGCGCTCACATTAGTGCAAAAGATCCTGGCGCGGGCGGCCGGACGCGATAGCGTCTCGCCGGGCGATATTGTCACAGCCCAGGTTGATCTGCTGATGGCGCATGATTCCAGCGGGCCGCGGCGCTGGATGCCGCATCTGGAGGCGCTGGGCGCGCCCTTAAAAGACCCCAACAAAATCGTGATCGTGACCGATCACTTCGTTCCCGCGGTTGACCCGCAAAGCGCGGCCATATTGAAAACCACGCGGGATTTTGTCAAAAGCCAAGGCATTCAACATTTTTACGATATGCAAGGGATTTCTCATATTGTCCTGCCGGAGCACGGATTTCTCAAACCCGGAATGTTTGTGTGCGGAGGAGATTCCCATTCTCCAACGGGCGGCGCGTTTGGATGTTATATAGCGGGGTTTGGCTATACGGATATGGTTGCAATCGCGGTCACGGGGGAGACCTGGGTTCAGGTGCCTGAAACGATCCGCGTTAACTGGTCCGGTGCTTTTGGCGCGGGTGTCGCCGCCAAAGACGTCATGCTGTTTTTATGCCGGGAATTGGGCATGGATAACAGTTTCAAGGTGGTGGAGTTCGGCGGCGATATGGTGAGAGCCATGGACATGGCCGAGCGCATGGTGTTGACCAATATGGCGGCCGAACTGGGGTGCGACACCGGGCTTATTGAGCCTGATGAGACAACGCTCATCCATATCAAAGCCCATGGCGGCGCGGTGGACGGGGATGCTTTGTCCTGGCGCAGCGATGCGGGTGCACCCTACACAGCCCTTCATCATTTTGATGCGTCGGCGCTGGAGCCCCACGTGGCGGCGCCCCACTCACCGGCGAACAGTGCGCCCGTAACCGAGCATAGTGGGCAATCTGTTGATCAATGCTATATCGGCGCGTGCACAGGCGCGAAGCTTTCCGATCTGCATATGGTGGCTGAAGTTCTGAAAGGGCGGTGCGTTTCTCCTCAAACCCGGCTTCTCGTCGCGCCGGCATCCACCAAAACCACGGCGGCCGCTGCGGCCGATGGCACATTGGAAATTCTGACGGCGGCAGGCGCGATCTTGCTTCCCACCGGGTGCGGGGCCTGCGCAGGCATGGGGGCAGGGGTGCTGGCGGATGGCGAGATCTGTATTGCCTCCATCAACCGGAATTTTAAAGGCCGTATGGGGCATGCAAATTCTCAAGTCTATTTGGCATCGCCTTATACGGTGGCGGCATCCGCTCTGGCCGGACGGATTGCCGATCCGCGAGATGTGCTCTAATGGCGCGGGCTTGGGTCTATGGCGACAATATTGATACGGATGCGCTGGCGCCTGGCCATACGCTCGTCATGCCCTTGGACGAAATGGCGTCCCATTGTCTGGAGGCGCTCGACCCTACCTTTGCTGGAGAGGTCAAACCAGGCGATGTTTTCGTTGCGGGGGAGAATATGGGGATGGGGTCGGCGCGGGAGGTGGCGCCCTCCGCGCTCAAGCATTTAGGGGTGAGCGTTGTTCTTGCAAAATCATTCGCGCGCATTTTTTATCGCAATGCGTTTAATGTCGGCCTACCGGTGTTTTTCTTTCCGCAGGCAGATGAAATTCACATGGGTGATGATCTCATCGTGGATATTTTGACTGGAAAAGTCCATAATTTAACGACGGATAAGACTTATCACGTCACGCCTCTCCCGCCTCACTTGGCGGGAATCATTCGTGATGGGGGGTTGATTCCACACTTGAAGAAAAAACTGATAAAACAATAAAGAGAAATCATATGCCGAACCCCCAAACCCTTCGAGACTTGTTGACCCACGCAGCGCCTTTGGTTGCGCCCGGTTGTTTTGACGCGCTGTCCGCGCTGCTTATCGAAAGGGCGGGATTTACCTGCGCCTATGTGTCCGGCGCCAATATCGCCTACACCAAATTAGGGCGGCCTGATCTGGGCCTTGTCAGTATGACGGAAGTGGCTGAGACCATCAGCGCTATCTCTGATCGGGTGAGCCTGCCTTTGGTGGTGGATGCGGATACGGGATTCGGCAATGCGCTCAATGTACAGCGCACGGTGCGCCTGTTTGAGCGAGCAGGGGCCAATGCCATTCAAATCGAAGATCAGGTCACACCCAAGAAATGCGGACATCTGAAAGGAAAAGCGCTGATCGGTGAAGCGGAAATGATCGGCAAGGTGAAGGCCGCGGTGGATGCGCGTCAAACGCAACAGACATTGATTGTGGCGCGCACGGATGCCATTGCGGTCGAGGGAATAAGTTGCGCGCTTGACCGGGCCGCGGCTTACGCGCAAGCGGGCGCCGATCTGCTGTTTGTCGAAGCGCCGCAAAACCTGGGTCAGATGCAGCAGATCACCAGCCGGTTCGGCGCCTCCGTGCCGCTGATGGCGAATATGGTGGAAGGGGGCTCAACGCCTCTCAAATCGGCGGCTGAACTTGGTGAGATGGGGTTTTCGCTGGTTATTTTCCCGGGAACACTCATGCGCGCCTATGCGTTTATGGCGGGTGAATTGCTGGCTCACCTTAAAGACCAAGGGTCGACAGCCGACTGGGCGGCGCGCATGGTCGATTTTACCGGCCTGAATAACATTATCGGATTGCCGGATATGATGGAGGCGGAGGCGCGTTACAGCGCCAGCGGTCCCGACGATCCACACTCTAACTAGATAAGTCGCAGAAGCGCCGTCAGCGCCAGGCCTATCAAAAGGCCGGCTTTAGCGGCTTCGATCACAATATATACTTTATGATGTGATTGCGGGGGCGGGGCGTTGCCGTCAATGATGGTTTGCGCGCGAGCGTTGAGCGCAGGCCAGAGCCAGAGGTATTGCGCGGCGACAATCACGGTCAGCAACGCCCAGGCGATCAAGCGTACCTGGTGCGAGGGCGTCAACGCGCAAACGATACCCAGTGCAAGGGCAAGGCCGAACTCGGTGCGCAGCAGTATTTTGAAGGTCCGCCGCCCAACATCAAGCGCCGCGGTGCGGGAGAGTAAAGACGCGCCAAATTTCGCCGGAGCGGCCAGAAAAGACACCCCCACGATAACCCCCGCCCAGAGCGCGGCAATCAGGATATAAACAGCGTCAGCAAAGTCCATTTGCGCTCTCTTCAAAAAATTTGATTGTCGCTTATTGCTGTGCTTTCCATGCGGCGGCAATCTCGGCGCCGGTGGCCGACCACACGCCGTCATGACCGGTGATGTGGCCTAAAACTTTTTCCAGAGATTTGATCCGATAAGGCAGGCCGATAATATAGGGGGTCAGCGTGATGGCCATGATGCGTCCGCCATGGGTTGCTGATTCTTTGTAAAGACAATTAAACGCGTCGATCAATTGTTCTTCAAAGACCGCCTCTGGGTGATGGTAGTTTACCGAGATCTGCCGGTCATCAAGTTCGTTGGAATGGGGCATGGCGAGCAGGGAGCCGCTTTTGCTCGCCATTTGGTAGGGCATATCGTCATTCACCCAATCGCAGACATAGTCGATCCCGTGTTCGGGCAGTAGATCGAGCGTGTTCTCAGATTCGGAGCGTGCCGGTGACAACCAGCCGGTGACAGGCTGCCCTGAAGTTTCTCGCAAAATATCCACGGTCTTTTGTATGTTGGCCGCCTCGGTAGCCTTATCCATGCCGCCATAATGCAGGGTGTTCATGTCAAGCCCGTGTGCCATGACTTCCCAATCCCGGCGCGTGATTTCATTGATCAAAAAGGGGTGGCGCTCGGCGATGCGGGCATTAGTGGCGACAGAGGCTTTAAGGCCAAAGGTATCCAGCACTTTCATGATGCGGAAAATCCCGACGCGCGTGCCGTAATCGCGCGTGGTGTAGGTGCGGTAATCGGGATAGGGGGTAACCATATGTCCCGGCGCCTTAAAGGGTTCCGATTTGACGTCGAGAGGGAAATATTCCAGCGCCGGAACAATCCATAAAGCGATGCGGGCGTTGCCGGGCCATGTGACCTTTTTGCGCTCAAACAGATTGGACCACGGATAAATATCCTGATCCATGCCATGGCGGCGCAAGGGGTATTCCAGATAGCTTTTATCCAGCGTCATTTTTTTAAGCTCCTGCTGAGCGTCCGCGCTTTTCGATATCGGCGAGCGTCTGGTCGTAATAATGTTCATAGAAATATTCAGCGATCTCGACAGCCGTTGTTACCCACACATCATCTGTGTTGCTGGTGCAATATTCCAGCGCTTCGCGGAACGCATCAATGCGGTGCGAGCGGCCCACGAGATAGGCATGCAGCGGAATGCACATGACGGTGCCTGAGTCATGGCCTTCTTCCAACAATTGGTCAAACTGACGTTTGATCACGTCCGTGTATTGCCGGGGCGAAAGACCATAGACGTTATACGCATAGTGGTCATTGATTTCGAGCGAATAGGGCAGAGAAATTAGGCGTCCGTTCTTGACATGAATGGGTTGTGGCTGATCGTCCTGAAATAGATCACATGAGTAATAAAACCCAAGCTCGGCAATGATATCCATCGTGTGTTCGGTGTGGGTGAGGGCAGGGGCAAGGTAGCCGCGGATGCGTTTGCCCGTGGCTTGCCTGACCGTCTTGATCGAATCCTCGATCATGGCGCGTTCTTGGGCCTCGTCCATGCCATAGGTATAACGGGTGTTGTAAATACCGTGAGAGAAAAACTCCCAATCACGCTCCACGCACGCTTCGATGATTTCCGGATGATGCTGGCAAACGGCGGTGGACAATGAAATAGATCCGCGCACGCCG
>JAJFIO010000053.1 GCA_021774915.1 Alphaproteobacteria bacterium
CAAAAATGTGTCCAGAACAGAAGCTGAGGCTACAACACCCCTATCCACAGCCGCTCGGTCTGCATTGCTAATCGGAAACCATTGATAGCCTCCCGGCGCCAGTGGCACGGGATCGGGCGCATGGGGCGCAATAAAAGCGGCATCTGGTAGAGCGCGCTGCCAATGGGGCGCCAAACCAATCAGATCGTCCCCATTCGAACCATAGCCATGACACAAGACCACAAGCTGTTTTGCAGGACCGTTACTGAACGGGGCCACAGAAGGACCATCAAGTATCGTCATGAACTCTCGCACTTTATCTTATTGAATGAAGGGTTGGCTGCTTGTAACAGATTAGGGCCCACTGGGCGCTTGCTTTTTTTGCACTTCCAACACGGCCCGCCGTGCAAGCGCGTTGCTCTCGTGGAAATCGAGAATGTCTTTGTTCAAACCCTTACGTGGCCCAATTTTCACTCCCAACTCCATTGTCAAATCACTCTCCAGCTCATAAGCAGGCCAAAAAGGGCGTTCGCCCCCATTGGGATCACCGGTCTTGGCAAACTGCACCCAATAGCCGCGCACCAAATCTCCCATGGCAAGATCTGAGTTCGTCAACGGAACTTCGCGCGGGCGTTGAAGCTCCGGGTGGTTGCGCACTGTATCATACAAAAAAGCAACTTCAACACCATGCGGCGCGCCGGGAATATTTCCACGTAAATTTTCCTGAACATAGGTATAGCGATAAAGATATGTCGGAGCAGAAACTTGCGCCATCTGCTTTGCAAGATAACGTGTGGAGGTGAGAAACATACCTTCGGCAAACCAGCGCCGAGACGCCTCAACACGAGACAGGCCGTCGTAAATGCTTAACTCCTCATTGCTAAAGCCCCCTAAAAATGCTTTTGCCAGAAATTCATGCAGTTGCGGCGGCCCAACAGCGATTTGATTCCACTCCCAACTATTAGCCCCAGCTATATAAGGTACATTGTGTTGCTTGCCCTTTGAAAAGAGAACCGCGATGCTATCCGGTATCACTTTGCCATCCACTACTGGATTCAATGTTTCGGGAGCGCGAAGTTGATAGAGCAGAATATCTTCCACAGGTAAAGCGCGAAGAGCAGAAACAAGGTCCCGGTCTTCCCCATCAATTTTAAAATGACGTGCAAAATTTTGGCCCAGATCCTCCATAGACGCTTCTAGCGCTCCAGGTAATCCCGGTCGCGACAAAAAACGGGTCTGATCAACACCTACAGCGCTGCCTTGTGCTATGGCCTTATTAAATAATCCTTGTGCAGATGGTGAAATCATCAGAGCGTTGACAGATACGCCACCAGCAGAATGCCCAAAAATTGTGACGTTATCAGGATCGCCGCCAAAGCCTCCGATATTGCGTTTCACCCATTCGAGCGCCGCAATCTGATCCATAAGGCCGTAATTAGCCAGCGGTTCGCTCTGTTGAAGGCGCGACATGGCCGGGTGGGCGAATCTGCCAAGAAAACCAAGGCGATAATTAAGGGTAACCAGCACAACACCTTCATTGGCAAGAGCGCTCCCGTCATAGACGGGATAGGACCCCGTACCGGCGCGATAATTTCCCCCGTGGAGATAAACCATAACGGGAAGCGGTGCAGACCCATGGTCTATCGGCGCCCAGATGTTGAGCGTGAGGCAGTCTTCGCTCATAGTCCGTTGAGTGATGGTTTGAGCTTGCCAGGCTGGCGACGTCTGCTTGACATTTTGCGGACAAACCGGACCAAATGTGGTTGCCTGCAGAACACTTTCCCATTTGGTCACAGGTTGCGGCGGACGCCACCGCAATGAGCCCACCGGCGGTGCGGCATAAGGAATGCCTTTATATACGGTGAGATTACCCTCAACAGCGCCCAGAACCAGACCGTCATCAGTAGTCAGAGAACCTTGCTCTGGTGAACATCCAACAAATGCCGCCGAAGCCAAAAGCACAAGGCTCAATCGTACAGCATTTTTCAGTATAGTGAGTTTCTGGTATATCATTACATTCCCCAATAAATGTGTTTTCTATTGCCAAAGAGGGCGGGCTTTAATGTGTCGGTAATAGTTCCACAAAATAAGCGCCGCCACACCGCGCAACGGCCGCCAACGTTCACCCAGCACATCCATTTCCTGAGGGCCCGGCCGGACTTCAAGTCCCTGCACGTCATGCAGTGCGGCCTGCACGGCGACATCCCCCACAGGCCAGACATCAGGCCGCCCGAGGCAAAAAAGGAGATAAATTTCTGCCGTCCACCGGCCGATACCGGTGACAGATTGAAGCGCGGTCATGGCCGCTTCATCACTCATACGCGCCAGGCGCCCGAGTTTGAGCGACCCGTCCACAACATCCTGACTGAGCGCACGGCAATACCTCATCTTAGGCCCAGACAGGCCAAAAGCGCGCAGGTCACTATCATCCATATCCAAAAACCGCTCAGGATCGAGAGGGGTCACACCCGCCTCCAGGCGCCCCCAAATCGCCCAGGCGCTGGCGGTTGACAATTGCTGCTCCACAATGATTTTCAGCAAACTAGCATATCCTGCAGGGCGCATTTTAAACACCACCGGACCGGCTTGGCTAACAGCATGGGCAAGGGCCTTGTCAGCGCGCACCAGATGCTCCACCGCCTGCTCAAGATCACGGCGACGCTTGATCCGAGTGGGAGGTGATTTGTTGTTACGAATTGCCCATTTCTTTCTTCAAGTCACGATCAAACGGCCACTGAAACTAATCGGCAAATGATAGCAAAGCAAGACACACCCCAGCAGGTCCAGTGGCTGTTTCACTTTAGATTTGCTAGAAACAAATGAACGCTGGATAAATATGTATGGTGATCTCCCGATGAATACGCCTGTGACCCGTTTTGCCCCGAGCCCAACAGGCTTTCTGCATCTAGGGCATGCCTTTGCCGCCCTAAAAGCCCATGACAAGGCGCGGCAA
>JAJFIO010000054.1 GCA_021774915.1 Alphaproteobacteria bacterium
TTCCTGCGCCCGCAAATGCTTCTTCACCGTCAGTGGATAATAAGCGCCGCCTTTGATCGTGGCGTCATTGCTGACAATCACACATTCCACGCCCCGCACCCGCCCAATGCCGGTGATAAGTGAAGCGCCGTGAATATCACCGCCATACATCCCCCACGCCGCCAGGGGGCTGAGCTCCAAAAAGGGCGAGCCGGGATCGATCAGCCTGCCCACCCGCTCGCGCGGCAAAAGCTTACCCCGCTTGACATGTCGTTCACGAGATGCAGGCGAGCCGCCAAGCGCTGCACGACCCACACGATCTCGTACATCCTGCAGCAGATCTTGGTTTACCTGCCTGTTCTGCGCGAAGCTTGTAGACCTGATATCAATTTCGGACGCGATAACGGACATGGGCGCTTTTTTGCCTTTCACGCGAAAACAGGCGAATTTCAGCCATTTCTACTTATTTAGACTCAATATTTTGAGCCATAACCTATTTTTCTCTTGAACCCTACCATTAATTGTCGGACAATGCGACACTTAATTATCGAACAATTTATGGTGGAATGATGAATTTTGGGTTAGGCGAAGACATCGACATGTTGCGCGATTCTGTGGCGGCCTTCACCGCCGACCACATCACCCCGCGCGCGGAAGAGATCGACCGCACCAATCAATTTCCCCGGGATCTTTGGCCCCGCCTTGGCGCACTGGGGCTGCACGGCATCACCGTGAACGAGGCCTATGGCGGCAGCGCCATGGGTTATCTCGCCCATGTCATCGCCATGGAAGAAATTAGCCGGGGCTCGGCAAGCGTCGGCCTGTCCTATGGCGCCCATTCCAACCTGTGCATCAACCAGATCCACCGATGGGGGTCGGAAGAGCAAAAGAAAAAATACCTCCCCAAATTGGTCTCGGGAGATCATTTGGGCGCGCTCGCCATGTCCGAAGCCGGTGCGGGCTCGGACGTGGTGTCCCTTCGCTTGCGGGCCAAGCAAAGCGGCAATGGCTATGTACTCAATGGAACAAAATTCTGGATCACGAATGGTCCGGATGCGGATGTTAGTGTGGTTTACGCCAAAACCGATCCGGAAGCCGGCAGCGCAGGAATCACTGCCTTTCTGATTGAAAAGAACATGCCGGGCTTTAGCACCGCGAAAAAACTCGAAAAGCTTGGCATGCGCGGTTCGGACACGGGCGAGCTGGTGTTTGAAGATTGCCAAGTATCCGGCGATCAGGTTCTTGGGGGCGTGGGCGGCGGCGCGGCCATCCTCATGAGCGGGCTTGATTATGAACGGGTTGTTCTGGCCGGAGGGCCGCTCGGCATCATGCGCGCATGTATAGATGTGGTGATGCCATATGTGCATGAACGCGAACAGTTTGGCAGGCCCATCGGCACGTTCCAGCTGATGCAGGGCAAGATGGCGGACATGTATGTCACCATGAATGCGTGCCGCGCCTATGTTTACGCCGTTGCGCAGGCCTGCGATCGGGGGGAGACCACCCGAAAGGATGCGGCGGGCTGTATTCTTTATGCTGCCGAAAAAGCGACGCAGCTTTCATTGGAAGCCATTCAGGCACTAGGCGGAAATGGCTATATTAACGAGTTCTCTACTGGGCGGTTACTGCGCGATGCCAAACTTTATGAAATCGGCGCGGGAACATCTGAAATCCGCCGTATGCTGATTGGCCGTGAACTCTTTAACGAAACAGCATGACTGTCACGTTCGATAAAATAACAAGAGAGCCAGCCTATCGGCGGGTTTCGAACGTTATTGAGGAAAAAATTCTTTCGCGCAGTCTCATGCCTGGCGACGCTCTTCCCACTGAAATGGAATTGGCGGAACAATTCGGTCTTAACCGCTCTACCGTGCGCGAAGGCTTGCGGCAATTAGAAAACACCGGGCTGATAGAACGGCAGGGTGGCGGCAAGAAACTTTTCGTTACCCGCCCCCGCACGCGCGATGTCGCCGCCGGCGTCAGCCGCGCCATGGCCCTGCACGACGTGACCTTTTTCGATGTCTGGGAAACGATGATGGTCCTTGAACCTGAAGCGGCCCGCCTCGCCGCCACTCGCATCACGCCCGCGCAACTGGCTGAACTCGAAGCCATTATCCGCACCTCGGAAGTCCATCTTGATGACGATCACAATGTGGTGGAGCAGACAGTGCGTTTCTTCAATCAATTGGCGGCATCCACCGGCAATCAGGTGCTGATGATGAGCCAGGAACCGCTGAGCCTTCTTCTGCGGCCGAGCTTGGGGTTAATGATCGGGCGGGTTGCCCAGGCGCGCAAGCGGATTGTAGACGCCCAAAAAGAAATCCTGAAAGCGTTGAAAAAGCGCGATACCAAACAGGCCGGTGAATGGATGCGCAAACACATTCTTGATTTCCGCCGCGGCTATAGCCTCGCCGGAATCAATCTCGATCACGTCATCACATAAGGAACCCGCTGTTTACTTCGGCGCCATACGCAGCGCGCCATCAAGGCGGATGGTTTCGCCATTGCAATACTGGTTTTCAATCAAATGAACCGCGAGCTTGGCGTATTCGCCCGGATCACCCAAACGTTGAGGATAAGGCACGCTGGCGCCCAGTGCGGCTTGCACTTCTTGCGGCAAGCTCGCCATCATAGGTGTTTTGAACAGACCCGGCGCGATGGTGTTGACCCGTATGCCGGACCTTGAGAGATCGCGCGCGATGGGCAGCGTCATGCCTGCGACGCCCGCTTTTGAGGCAGCATAAGCCACCTGCCCGATCTGACCTTCAAAAGCCGCCACCGATGCCGTGCACACAATGGCGCCGCGCTCACCGCCTTCCAGAGGTTCGGTCGTTCCCATTTGAACGGCCACAAGGCGGATGCAGTTAAATGTCCCCACCAGATTGACTTTCAGAACTTTTTCAAAGGCCTCCAACGGGTGCGGCTCGCCCCGGCCCACCGTTTTCATGCCAATGGCGATGCCTGCGCAGTTGACGAGAATCCGCACCGGCCCATGCGCGTCCACAGAGGTCGCCAAACCGTTTTGCACATCCGCTTCGCTGGAAACATCCACACGGGCAAAGCGCCCGCCAATGTCTTGCGCCACTTGTCGGCCGCGCTCTTCGTTCATATCAAAGAGGGTGACTTTTGCCCCTTTAGCAGCCAGGGCGCGCGCGCTGGCCTCCCCCAATCCGGAAGCCCCGCCAGTAACAATTGCCGCATGATTTTGTATGTCCATAGTCTTTCCCCTGCGCAACGCGCCGATCACCTAGATGTGATCTTTCTATAAGGTGTCCCGCTTTTCGGCAATGGCAGTGACCACAAGCAGTTCAGCAGCTGGGCGCGTATCTTCAGCAAATCTTGACGGGCCTTGTCAGAAGAGCCATCACGATGGCCCCTCTTTCAAGAGCCGCAATGGAGAATTCTGGCGCAGTGGGCAGGTGCAGACGAGACCTGCTCTGGGTCGTTTTCCCTGATACACGGGAAAGTACAAGGAAAAATCGTGATTTGGCACTTATACGCGCTGAAGAAGCACAAAAACACCAGCACTTCTGCTGTTTTTAGCGCATTTTCCCTAAGAACTTAACAGGGAAAAACTTTGGTGGAACAGTGAAACCCACCGGAAAACCAAAAAACCCTACTCACACTGTATATTGCCTGAAGAAGGTGGAAGCCGCTCATTATCAATTGGTCTGACCTTGTGATTTTTGGGCCGCCAAACCCGAGACTGTAACGCTCTCAAAGTCGTCCAGATTTTCACTCAAGTCTTGGCGGCGATGCATATCATCTTATTCTGGGCGTTGAAATAACCGTGCCCTCTGAGGAGGGGGGTTGGAATGGCACCATCAGATATATCGTCCTCTACCAACAATCCACGTAGAGATGACTGGTCGGGACGAAGCACGGGCGTTAGATTTCTACGACGATTATGGAGTTGGGTATCGGGACTTGGTGGTGTCTTGCTCCCTATAACTGAGCCATATAATTTGTGATATTCTACAAAGTTGAAGCGCTACCCTTGGTTGGGCCACCCGGCTGGAGGACTTCCGGGTTTCAGTCTCACGGCAGATGAAGTTTTTGATAGGTACAAGGATTTTTTATTGAATACGACGCCGATTGAAACGTGTTTTCGAGCAACATCGTAACAGTCATCGGCCCGACACCGCCAGGAACCGGCGTGATAAATGATGCTTTTTGCGCGATGCCTTCAAAATCGACATCGCCCGACAAACGTCCGTCCGGCATTCTGTTAATCCCGACATCGATAACGACGGCACCGGTCTTGACCATTTGAGGCAAAATAAGATTGGGCTTGCCCGCCGCAACCACAAGAATATCCGCCAGGATTGTAAATTGCGCGAGATCGCGCGTTTTTGCATGACAAATTGCGACAGTGGCGTCTCTCGCCATGAGCATAAGCGCCATCGGCTTCCCAACAATATTGCTGGCGCCGACGATGACCACATTTTGCCCTTCAATGTTTATGTTTTCGCTTTCGAGCAACTTGACGACGCCATAAGGCGTGCAAGGCGAAAATATTGTGTCGCCAATAACGAGCCCTCCAACATTGTATAGGTGAAAACCGTCAACATCCTTCTCAATAGCAATCGCTTCGAGAACCTTGCGCACGTTTACGTGAGTCGGTAGTGGCAACTGAACCAGAATACCGTGAATGTCCGGGTCGTCGTTCAGTGCCTTAATCTTTTCAATCAGGTCGTCAGTTTCAATTTCAACGCCAAAGCGCTGCGTAACGGATTTGATTCCAACGCTTCCACAGGCGCGAACTTTGTTGGATACGTACACGGTCGAGGCCGGATCATCGCCGACAAGAATCACGGCCAATCCAGGCGTAACACCACTCATTTTTTTCAATGCAGAGATCTTTTCCGCCAGCTCCAAGCGAATGCGCGAAGCCACTGCTTTACCATCAATAATCTTTGCCAGCACTCTGCCCCCCATAAATAAAGTGACATAAAAAATGTTGCCTTAACACGAACAACCTCCTGAACGCCGGTTCACATATTCGATCAATCAAAAACTGTCGCACAATCCGTTTTGACCCTTATTTCATTCTCTGAAACGCCGTTGGCGATCTCCTTAACAGCCAAATGCGATCCTTGAGGCTCGAACACCCCAAGATTTGTGATGACGAGGTCGACGACACCTTCCCCTGTGAGAGGAAGCGTGCATTTTGCTAACAATTTAGAGCTTCCGCTTTTCGAGGTGTGATCCATGACAACAACAACGCGCTTAACGCCTGCGACGAGGTCCATGGCGCCGCCCATCCCTTTTACGCTCTTTCCCGGAATCATCCAATTGGCGAGATCCCCGTTGGCGGAAACTTCCATCGCGCCGAGGATAGCAAGATCAATGTGCCCTCCGCGGATCATCGCAAAACTATCCGCAGAAGAAAAATAAGATGTAAGCGGCAATTCGGAAACCGTTTGCTTTCCCGCATTGATAAGATCGGGATCTTCCTCCCCTGGATACGGAAAAGGCCCCATGGCAAGCATACCATTTTCAGATTGCAATATAACATTCACTGATGACGGGATGTAGTTTGCGACTAGAGTCGGAATCCCAATACCGAGATTCACATAAAACCCGTTTTGAAGTTCCGCAGCGGCCCGTTTCGCCATGTCTTCGCGTCTCCAGGACATACTAAGGTTTCCGATCACGGTTTGTCGTAAGTTCAATCCTTTTTCCAACGGTCGATTTCACAACCCGTTGAACAAAAATTCCTGGCGTATGGATATGGTCTGGATCCAAGACTCCAACTGGCACGATCTCCATCACTTCCGCGATTGTCACTGTTCCGGACATGGCCATCATCGGATTAAAGTTTCGCGCAGTTTTCCGGTAAATCAGATTACCCTCTTCGTCAGCGATCTCAGCACGGATTAGCGAAAGGTCCGCACGTATGCTGCGTTCGAGAATATACGTTTGCCCGTCAAACGACATGTGAGGCTTACCCTCTGCGACCAGCGTGCCGACGCCGGTTCTGGTGTAAAATCCCGGAATGCCCGCTCCGCCCGCGCGAATACGCTCCGACATCGTACCTTGCGGGGAAAATTCTAATTCAATTTTTCCGTTAAGATAGGCGCTCTCGAAGGTCTTGTTATTGCCGACATATGATGAAATCATTTTTCTTATCTGACCGCTCTCGATGAGGCGAGCAAGTCCAATCCCATCTACTCCGGCATTATTTGATACGACCGTAAGCCCCTTCACGCCAGACTGGCGCAACGCATCGATCAGACTTTCCGGCATACCGCAAAGGCCAAAACCCCCACAACATATTAGCATATCGTCTCGCACGATATCGGTCAGCACCGAGATTGGTTCATCGAAAACCTTACGATTTCCCATAAGCACCCCCAAATTTCGCACTCAGGTTTCGGATGCCCACCTCACCGCGCGCCGGTTCTTCACTAACAACGGCGCGTGATGCGATGCCGACAGCATCCAGCCTGATCCGCACAACCTATTAATCGTTGCCCTTGGCACTGATTCCGGAGCACCCGCCAGCAAGGCTGGCCATTAACGATCAAAGACGACCGTCCTATTCCCATCAATAATCACTCTGTCTTCCAAATGAAGTTTGACAGCTCGGCTCAACACGCGCCGCTCGATTTCGCGACCTTTTCGAATTAATCGTTCCGGCGAGTCGGAATGACTAACGTTTTCAACATCTTGCACAATAATTGGACCCTCATCTAACTCGCTTGTAACATAGTGAGCCGTGGCGCCTATCATTTTGACGCCGCGATCATATGCCTGATGATAGGGTTTTGCGCCTACGAAACTGGGCAAAAAGCTATGATGAATATTGATACAATTGGTGGCATGCTCATCAGCGAAGTCGTTAGAGAGAATTTGCATATAACGGGCAAGAACCAAGAGTTCAGCACCGGTTGATGAAATTATCTCACGAAGCTCTGACTCTTGCTGAGCTTTTGTCTCACGCGTGATCGGCAGATGGTAAAACGGGATGGCGTAATCTGACCTTAGATTCAGACTAACATTCAACTTGTCTTCCGGATGATTTGAAACAACCGCGACGATATTCATGTCGAGTTCGCCAATTCGACTTTTGTAGATAAGATCTGCCAAACAATGATCAATCTTAGATACCAGAATAAGTACGCGAACTTTTTCATCTTCTCTTTTCAGCTTTATGCGAGGATTGCGCAACGCCTCGGACGCCTTTGTCCTTTCTAAAAATAGGCGTCGATCAAATTTATTTGGATCAACATCAAAAACGACGCGCATAAAGAAGACGTGATTTACCCTTTCCTCAAACTGGTTGGCTTCTACGATGTTTCCGCCACATTGAAGAATCCCCGACGCCACGGTGGCAACGACGCCTGGGCGGTCTTCGCATGTCAAAGTTAAAATCAGTCTTTCCATATCAGACCCTAAATAAAATCACACGCCGCTCGCTTTAGTTTCTCGACGTATGAAATCAAATGTTTTCTCAATAGAACCGAAGGTGAAAAAATGTGCGGCAGAAATATTTAGGTCAGGATTTTGATTTTGCGCGGTCGCGACGCCTTGAAGCACTTTTAATGGTCCGCCTCCGGCAAACATATTCTTTGCAGAACTGCTTTTTTCACGTATAAAGCGAACGGACGGACCAACACCGCACAACATTGCATATTTAAGTAGGGCCGCGCTACTTGCAGGGCCAGCAACGCCAACGCGCACAGGCGCATCAATCCCGAAATCTCTAAGCTCAGACACTTTGTCGACAATCAGCTTATAATCAAAACAAAACTGAGTTATGAGGCCGACATCTATTCCGGCACTCTGCGCGTAATTTATTTTGGCCGCTCGCGCCTCCGCGAGCAGGCGGTCATTTATCCGGGGATGACTTTCGGGATACACGCCAAAGTACAATTTTGAAAATCCAAAACTCTGAAATTGGTCTGTGTCCAGCAAATCAAGTCCTGACTCGTAATTTCCTTTAGGGACATCGCGATCTCCGCCGACAATTAGCGCCCGATCAACTCCTTCGTCGCTCAAAGCGCCCAAGAGCAATGTCAATTCATTTCGATCCGCAATATTTCGCGCAACGATATGCGGCGTGGGGATTAATCCTGCTTTCTTCAGACCTCGCACAGCGCGCGTTAAAGCGCTCGCCTTGGTTTTCGGTAATGATGCAATAAATACTTCGTGATTTTTTGGACAATACTTTATCGCCGACTGCACCATCGACAGATTATCGGGCAGGACTTCTACCGAATAGCTAGACAGCAGTTCTTCCGTAGCAAATATTTTTTTTGAATGTGGCTCAAGAATTTCGCGATCGGGCGCGACATCAGATTTGTCATGAAACATTATGCAACACTTTCCAACATGGAGTAGAGAGAGGCGGGCCTTCAAGACTTTGTATAGGGTTTTTCCCGAACAGTAGCTCGAATGGTCGTTTGTATGTGGCGTTCAACAGTCGGCTTGTTGGTGCCGCCATCCTCCTCTCCCCAAATGATAGTCACGTCGGCGCCTGGTTCAGCGCTCGCTTGATCCATCATCGCTAGGGAGATCCAACCGCCAAGATTGGCGGAATAAGCAGGATAAGTCGAAAGACCTACGAGTTTGTCCCCGATCATCACAGAGTCGAAAGGTAACGTGGCGTAATGTGCGCTCGGCATTTCCATGTATTTAAAGCGGTCGCCATCGTTAAACTGACTTGCGCAAACTTTCAGTACATCATCCTTATTCCAAGAAAGCCAAACTTTTTTCTTGTGTGGCTCATTCTCCATCTTCCTCAATGCTTCCGCACCAATGAAATCGTGATCGAATTTTATGAAGGAGCCATAACCCATATCCCATGGGGTAACGTAATAATCTTCGATATTGTTCGATACATAGCTGCCGCCTAATGAAGCCAGCCCTTCAAAACTTCTTGCTGGCAACCATTCGCGATATGATTTCATGTCCTCGCCGGTATAGATTGCCGGAACAGCCGCTGGTATCCACCCGGATTCAACCGCCGTTGAAGGATATACGCGCGCGCCCATCTGACGTAAGCCCAAATTAGCACCGGCCTCGATGAGTATTTCTTTCACCGCATCTCCATATTTTTTTGGACCCCAGAACTCAAACCCAGGGGCGCCGGACATGCGATGATTTAAAGCCGTAACTTCATATTCGCCGATCTTAAATTTACCCATTTTGAAAAATTTTATTTCGGGTAAGGGACCGCCATTTGCACACTCGAGAATTTTCTGGGCGGTCGGTCCCTGCAACTGAAAACGAAACAAAATGCGCTCGTTAGGATTGGTAAAACTGCTCTCGTCGCGAGTCACTTCGACATCGTACCCTCCAGTTTCCGCATTATATGCCACCCAATTTGGGACCACAGGCATGCCCACAATGCTAATTTTGTGCTCAGCGTGGCAGCATAAAATTGCGTCGCCTATCATGTAGCCATTATTATTGATACAAACGAGCTGCTTGGCCTGCATCGGACCGAATTTGGCGAAGCTGTTTACCCCAACTTTTGACAGCAACTTATAGACGTCCGGCCCTTCAAAAAAAAACTCGGTCATGTGGTAAGACATGTCTTGCATCGCTGCGGTTTCCCGCCATGCACGCTGCTCGTCTCGCCAGTTTGAGTATTCTGGTTCGACAGGAAACGGAAACGGTCCGAGTGGAGAATTCCTTAACATATCGACCGGGTTCCCGATCTGATTGATATGCTCCTCCAGTGACGCGCCCTCAGTCATCATTCATCCTCCCAGTGGACAATTCGGTTTTACTTAGAATTGGCAGACCTCAGTTAACTCCACGCAGTTGCTATCAGCACTTGCGCCTTAACAACCGACCCCGCGTCGGTCCAGTCAACCCACATGGCCAACATGGACCGAACAAGCCCCTAGAAAACGGCTCGCACCTGAACTGCCACTATTCGGGGCTTATCGAGGAACTCAAAATACGAACCCGCAGACAACGGCAAATCATCTCCGGAGTGCGACGTACGAACATCAAAGAGATTTTTTCCAATAACCGCCAGTTCCCAGTTGCCGCCGTCGCTAATAAGGCGCAACGAAGCATTGAATTTTACATAGGCGTCCTGAACAAGGTATGGGTCATTGTCATCGGACCGGAAGAAATCATCTTCAAAGAACCCACCAAATGTCGAAACCAGTTCAAAGCCATTATCAAAGGCATGCTCATATGTAACTTTAAAGTTGCCACTGAACTCTGGAGAATATGTGAGCGGTTGACCACTCAAATCCTGAACAAGGACACCTCCGACGATGGCGCAGCCTGGAGCGGGAACGGCAATGGGAGCGCCTAATAGCGTAGCCACTTGGCTCGTCGTACACTGTGCATTTTTTCGATCCTTATTTTTAGCGCGCAAATAAGCACCCTGCAAATCAAAACGTAGAGAATCCGTTAATTGCCAGGCCAACTCTGCCTCTGCCCCACTAGACGTGGCTGTGCCTGCATTGGTGACAAAGAAGTTGATGATGCCGTCGAACGTTTGCACCTGCAGATTTTTGAATTCAGTGTAGAAACCTGCAAGGTTCAAGCGCATTGATCCATCCAGGAAATTCATTTTTAATCCGCCCTCAAATGAGGTCGCATCTTCTGGATTGAACGCTAAAGTATTTACGTTCATCTGCCCGTTTTGCTCATCAAATCCACCAGCTTTAAAGCCCTCAGCATACGATGCATATCCCATGATATTATCTGTAAAATCATATTGAACATTCACGGATGGCAAGAGCGCGTCATCTTCACGTGTGGCTTGAATCAGACCCGACTGCCAGCCGAAACCAAATACGAAAGCGCCAAACAAGGGGTTTGCTGGGGTCATGGGAATGGCCATATCAAGATCCAGATTTCCCTGATTGGATGCAAGAATTTGCTCTCTAACGACCTTCTTCTCAACATTCGTATATCGCAGACCGCCGGAAATTCTGAACGTCTCGCTCACATTCCAAGTTAGTGCACCGAACCCGGACATCGTATCTTCCTCTTGTCGATGATCTGAAAGCCGAGTCGCAAATGTCGCTGCCGAAAAATCGTTAACAACTGTTAGCTCGCCATGCTGGTAGTAAAAGCCGATTATATATTCCAGCGCTTTCCCAACGGGAGAAGCAAGGCGTATTTCTTGACTAATTTGTTGAAATTCTTCCTGCACAAACTCCACATTGGCAAATGGGATAACCGGCGCTGGAAATGATCCAGCCAATAAAATACCTGCCTGCGCACGCAGATCATCATACTCGTTGTAGCCCGTCACTGATGTTAGCTGATGATCGCCAATCATCCAATTTAGCGTGAGATTTGTGTTAAAAGTATCCAATTTGTTAAAATCATCAGCAAGCGGTATTGACGCAATTCCATCACCACCGTTTCTGGAATCATCAAACGTAAAGTCTGGCGTTTGCCCGTTTCCTATGACTCCAAACGCAAAACAGTACCCGGCAGGGGCTTGACCGTCTGGCGGCGGGCAACCGGTAGCTTGAGCAGCGCGACCAAAGGTATCGCTTGTCTCGGCTTGCACTCTTAAAACAACATTGAAATCGTCTATAGGCTCCCAAAGTGCCGTTAAACGGCCCGCCAGTTTTTCTTCGCGGGGTTCCCTGCGACCTATAGTATTGTTTGTTTGCCAGCCGCTTTGGTCTGAATAGATTCCCGCGACGCGTATTGCAAATTTGTCCGTAATCGGACCGCCAACGGCCGCCTCTACGCTGCCTTTTCCGATGCCTGTTTCCCAAGCGCCCTGAGCATAGCCTTCAATTTCATCAAGGCTCGGCAGTTTCGAGGCAATGCTTAGTGCGCCCGCGACAGTATTATTTCCAAAGAACGTACTCTGGGGACCGCGTAAAACCTCGACACGCTCAACATCCAGAAAGGCATTTCTGGTTTGAAGTCCGCGACCGTAATATATCCCGTCAATGAAGGTCCCGACCGATTGTTCAAATCCGTTGTTTTGCCCGGAACCAATTCCTCGCAGAAATAATACGTCGCCAAGCGCAGTTTCTGTAACCGTTACGTTTGGCATACTGATGGTAAGGTCTTCGAGTTTTGAAATTGCGTCGCTGCGAAGCTCATCACCCGACACAACAAGGATTGATATTGGCGTGTCCTGCGCACTTTCTACGCGCTTTTGCGCCGTAACGGTGATTTCATTCAAGGCCGATTGCGCGTT
This sequence comes from Alphaproteobacteria bacterium, assembly GCA_021774915.1. Lineage (GTDB taxonomy): Bacteria > Pseudomonadota > Alphaproteobacteria > SMXP01 > SMXP01 > JAJFIM01. Next base: position 12,125 of record JAJFIO010000054.1, read on the forward strand.
TGCCTGCAAGGGCGCTGCTACTATTAGCGCGAAAAACGACGCACTTAACGATTTCGCAACAGCTACCGTTCCCCTTAACCCAGTCCCTCCCGTGATATCCATTCTAGCATCTCCCTAAACTTTGTTATTGGCGATTGTTATTCACTTTCTTGAAATCGTGCTCGCGTCGATGCCCAGGCTCGGAACTCAACTCTTTCACCAGAGCTTAAACGATATCATACTGTACCGATCGGTACGTCTAAAGTAAAGTATTTTTTCGGTAGTGTCTCAGGGTGAATTTCTTTTCTCATAAGCATTCGGGTTGAGGTGCTCCCCAATTCGTCCTGACCATAGATTAGACTTTTCCGGCTTCTGAGGTGCCACCCATCTTTGGGCCGCCCGGCGTCGAAAGCCAAAATCCCGGCCGATCTACTCTCCACTCATGGGGGATTCCGATCAGATCGCACCATGGGCCTGCCGTCGCCCCCCCCCCCCCGCATGTGAGACCCGTTCTTCCTGATCATCGTTTTAGGAATCATCGCTTACAACATCGCACAAAATTTTTGATGATCGCGCGCCCGGTCATCGTCAGCAAGGATTCCGGATGGAATTGTACGCCAAACCAGGGGCGCGCCACATGTCGAACCGCCATCGTTTGGTCATTATCATCCCAAGCGCATGACGTGAGCACACCACTCGATGGAAGCCGCGATATCAGCGAATGATACCGGCCAACTTGTATCGGTGAGGGTAGATCGCTCAACACGCCTGTTCCGTCATGATGGATGGTGCTAGCCTCCCCATGCAGCGGCCGCGTCGCACGCGCCGTTGTGCCGCCAAAGGCCTCAATCAGACATTGATGACCGAGACAAACGCCAAGAAAAGGAGTTTCAAGCGGCAAGCGTTTTATGAGTTCAAGGCTCACTCCAGCGTCCTTTGGCATTTTCGGTCCCGGCGACACGACAACCCCTTCAGGCGATAGAGCCAACGCTTCATCTGCGCTTATGGCGTCATTGCGGGCGATATGTGTCTCGCCGCCCTCAATGCGGATATACCTCGCCAAATTGTGTACGAATGAATCATAATTATCAATTACGAAAATCATAAAAGAGAATCACATTCAATCCCAAGGGCGATAAGAAAAGAACGTGCCTTGGTCAGTGTTTCATCATACTCAGCGCGCGCATTAGATCGCGCCGTCACGCCGCCGCCGACTGGAAAAACAAGGTGCTTTTCTTCGGCGACATTATAAGCCATCATTGTTCGTATTGAGACTGAAAAATCTGCACGACCTGAATCATCGATAAAGCCATGGGCGCCGCAATAAGGCCCACGACCGATCTTTTCTATTTTGGAGATCGTCCGCATAGCTTCTATTTTAGGCGCCCCGGTAATCGACCCACAAGGAAATAGCGCCCGAATAACATCGATTACCTCAACGCCGTTTTTCAAGCCACCAGAAATACGCGAAACAAGGTGATGAACGGTCGGGTAACTTTCAAGATGGCAAATCGCATCTTCGGAAATTGACCGGTCGTGACAGATACGTGACAGATCATTCCGCATTAAATCAGTAATCATGATATTTTCGGCGCGATCCTTGCCATCATTTAGAAGCGCCTGTGCCAACACTTCATCTTCCATTGCAGTGGCTCCGCGCGGCCGCGTTCCTTTAATCGGTTCTACGTTGATCCGGCGATTGCTATCGATTTTGAAAAATCGTTCCGGCGAGTTCGATATAAGAGCGCCTTCTCTAAACTGGAGAAAAGCGCCAAACGGCGCGGCGCTTTCACCCGAGAGGCGACGAAAAACATCATACGGTTCGCCTTCATCGAGGCGAGCCTTTAGATGCTGCGCGATGTTCGCCTGAAAAATATCGCCGCGCAAAATACTTTCGATAACCTGATTGACCGCCTCCTGATAGCACAACGCCTGAAAGTTCGATTGGAGTTCAACCGCCTTTACTCTTCCGCCGGTAACGGAAACACTTTTGCTAGCTTTGCGAAACATCTCAAATGTCTCAGCGGCATTGCGGTTGTGCGAAATCCAAAAAGAGCGGCGATTTTTACGGTCAAATAGCCACGCGCCGTCATAAACGCCGAACGCCATATCCGGAAATGGAAATGGAGATTCCAGGCAAGACAATGACGGCTCAATCAGACCTCCAATTGCATATCCGAAAAACCCGACAGCGCCGGTCGCGAAGGGGACGTCTCTGACAGGCGCAACGCGCGTCCGCTCGGCTAACACTTTTTCGAAACATGCAAGCGCATCGCCGTCAAGCGTCATGTCATTGAGAAAAGCAACGCCGTTACGCACTTCGAAGCGCGCCGAAGGCTGAGCGACAATGATCGACCACTGAGCGTCAACGGTTTTCTTTCCAGCGTGCAGCAAATGCGCGTAAGGCTTGCCTAGAAAATGCGAAAAAGCGGAGATCGGCTCCAACCAAGGTGTTTCTTCTTGGATCATGAGTTTCTCATTGAAAGTCTCATTTCCGTTTTAGCAAAAATCAACGCGCTGGTGGCCTGCAAACCAATGAAGTAAGCGGGCGGACGATATCCGTAATGTCAGCGTCAGCGTTCAATGACGAACTCTTTCCGCCACCGGTAGTTTGTAGCCTTGTTAACGCCCAAACGGCGGATCACTTCGCCGACGATTGCGCCTTCAGCAAGATAAACCTTGGCTTTAGCAATTTCGATACGATTTCCTCAGGCGAATCACTGTTACCAGCTATCCAAAACTTCTTTTGATTTAGCCAGTTTACTATCTCACCGTGGCAGCATTCAAAGGAATTGGGGCTGGACGCTCCCCGGCCCAAGCCGCTCGCACAATCGCACGCAAGCCGGTCGGATCAAGGGCGCGGGGATTCCAGTATGGATTGTCAAGCGTGATTGCGACAGATTTATCGATGCCATCTTCTGGCATACCCAAATCCCTCAACGCAGTTGGCGCCCCACTATTTTTGGCAATGTCGTAAAGCGCCACTGCCGGTGCCTCGCTTCCAACGGCACGGCTAATGCGCGCCATTGCATCGGGCGCCGCAGGAGCATTATAGGCGAGCGCATGCGGAAGCACAATTGTATGGGTTTCCGCATGCGGCAAATTGAAAGTACCGCCCAGCACATGGCATAGTTTGTGATGCAACGCGACACCGCCGGAGCCAAGACAGATGGCGCAAAGCCAAGCGCCATACAATGCATCCTTGCGCGCCCCGGGGTGCGTTAAATCTTTTGTGATGATGGGCAATGCGCGAATCAATGCTCTAATCCCCTCCTCCGCCAGAAGGCTAAGAACCGGGTTGGCATTTTCGGCATACAGCGCTTCGATCGCATGCGCGATCGCATTCATTCCGCTCGTCACACTCATTATCGCAGGCAAACTAAGGCTGTAGTCGACATCATAGAGAACGGTTTCCGGCAAAACCTTGAGTGTTTTCTGCGTCGTCTTCAGACCGCCTTCCGTTTGCCCGATAATAGTCGTCATTTCCGAACCGGCATAGGTCGTCGGAATCGTCAGTTGAGGAGCGTCTGTATGCAGGGCAATCGCCTTACCTAACCCGATGGTCGAACCGCCCCCAATGGAGATGACGCCATCAGCGCCAAGCCTGCGGTACTTTTTCAAAGCGTCATTCGTTACATCGACTGGCGTGTGCATGGTTGCGTTGCCAAACAAACCCACACTCTGCGGCCCGAGCATGTCCAAGAGCTCCTGGCCCAGCTCTTTTTGTTGCGGCGTGGTCAGTACCAACGCCTTGGACATGCCTAATGCTTCAGCCTCATCGGCCAGTTGTGTGATTATGCCCTGACCGAATATTACTCGAGACGGCAGACCGGTATAGGTGAAATTATCCATCATCTAGCACTCCAAACCGCGCACTTGGCTTATGGCCTAAAGTTCAGGCGCCAGCTCGAACTTTATTCCGTCCAATTCGTCGGATAACTCGATTTGGCAACTGAGGCGGGAGCGGCCCGCCTTATAATCTCCCGTGCCGTCGAGCATTTCACACTCATTCTCGTCAGCAGCGCCAATCGTTTGGTACCATTCAGAATCGACAAATACATGACATGTAGCGCATATTTTCATGCCGCCGCACTCTGCGCGCACCATATCATGCTCATGAAGAAGTTCCATTAACGTACCGCCGCTTTTGAAGGCCAGTTCGTGTGAATTACCGTTCTGATCAACGACGTAGGCTGTACCCATTTCATTCGCCTCGTATCTAGGTTTTACCGAGTCAATTTGTAGTGATTAGCACTGAGTGCAGATAGGACGTCAGCGCTTCCGCATCACCAAGCCGTGCGCGAAAAGCAATGTAACCGTCTGGGCGAACGAGATAGAGCCGCCCAGCGCCATCACTGCCGTAAATTTCACCCAACGCAGCAACATCTTCATCGCTGGCCATAAACGTTGAAATCGTAGCGCCAAAATTAGCATCTACGGCGTCGCGAATGGCACTCGCTTCGTTACATTCAGATGGTACGCCGACTTGCGGCATTAGGATAAGTGTATACCCATTGTGCCTGAATCTCTCGAACAGGCGATGCTCCAGCGCTAACTCGACATCCGGGGCACGATCGCCAGCACACGGACCATCTTCCATATCGTCCGCAGCCGAAGATGATTCCGTCTGGTCTCGGTAAGTGTAGGAGATACCCGCGACTAGCTCTGTCACGGACATTTGCCAATTGGGGGTCTCTGTCAGGGCCATACGTTCAGACATGCCACGCCCATGAGCCATAATGATGTCATGCATCTGATCTGTCCCATCGATTACCTGCTTGGCGACCGGCAAACGTTCGGTCTCGTAAGTATCCAACAGCTCCGGTCGTGCCTCGCCGCGCAGCACCATCGCAAGCTTCCAACCCAGATTCCAAGCGTCCTGCAAACAACTGTTCATGCCCTGTCCGCCCGATGGCGAATGGATATGCGCAGAATCCCCGCATAGAAAGACATTTTGCTTCCGATAGGCATTTGCGAGACGCTTCCAGATCACCCAGTTAGTGATCCATTCGGGTTCTTGCACCTTGAACGCGAGATTGTGCTGGTCAATTACGCTCTGAAACGCTTCTACGCGTGACCCTTCCATCTTGGCTGTCTCGCCCATGTCGCTGATTAACACGCGGCAATTGCCATTTGGCAGAGGCGTTGTAAGCAAAAAGTTCTCATTGATCATGAAGTACTGAACCCAATCGGGGTCGCAGTCATAATCCTGGACGCTTGCGTCCATCATTTGCATGATCATCCCTTCATAGGCCTCCCCATCAAAGGGCAAGTCCAAGGATTTGCGCACGAAGCTATGCACGCCATCACATCCCAGTACGTATGAAGGCTCCATACTGGTTATCTGATCGGATTTCCGGTCGCGGAATTCGACCCGCGATACACCTTCCTCTCCTTGTTCAAGGTGGCAAAGTTCAGCATTCCACTCGATCTCAATGCCAAAGGCTTCCCGTAAATGTTCCCGTAAAACACGCTCCGTATCCGCCTGGCTGTACACCAGCACAAAAGGATACCGCGAACGAAGAACACGGAAATCGAGAACCGGTTTTTTCTCAAGGCCTTTGAAATTAAACAGGAATCCATTGCTTTTCAGCCCGGTTTCGACGAATCTGTCAGCCAATCCGATTGTTTCAAAAATTTCCAATGTGCGCGCATGAATAGTGAAGGCGCGCGACGTTGTGTTTGGCCCCTCCCTTCGGTCGATAATGCGGCACGGAATATCGCGGCGGGCAAGTTCAGCCGCCAGCATCATTCCGGTAGGCCCGCCGCCAACAATAAGCACGGGTTTATATTTTTCCCGGACCATTTCACACCACTCCTTCCTGAGCGTCATGTGCACCGTCGTTTGTGCACCGTCGTTTTCCAAGAATCAGGTTATAGTGAAATGATACCGTACCGTCTAGTATTATTTATTATCGATCGCTGCCAAGTTTCAAACAGACAACACAAACAGGTATTTTTGGCAGACACGGACGCGGTTTCGAATAAATTAAATTAAAATCGGCTAAAGCACGCCGATACCAGCATCGTTTCGGCGATATGGCGACAAAAGACCCGGACTGGTATATTGGCGGCCACTTGAAGGAAAGTCTGCAAGGGTCGGCCAATCTCGCCAAAACGCAGCGCCAAGCACGTCAATTTGAACAATATTGACGAAATAGATGATTTTACGTCGCCGTGAGCCCACGCTTAACGATTTTAAATGGTGGACATTTTTATTTTGCCGAACAATGCTTTATGGGAAAGAACAAAGTCCCCCACCCCGCAATCGACCTGATTTATGGTGATGACGCCATCAAGATGCGGAACCGAGAAAACTAAACTGATGATTTGAAAGAAAGGTGATTCCTGGTGAGAAAGACTTGGCTAAATATAAAGGAAACATCGTCGGCGCAGCAAAATGCGCAAAACGTTTCACCGAGAGCGCTACAAAAACGGTCCCAGATACTTGAAGTTGCGCAAGAACAATTTCTGAGACATGGGTTTGCGGGCGCCAGCATTGATTCAATCGTAGAGATAGTGGGCGGGTCTAAGTCCACGATTTACAGTTACTTTGGAAACAAAGAATCGCTTTTTGCCGCTGTGATACGCTCAGCGGGACACGCATCGGATAAATCTGATTTTCCTGTTCAAAGTGACAATATAAGAGATGATCTCATAGCTTTCGCGGAAGACCGGTTGGCGCATGTTTTATCGCCGCTCAATATCGGCCTCATGCAGATCGTTGTCGCTGAGGCGACGCGTTTGCCCCAAATTGCGGAACTTTATTATTGCAATGCACCTGTCCCTACCTACCGCGAATTAAAAGCTTACCTGGATGCCGCTGTGCGCGACAGAAAACTAGATATTGATGATATTGAAATCGCCACGCAGCAATTTATCGGCACATTGTTGCAATTTGAGCTCTTGGGAAGATTGTTTGGCATTGAAAAACCCCCAAAGGCCAAAAAAATACGCGACAAAGCAATACGCGTGGTCGATGGGTTCCTTTTAAACTATGCGCCATAATTCACTCAGACCACATATACGAAAAGCGTTGCAGTTGCTTTAACAAGCTACTTGAGGAACATCGAACCACCATCTTCCGATCCCGAAGACGGTTAACACAGGTGAATGACCGCCCATGCTGCGCAGATGGTCGATCACAATCAACCTTGGTAACCGTATCCATCAGGTGAACCTTCCTGCTTCAAATCGGACACAAGCGTCTGTGTTTTTCTAAATGTGCTGAAAATAAGCTTGCGCATCCATTGGTGCGCCGGATCTTTGTGATATCGCTCGTGCCAATATTGCTTAATACCGAAAGGATTTAGATAAAATGGCGGTTTTAAGATCTGCAAACGATCTCCATAATCCAACGCATAGGCAAGGCCTGACGGTGCCGTGATAATGTAATTCGAGTGCGCTGCGATAATAGCGCCCGCAAGAAAATTGCTGGATGTAAATCGATGATTCTCTTCGGGACAGAAAGCAAGAATCTCCCGTTCCATAAAGTCGTGAAAATGTTCTGCTCCCGCCGCCGAAACAAAGATGTGCTGCGCCTGACGATATTGCTCCATATCGATGGAGCCACGAATCGTCGGGTGATCACCGCGCAAGAGACATACATAAAATTCTCTATAGAGCAATTGTTCCTGAATACCGGCGTTCAGTTTCGGGTATGCGCCGAAGGCTAAGTCTGCCTCGCCAGTTTCCAATTTGTGTACAAGAGATTTGTCACCTAATGACACAGCGTTTAACCGCACCCCGGGGGCCAGATCACTGATAACGCCAGCCAAGCGTGAAAACAAAATTACATGCCCGACATCTGATGATACGATATTGAAAACTCGCCGTGAAGTCGCAGGATCAAATACAGGCGCCTTAGCATGAGTCAACTCTGACCGGTACAACTGCAATATCAAATCCACAGAATCAATGAGCGCAAGAGCAGTTGGCGTCGGTTCCATGGAATTTTGCGTTCGGACAAAAAGCGGATCATCAAAATAGGCGCGTAACTTATTCAACATCCTGCTGATGGAAGGTTGTGACAGCCCGAGTGCCGCCGCCGCCGCACTAACCTGGCGTTTGCGTATCAGCATCTGAAAAACCTGCAATAATTTAAAGTCTAAATCACCGCTGCTCATGGCATCGCAAGCTCCCTATGGGGCTGATACTGCGGCTTAATTATGCAAAACACAAATAGTATCTATACAGCTAGATTGCTTGAGCCGAATAATGGGGGCGCTATAATGCGGATGAAATTTCCAGCCCAACCGGATGAAGGGAGAACACAATGGCTATTGAACTACCAGAAACCCCCAGCAAGGCGCTTCTTGGTCATCACCATGTAACGGTCGGTGTCGGCAATCCGCAGGAAGACTTTGACTTTCATACCAAAGTGTTGGGTCTCAAGTGCGTTAAGCGTACACTTTTTTACGATGGCGCGGTGCCGGTCTACCATTTTTATTATGGCAATGACGTTGGTGAGGAGAGCTCGCTCATTACGACATTTCCGGTTGAACATCTGGGCGTAAAGGCCACTGAAGGCAGCGGGCAAGTCAGCCATATCGGCCTTTCAGTTCCTAAGTCTTCTCTGGAATACTGGAAACAACGGCTGGAAGACCACAATATTTCCGTGACGGAAAACGAAAAATTCGGCGAGCGTCGGCTTGATTTCCGCTCCCAAGACAATATTCGCCTTTCCATGATCGCGGTGGCGGATGACCACCGCATGCCCTATAGCGCGGGCCCTGTTCCAGCGGAAAACATGATACGCGGCACGCATTCCATCGGTGTTTCAACGCGAGAAATGGAGTTCATGACTGAATTCATGGAAGTCGCATGGGGATGCAATTATGAGGCAAGTGACGGCAATTGGCGGCGATACAGTATGGGCGCAGGGGGCTCCGGAACCTACACAGATTTCGAAATCGAGCCAGACCGCAAGTCCGGTAGCTGGACCGTCGGCGAGGGAGCGATACACCACATGGCCTATAATTGCCCCGATCGGGAAACCCAAGACAGGATCAAGTTCTTTGTCGAGGGTCTTGGCTACACGGATTTTTCCGATGTGAAAGATCGCGGTTACTTCGATTCGATTTATGTGCGCACGCCGTCAGGTGCACTTTTTGAAGCCTGTGTTTCGCACAATCCATCCTTTCTCTGCAATGAGACCTATGAAGAATTGGGAACGAAAGTCATGATGTCTCCGCAGATCGAAGCAAACAAGGAAGAGGTTATGGCTATTATTGGGATGGTTGAGGATTAAGGGATATACTGAGCTGTGACCTGCTCCCCAACTTTGGACCGCCGGAAGGTAGCGTTTTTCGGGCTTTGAGGTGCACCCAATCTGGTCAAAGCGCTCACGCGAGCGCATGTCTGGCGGGACATGATTGAAGCGGGCGGAGTGAAATCACTATCAGAACTCTCAGTGCAGACCGGAGTGGAGCGCTCCCATCTTCGCGCCACGCTGCACCTTGCTTTCCTTGCACCCGACATTGCCCAGGCGATCCTTTCGGGTCGCCAGCCTCGATCACTCACTTTAAGCGCATTGCTTAACGCCAATTTGCCCGTGAGCTGGGCCGCACAACGGCAACTCCTCAGGCTTATTTAAACCATCACACCCAGAACTGAGGGTCAATCATTGGACGCCGGAGCAAGGGCGCCCAAAGGCCGCCTTATTGCTCCCAAATGAGCGCACATGCCAACCCAATAGCCTCCACTTCGACACACGGCAGCGCGCAACTGCCACGGCTTATCCAGCGGCGCCCGAAAACAGAGCAGAGTTGGAATAGAGAAGTGGCGCACCAGGGAAGATGGAAATGAGAACTGGGTGGTACTGGTTCATGTGCCCTACCGCATAGCAAAATCACAGAAATGAGTTTCTGAAACTCAAATCCCTTTTCGACCAGAGTCACAAAGCAAATTCTATTTCCTAAGATAAAAGGGAGGGGATGGCATAGCCACCCCCTCATTTTTCGTCGTTTAGACTTATTACGACTGTTAGTCCATACCGATCAGGATCTGCTACGTTCCCGTGGACGTTGCAATGGTGATTGACTCTAGCGATCATGTCAACAACCATGACAGGAAATCGACAGTTGAGAGGGTTTCTTATGGTCGAACCTGCGCGGAAAATGCGATATCGCCTCGGAATTGACGTGGGTGTTGCCTCGCTGGGCATTGCTATCGTGGAACTGGGCAGCCCAACAAGTTCAACGCAGGGCAACTTTCCAACTCACATAGTTGGTGGATCGGTGCGAACCTGGCCTATTCCCGAGGGAGCCGCCGAACGCCGCCAAAAGCGGGCAATGCGACGTAATATTGAACGTCGAGAACGACGTTTGGACAGGCTTTCTGACCTGCTGGCTGAGAATGGACTGGGCTATCCGAGAAAAGGTGTTCCAAAGGAGCTCTTGGACAAATCCCCCATAAAATTTCGTGCCAAGGGGTCTCGTGAAAAAATCGGATTGGATGAATTCTCCCGAGCCCTGCTTCACATGGCGCGCCATAGAGGGAGTAGCGCTTTTCGAGAGTCAGATATCAAGGACGAAAAAGAGGCGCGGCAGACAGCCGAAGCTATTCGAAGTCTGCGCAAGGAAATGAAAAGTAAGAATTTTGCGACCTACGGCCAGTTCTTGCGTTGGCGTGAAAAAAAGAACCTTCCCATACGTATCAATCAAACAAAAGCCGCTGGTAACAAGGATGAATATGCCTTCTATCCCAGCCGTGAAATACTTCGTGAAGAATTTGAAGTAATCTGGAATGAGCAGGCGAAATATTATCCCGCCGAATTGACCGTCACATTGAAGGATAAAATTAAAAATGAACTCTTCTTTCAGCGAGCGATCACCTCTCCTCCTCCCGCAGATTGTCCGTATTTTTCTGATGAGCAAAGAATTGCACGAGCTTCCCGCTTATTTCAGATCAGGCGTATTTATGAGGAAGTAAATCATTTGCGCTTTTACAAGAAAAATGGAGAGGTGATTGACTACACACTGGAGCAACGCGATCAGATTGTAGCTCGGCTCATGTCAGGGGAAACCCTTAGCTTTGCCGAGATCAAAAAGACCATTGGCCTGGACAGAAGGGATAAAGTCAGCCTTGAGAGCGCAAAAACACGCAAAGGCATTGATGGATATCCGTTTGATGCTGCTTTGGGGCAGGAAGAGGTTCTGGGAAGTATCTGGCTCAACGCCAATGAAGCCAAACAAGATGAAATCCTACGAATTCTGGCTACAGAGCACGATGACAAGCTCGCTATTGAGAAACTTTCACGACTTTTGGGCGACGATCAGGATGCGGCCAAACGCACTCTTCAGGTTCCACTACCCAAGGGCTGGGGTCATATGGGTTTGTCAGCAACGGTCAAGATTTTGAAAGAACTAAAACGTGAAGTCATTCCCGCGCGAGTGGCCGAGGATAGAGCTGGTCTCTTTCATACATCAACACCTGACGGTGTCATCTATGACCGGCTCCCATATTATGGTGTAGTTTTGCGTGGACACACTGTTAAGCCCATTTGGGTCTCAAGTTATCGAAGAGATACCGACCACCCACCGAAAACAAATTCGTTAGAGCAAGAATCTGGACGCATTCCAAATCCTGTTGTTCACCTCGCTCTCAACCAAATTCGGCAGACAGTGAACGCTGTTATTGAGAAGTATGGCCTTCCCGAAGGTATCCACATCGAGCTTGCGCGCGACCTCAACAAGAGTGCAGAAGCGCGGGATGAAATTGACAAACAGAACGAGATAAACCGAAAAAAGAACGACACGGTTCGCTCAATTCTTGAAGGACGCAATGTAACGGTCAATCATATTAATATTCAAAAATACAAATTGTGGCAGGAGCAAAGTGGAACTTGTGTCTACACAGGAGAACCAATTAACCTGGATCGCCTCTACTCTGATGACGTTCATATTGACCATATTCTTCCTCGTTCAAAAACCTATTTGGACTCTATGGCCAACAAAGTTGTCTGCACACGAGGGGCTAATGCCGATAAAGGCAATCGCACACCCTATGAAGCTTTTTCTCATGATGCTGATACCTGGGCCTCGATTATGCGGCGTGTTAAAAAACTTCACGACAACAAGAAATGGCGTTTCAATGCAGATGCCATGAAAAATTTCGAGGACGATAGTGAGAGTTTTCGTGCTCGTTATGGGACTGACAATTCCTACATTGCGAGGGTTGCCAGGCAATATTTGAGCTGCCTGTATGGTGAACCCACTAAGGTTATTGCTGTCTCAAGTCATATTGTTGGACTTTTGCGTGGCAAATGGGGATTACTCAAGATTCTGGGCGAAAAGAGTACAGGCAAGAAGGCGCGTGATGATCACCGCCATCACTTTATCGATGCCCTGGTCACCGCCTGTGCGACTCGCGGCATGGTTCAGAAAATTCAAACGGAAGCGGCGCGGTGTGAACGTGAAAATCTGGAAACTTTCGTACAAAAAATCCAACCGCCCTTTGGTGAGTCAAAAGAGTTTTTCAACTCAGCCAGAGAGGCGACATTGGAACGTGTCACTCTTTCACGCAAACCTGATCACTCAAATGAGGGGCAACTGCACGAAGATATCTTGCGGGGGATCGTGGACGGGCCGGATAAGTCTGGAAAATACACCTGCCGAATACAGAAAAAATTAAGCGACTGCGAAACACTTGCCAAATTCGATAAATCGACATTCAAGGCAACCTTGCCCGAACTTCCCGAAATACGCACAGCAAAGGCGACCCTGGAAGAACTGAAAAACTCAATACGGAATCATATCCACACTGCGAAACAAGAGCTTGAGACAGAACATGCCGCCGATGTTGCGTCCGGGAAGAAAGGCAAGGCGATATCTGATCACGCGATTTTTTCAAGAGCTGTTAACTTGCATCAGATCGCTGGTGGCAGATCCACCTTCACGCTCTATGAAAAAAGCAAACTGGTGAATATACGCCGGAGCAAGAATGGTAATCGTGCGACAGGGGGCTATATCAGCGGAAGAAACCATCGCATGGATTTCTACCTGGATGGTAAACAGAAAGTGAAATGGCAATGCATTTCCATGTTAGAGGCCAACGATCCCCATTTCGTGCCAGACGCTAAAAGAAAAGGTTGCGAGTGGTTGTGGTCAGCCCACAAGGAGGATGTTCTATTGATGGACAATCCTGATAATGCAAATGAACGGATCCGTGTCATTGTCGCAAAATTCAAGAATGGCTATCTTGGAGTAATTCCTGAAAGTGATGCCCGGGACTCAAAAGAAAGGACGCTTTGGGAAAAAGGACTCCAATTCTACTACAAGGCCGGCGCGCAACGCATTGTTCTTGATGCGCTGGGAGATATAGTCTGGTACTTCCCTGCCCTTCCACGGTCCGGCAAATTAGAGGTAGCTACATGAGTTGGCAAATTGTTGACGTTGTAGAAGATGGGCGCTATCTGCATACAGACCGTGAGTGGATGGTTGTTAAGGAAAATCAGATTGAAATCGGTAGAATACCTTTGACCGATATTCAATCAATCCTGGTGCATGCGGGTTATGCCACCTATTCACATGAACTTTTACTGCGTCTGTCTGAATATGATATACCTCTTGTCATCTGTGACCACCGCCATGAACCTATTTCCATTCTCCTATCACTGAGCGGTCACCACAAACAGGCCGGTCGCGTAAGGGCGCAATCAGAAAGCACAATACCTGTGAGAAAGCGCGTCTGGCGCGACCTTGTAAAGAAGAAGGTTCTTGAACAGGCAAACAGCCTTAAACCATTTGATCGCATCGGACATGACGGCCTTCGAAAATTGGCATCAAAGGTAAAATCTGGCGACCCGGACAATATTGAGGCTCGTGCAGCCCGATACTATTGGCCACGCCTCTTTGATAAAACCTTTCGAAGAGATCGCAGCCAGCCGGGTCTCAATGCACATTTGAATTACGGCTATACTATTCTGCGCTCTGCTGTGGCTCGGGCGATTACCGCCGCTGGCCTTGTACCATCACTGGGTGTTGGGCACGTTAACGCCCGCAACAATTTCTGTCTTGCCGATGATCTCGTGGAACCATTCCGGCCTTTGGTGGATCGGTTGGTATGGAAAAACCGGAGCAAATGGGCGGACGAATTGACGCCGGAAGCTCGTAAGGAACTCGCGGGCATGATGTCTAGGTCAATCCGGACGGAAGATGGAGAAACAGACCTCTTTCGTACCATGACGATGGTCGCCATCAGTCTGGCAAACCTGTTCGAAGGCACCGTGAGCAAGCTTTATATGCCCGGAAAAGTAGCATTTGTGGACTCACCCCGGTTCCCCGGATTTGAGATCGGATCGTAAGCAAATGTTCAACTCAAACAGAGAGCCTGACCGTGCTTTCATCGTACAAGATTATGTGGCTGCTCGTTGTTTTTGACCTGCCTGTCGGCTCAAAGAGTGAACGACGCAGGGCAACGGGCTTTCGAAATAGGCTGCTCGACGAGGGTTTTTTTATGAAACAATTCTCGGTCTACCTGAGATCATGCCCCAACCGGCCAAGCGCAGAGGCCCTAGCGGACCGAATTGGCAAAAACGCGCCGCCAGAAGGAGATGTTTCAATTTTATTTTTCACCGACAAACAATATGGCCTCACCCGGAATTACGCGGGCAAAGCCATTAAAGAAACCGAAGAAAAACCACCTCAGCTTCTATTATTCTAGCGCGTTTATGTTGTTTTTAAAGCACCCATATTCAAGTAACATGTTGTTTTAATTCATCTTAAGAAGATCGGTAGTGTAGCAGATGCTGATCGGTATGGCAGCCGTAACAATGGGCGCTACACGCCGCCCGTCGACCCCAGTGTAGCAGATGCTGATCGGTATGGCAGCCGTAACCAGAGCGAAGCAATATGTTTCAGCCACATTAGTGTAGCAGATGCTGATCGGTATGGCAGCCGTAACGTGAACGGCGCAACGTAATCTAGTTTCTTCAGTGTAGCAGATGCTGATCGGTATGGCAGCCGTAACTGGTGGACTTCCAGATTGTGGGCGATCTCTAGTGTAGCAGATGCTGATCGGTATGGCAGCCGTAACAGTAATGTCAGCCTCAATTGTCGCCTGATTAGTGTAGCAGATGCTGATCGGTATGGCAGCCGTAACAGCATAGACGGCATAATAGAATCAATAACGTAGTGTAGCAGATGCTGATCGGTATGGCAGCCGTAACCTAATTTTTGTATGGGATTGCTCAATATGAAGTGTAGCAGATGCTGATCGGTATGGCAGCCGTAACAACCAACCATTGGGGTGTAAGAGTTCTGGAAGTGTAGCAGATGCTGATCGGTATGGCAGCCGTAACCGTCATCACTCGCGGCGCGTCCAATCCGTCAGTGTAGCAGATGCTGATCGGTATGGCAGCCGTAACAACCAACCATTGGGGTGTAAGAGTTCTGGAAGTGTAGCAGATGCTGATCGGTATGGCAGCCGTAACTCTCATCCCACTGCTCGCCGGACACCATCCAGTGTAGCAGATGCTGATCGGTATGGCAGCCGTAACTGGTACGCCGATGTGGTGTTCGAGACTTCGAGTGTAGCAGATGCTGATCGGTATGGCAGCCGTAACTAAGATCGGCCCTGTAAAGATCGGCCCCGCAGTGTAGCAGATGCTGATCGGTATGGCAGCCGTAACTTAGTGTTTCATCCATCACCAGCTCCCTCCAGTGTAGCAGATGCTGATCGGTATGGCAGCCGTAACAGCGTGAATGTTCATTTGCCGTGGCTGATAAGTGTAGCAGATGCTGATCGGTATGGCAGCCGTAACTCCATCTGTTATGTCAATTACCATCCGACAAGTGTAGCAGATGCTGATCGGTATGGCAGCCGTAACTGTGATATCAGCCTCAATCGTCGCCTGATTAGTGTAGCAGATGCTGATCGGTATGGCAGCCGTAACTGGTGTTCTTTGTTCTTCCGTTAAATAGTGAGTGTAGCAGATGCTGATCGGTATGGCAGCCGTAACGGTTTGGGTATTTTATAAGAATACAAATCAAGTGTAGCAGATGCTGATCGGTATGGCAGATCCACAAGCCCCCCGTGTTTAGTAACACGGGGGGTTCTAAATACATGGGACCGGATCGAGCGTGCCGAATTTGATATTTTTGGAGGATGGGGGCTTGCCGCTGGAGCAGCTCAACGGATCCACCCCTTGCCCCGCAAAGAACCTCCCAGACAAAAAGCAGGAATTTTTTAGCCTTTCATGGCTGCCCATAGGTCATATGGGCTTATTTTTCCCGTTCTCACGCAGTGCACAATCAGACCCAAAAATATCGATAGAAAAAACGAATCAGTAAGGGCTCCGTACGTATGGAAATGTCATTTTTTGAATTATTTACCTACGAGCGAATAGTGCCTTATTTGAGATTCCCTACGTAGGGAAGATATTTTTTGTTGCGAAACGAGAAATATGGTTATTTATAGATGGCTCCATTTGAAATCCAGCAATAAGGAGCCAAGAATGAGTGAGACATTTTCCGGATTTGACAAGACAGAAACCTATCCGCTTCTACTTTCAGGATTCGATACCCTCGAAGTCAGCTATTTCGTCAATGTCCCGTCAAGTGACCTTGATCTTGAGGATCTGGAATACCGCAAGGAAAGCCTCAAAGCGAATTACGGTGACGGGTTTGACAAGGTTCGTCTGGGAACAGAGACCTTCGCCCTCAAACCTTACGGCCGGGATAAATACAAGTTCGTCCTGTCGAACAAGTCCTTTGAGGTTCTGCTCGCTGAACACATGCGGCCAAGCTGCCGCGTAAAATTCTTCAGCGAGGCTCTCTGGCATGAGGGCCTTCAGGGGCTGATGGATCGTTTTGAACTCTGGTGCAAATCATTATCACTTGTTGCTTTCCGGCCTGAGACCGTGGGCCGTGCCGACTGGGCCTTCGACTACCATGTCCCGCGCGTCGATTTTAGCTGGGACGACTTTGTCTCCCGCGTACGCAAGGACAATGCCTATCGCGAGTCAGGCGTGGTTCAGACGTTTCAGTTCGGCAAGTCTGACATCGTGGTGCGGGTCTATGACAAGGTTGCTGAGATCGAAGAAAAAAGCGGAAAAGTGTGGTTCTATGATCTGTGGGGCCGCAAGAGCAGCGTCTGGCGGATCGAGTTCCAACTTCGGCGGGACGCCCTTAAGAGTCACGGCATCGGATCACTTGAGAGCCTGCTCGACTTGCAGAACGATACTCTGTTTCACCTTGCGCACACTCACACCACCCTTCGCAGACCCAATGGCGACAGCAATCGCTCTCGCTGGCCGCTGCACCCATTGTGGGACGCCCTGCAGAAACACATTGAGGATCTGCCACGAAGCGGCCTGGTGCGGGCCTTCGATGAGAAGAAGGCCTTGGACTATCGCCTCTTCAAGCAATCGCAGGGCATTTACGGACATCTGAAGGGGCTTATGGCGCTGGAATGCATCAGGACAGGGAAACCTGCATCAAGCACCCTGAGGGAAGTCCTGGAACGCCTCAGACCGCATCTTGAAGATCATCACCATTCCATCCCATGGGAGGCGGATGTTGAAAAACGGGTCAGGGCATACGAGGTAGGCCAGTGGTAAGGCATATCGATGACCCGGCAGGCCCAAAGAGCAAACCGCTTAAAGCCGACAATGACAACGGGTTGGATGTTGAGGAGGTCTGGCCTGAAGTCATCTTCGTGACAGAAAACGAACTCCGGCTTCTCGAAACGAGATTTACGGATATAATCTCAGAAATTGTAGCGGCCAATGACAATAATCCCTGATAAGGGATCCTGGAAAAGGCAAGATATGAACAAGCGCGCAGCGATCTATTGCCGGGTTTCGACCAAAAGGCAGGCCGACAGCGACATATCCATTCCGGATCAGCTCAACCAGTGCCGCGCATGGTGTGAGGCGGAAGGGATTGAAGTCGCTGCCGAGTTCATTGAGCCCGGCGCGAGCGCGAGGAGCGATGACCGCAAGGCGTTCCAGCACATGATTGAGCGAGCATGTTCGCAAGGCAGGCCATTTGACATCATCGTCATTCACAGCCTCTCGCGGTTTACCCGCAACGAAACCGACTTTCATCTCTACAAACACAAGCTCAAGAAAAAAGAAGTTCGCATTCACTCCATCACCCAAAACCTGTCCGAGGATGCAAACGGCGACTTGATGGCGTCGATCATTACCGCCTTTGATGCTCATCAAAGCGCTGAGACTTCAAAGCATGTCTCGCGCACTATGCTGGAAAACGCGCGCGAGGGATTCTGGAATGGCTCAAAACCTCCCTATGGTTATGAGACCTACGTCGCCGAGCATCGTGGCAAGAAGGAAAAGAAGAAGCTTAAAATCCACGATCGGGAAGCCGGGATTGTCAGACTGATCTTTGATCTCTACGTCAACGGCACTGGCCGATCTGGTCCTAAGGGCATCAAGAAGATCGTTACACATTTGAATGACAAGGGATATCGGACACGAACCAGCCAACCGTTCCGCGTTCAGTTTGTGGGCACCTTGCTTCGAAATTCCGCTGCCATCGGCAGACACTTCTTCAACAGACGCAACAGCAAGACCGGCAAAGTTCGCCCGCGTGAAGAATGGATAGAATTGCCAGTCCCCAAGATCGTTGACGAGGCGCTTTTCCACTCCGCACAGGAACGCCTTGATCAAAATCATCCTCTGAAGAC
Organism: Alphaproteobacteria bacterium; assembly: GCA_021774915.1. Classification (GTDB taxonomy): domain Bacteria; phylum Pseudomonadota; class Alphaproteobacteria; order SMXP01; family SMXP01; genus JAJFIM01. The sequence goes on from JAJFIO010000054.1 coordinate 30,752, forward strand.
GCCGCCACGGGAAACAAGCAGCCCGGTTCTTTTGACCGGCATTGCCCATTGCGGATCGTGCGGATCCCGCATGAAACTGCAAACCGGCAAAAGTGGGAAATACAGGTATTACAAATGCGCCGCGCGCGCAGATCAGGGCAAGGCCGCTTGTAAAGGTCAAAGCATCCCGGAAGGTCTTCTTGACGAAACTGTCCTAGACAGCTTCAAGCACAAGGTGCTGGACGCTGACAGACTGAAGATCATCGTCGGGGCACTGGCCGCGCGCGCCTCGAATGCCAAAGAAAAGCTGTCTGTCGAAATCAGAAACCTCAAATCAGAGAAGCGAAAGATCGAGACTGCCGTACAGAACCTCTATCATATGGTTGAAAACGGCATTGAACTTGACGCCACCCTGTCCGCCCGCATCTCAGGACTGCAAAATGAGCGGGAGCAATGCGTTCTCCTGATCGCGCGAAAGCAGCGCCAGCTGGATACTCCAGCCAGTGCGCTATCAGGCGACTCTGTTGAAAAGTTCCGCAGCGCCCTGATCTCGCGCTTAGCAGATGAGAAAGACCCGGGCTTCAGGAAGACCTATGTTCGCGAGTTCATATCCAACGTCGATGTAACCGAGAACCAGATCAGGATCACAGGCCCAAAGGCTGCCCTACTCACGCATTCGACGCAATATCATGAAAATGGCGGCAGAATGGTGCCCACTTTTGAACAGGCATGGCGCACCCGGCACGATTCGAACGTGCGGCCTCTGCCTTCGGAGGGCAGCGCTCTATCCAGCTGAGCTACGGGTGCTTTGCTTAATCCACAGGAACGAGGCGGACCCTATCTCATCCCCAATGGAGTGGCAATCCTTGTTCTGGTCCTGTTCAAGGGGCCTGCTGGCGCTCCGCGATATAGCCGTTCACCAAATCTTCAAGCAGAGGTAAGGGCACCGATCCGCTGCGCAGTATAACGTCGTGGAACTCACGAATATCAAATGCGTCGCCCAGATTCTGCTGTGCTTGGTCGCGCAATTCCAGAATCTTCAGCATACCTATCTTGTAGGCCGTTGCCTGGCCCGGAAAAACCAGGTAACGCTCTATCGCTTTGACCACATCGTCTTCCGGATTGGGAGTGTTTTTAAACAGATAGGCGGTTGCCTCTTCTTTGGTCCAGCGTTTGTGGTGCAGGCCGGTATCAACCACCAATCTGCAGGCACGCCATAATTCCATCGCCAAACGCCCAAAATCCGAATAGGGGTCCTGATAGAATCCCATTTCTTTCGGCAGATATTCGGTGTAAAGGCCCCACCCTTCTATATAGGCTGTATAGCCGGTATACCGCCTGAAGCGCGGCATATCTTCCAATTCATTTGCGATGGCGATCTGCATATGATGACCCGGTATGCCTTCGTGATAGACGAGTGCTTCCATCTGATATTTGGGCATCTGGGTCATATCCATCAAATTGGCATAGAAGACACCAGGGCGGCTGCCATCAGGCGCGGAGCGCATATAAAAGGCCTTGCCGCCCGCGCGCTCGCGAAAAGGCTCGACCCGGCGCACAACCAGTCCCGCCTTCGGCTTCACGGCGAAGATGTCATCAAGGCGCGCATCCATACGCTCGACAATCGCGGCCGCCTCTTCCAGATATGCCGCACGCCCTTCATCCGTATTCGGATAATAAAATTGTGCATCATTGCGCATAAAACCGAAGAACTCTTGAAGAGAGCCTTCGAATCCAACTTGGGTCTTTATGGTCTCCATTTCTCCGTGAATGCGCGCAACCTCTCTCAAGCCCAAATCATGGATTTGATCGGCATTAAGATCAGTGGTTGTATAATACTCTAAAAGAGATTGATAATAACCGCCGGTTTCATCAAGACTCCACACGCCGTGATTATCGGAGGTCGTCGCGCTCAATTCAGTCATGAACCCGATAAATCGTTGATAGGCTGGTTTGACGATATCCGTCAGCGCGTCACGCGCCGCGGCGAGAATTTCTTCTTTGTCCTGCTCACCGATTTCAGCTTCAGCCAACTTACTTTTAAGATCGGCATAAATAGGGGTGTCCGGCGCCTCCGAATCGAAGGGATAGCCGGAAATGACATTGCCCGCCGCCTCGATCATTTGGGGGAAAACAAAGGCGGGCGGCACAAAACCTTTCTCCGCCCGAAATCGCATACGCTCGCCAGATTGGTCCATGCGTCGGCCCGCTCCCTCAAGACGGGCAACATAATCTTGAGCGTTCTTCAGAGTGCCGATGGTGTGGTTATTAATGAGAAAGGAAGGAATCCCCGTGTGAACCCCGCCAAATTGCGTGGCGGCATACCCATAATCACGCCATTCATATTTTTTAATACGTTGGTTGGCGCGATATTCAAAAATTTTATAGCTGACTTGATAAGGCGGGCTGAGAGCCTCCGTGTTAAAATCCGCAAGGTTCTTTAAGTCACGAACCGCCAATTCATACTCAATGCGTTCCGCTTCCGGGGTCACCTCATCCCACTTATCGTTATTATCATAAAGCCCAAGTTCGGTTTGCCATTCCGGGCTTAAGGAAAGCTCATCAGCAAAACTGGTTTCGAAAAAAGCAGCGAGACGCGCATCTTCCTCAGTGATTTGCACCGCATCATCATTTTGACTTTTGTTTTGATTTTCGCAAGCAAAGAGCAGCACAAAAAAAGGCAACCAGGCCAGCACAAAATAACGTCTCATGAAACAATCCCCCAGGGCACAGTGCAACGGACCAAATGGCGCCACTAGAGCCGTTCCGACTTTATTTGACTCACAGAACGGCTCCAAGTTGTTGTTTGGTCGCATTTCCTTCACGCGAACCGGTGCCCACTTCGCTTGGAAATGCTCTAGCGCGCACCAAATTTCATGCTACGCAAAGGAGTGAGGGGTGGCAAGAAGACTCAAGCGGATTTAGCCCCCTTAATGAGCGTCAACACCATAAGTTAGTTTTAGGAAAATATCCTCCAGATCCGATTCTCGGGTGGTTAAATCCTGAATGCCAATACCAGCTTCGCGGATGCGGCCCAGCAATTCTTCGGCATGAATGGTCCGAGGGGCATACGTCACAGACAAACAGCCATCCACGCCAATTTTCGCATCATAGGCACCGAGACTGTCCGGGACTTTTTCCAAAGGACTGTCGGGACGGATAATCAGCGTTTTTTCATCAATGCGCGCGAGAAGCCGGGATGTCGGTTCGCAGGCTGCGACCTCGCCATTATTAATAATGGCAATGGTGTCGCACAGCTCTTGCGCCTCTTCCAGATAATGGGTGGTGAGAACGATGGTCACGCCCCGCGCGTGCAGCTCCCTGATGTAATTCCACAATTGCCGCCTCAACTCGATATCAACACCAGCCGTCGGTTCGTCAAGCACAAGAACAGGCGGATTGTGTACCAGCGCTTTGGCGATCAGCAAGCGGCGCTTCATCCCGCCCGAAAGAGTGCGGCCATAGGCGTGGGCCTTGTCCTCCAACCCCACCGCTTTCAAAATCTCCATGGTCCGCCGCTGCGCTTTGGGAACGCCAAAAAGTCCGGCCTGAATCTCCAGCGCTTCAATAGGCGTGAAAAAAACATCCATGACCAGCTCTTGAGGCACCACACCAATAGAAACCCGCGCCTGCCGCGGATTCTCATCAATGTCAAACCCCCATGTGCGCACTGTCCCGGAAGTTTTAACGGTCAACCCGGCAAGGATATTGATGAACGTCGATTTGCCGGCGCCATTGGGCCCTAACAGCCCAAAGATGGAACCTCTGGGGACCATCAGATCAATAAATTTGAGGGCTTCCTTGTCCGGCTCGCCGTTTTGCCCTTTATAGACCTTACTTACCGACCGGGCCTCAATGGCGTAGTCCGTCCCATCTGGAGTGGATGAAGGTTGTTCATTAGCCTTTTTCAGCATGTGTTCTTTCGTTCCGTTTTGAGACCAGGGGAAGGCAGCTTATTGTTCTTATGGCATTACTGGACATTGTATGCCACAAACACGCACTCTTTTGAGAATCCCGCCTGTTTCGAAGTGTACAACCCATGTATGGGCATTGGCTAACGCTTTCCAGCCCTAATGTTAAGCCTGTTGACACAAAAGCCAAGGACTTCAGATAATGTGTGCACACTTAACAGGATCAATTAACGAGAGGGAGATCCATGGCTGCAAACACCCCTGAAACGATTTACACCGCAACAAAACGCGTGTGCTGTGATGGCGGCGAAGGGGGGCTGGGCCACCCACGTGTGTGGTTGGAAATGGGAGAAAGCCTACGCGTCGAATGCCCTTATTGTAGCCGGCTCTACATCCTGAGAAACGACAAAGCGCATACGTCAAAGAGCCAAGCTGAAAAGGACGCTTTCTCAACACCTTCTCCTGACGCTTAACGGATAAGCACCTGATATCGTGACACCTCAACCTCTCAAAAAGGGCGACCATCTCTATCTGGTGGATGGATCAACCTTTATTTTTCGCGCCTACCACGCCCTGCCGCCCCTGACCCGCAAGAGTGACGGCCTTCCCGTGGGCGCGATAAGCGGCTTTTGCAATATGCTCTACAAGCTGCTCAATGAGACAAGGCGGGAAAATACACTCACGCATCTGGCGGTCATTTTAGATCACCCTGGAAAATCATTCCGTAATGATATTTATACTGAGTATAAAGCACACCGCCCCCCTGCGCCTGAAGATCTTGTCCCTCAGTTTCCTCTCATTCGCGATGCCGTCCGCGCTTTCAATGTGGCGTGTGTTGAAATGCCCAATTATGAAGCGGATGATCTCATCGCAACTTATGCAGTTCAGGCGGCCGCATGCGGCGCCAGAGTGACCATCGTTTCATCGGACAAGGACCTTATGCAACTCGTCAATGGCCGGATTGACATGCTGGACACCATGAAAAACCGCGCCATCGGCCACGATGAGGTGAAAGAGAAGTTTGGTGTCGAGCCGAATAAAGTGATCGACGTTCAGGCTTTGGCGGGAGATTCGGTCGATAACATACCCGGCGTACCGGGCATTGGCGTCAAAACTGCCGCCGAATTGATCAACACCTATGGCGACCTTGATACGGTGTTGAAGCGGGCGGAAGAAATCAAGCAAACCAAAAGGCGTGAACGACTGATTGAATATGCGGATATGGCGCGTCTGAGCCGGGAGTTGGTCACACTCAAACAGGATGTTCAGGTTGAAACCCCACTCGACGATTTTGCAATTACACAGCCGGAACCCGAAGCACTGCTCGGCTTTTTGCGCGATATGGAATTTAATACGCTGACGCGCCGCGTCGCCGCCGCCATGAAGGTGGACGACATTGACGCCTTTGTCCCGCCAAAACAAAAACTCCCCTCTGGCTCACAGCCCGACAAATCAGGGGATGCGCAAAGCGCCCCTTCCGCACCCTGCGCAGAGATCGATGTATCGGCCTATGAGACCGTGACCAGTATCGAACGCCTCGAGGCATGGATCATCGATGCCAGCGAAGCCGGTCACGTCACCATCGATACAGAAACAACGTCGCTGGACACGATGCGCGCTGAACTGGTCGGGATCTCTTTGTCCATTATCCCTGGCGCGGCCTGTTATATCCCGCTTACCCACGGGAAAGAGCAAGACCTCGCACTGGATATGGGTGACACGCCAGCGCCGCCCGAACAACTGCCCATGGACCTGGTCCTGGATCGCTTGAAACCCTTGCTGGAAGATCCCAGTGTCCTCAAAATCGGCCAAAACATTAAATATGACTTTGTGATTCTGGCGCGACGCGGTATCCGTCTTGCGCCCATAGACGACACCATGTTGCTCTCTTATGCGCTGGATGCTGGCCTGCACAGCCATGGCATGGATATGCTCTCAGAGATTTTTCTGGGCCATAAGCCGATCCCGTTCAAGCAGATCGCCGGCACAGGCAAAAAACAAATCACCTTTGACCGCGTTCCCATTGACAAAGCGACCGAGTACGCCGCTGAAGATGCCGACATCACGGGACGGCTGCACCGGATTTTGAAACCACGTCTTAGTCTTGAGAACCGTGCAACGGTCTATGAAACGCTGGAGCGACCTCTTGTCCCCGTCTTGGCGGATATGGAAATGGCAGGCATCAAGGTAGACCGCGCCACATTGGCGCGCTTATCTCATCAATTTGCCGAACGCATGGGGGAGCTGGAAGCCCAAGCTCAAAATCAAGCAGGTGAAAAGTTCAATCTTGGCTCGCCCAAACAGCTGGGCGAGATATTGTTCGAGAAAATGGACATGCCAAGCGCCAAAAAAACCAAGACGGGGGCCTATGCCACCGGCGCCGATGTGCTGGAGGCGCTTTCAGCCCAAGGCCATGAACTACCGACAACAGTGTTGGAATGGCGGCAATTGTCCAAACTAAAAAGCACATATACCGATGCTCTGGCCGGGTCTATTAATCCGCAAACGGAACGCATACATACTTCCTTTTCTCTAGCCGCCACATCCACGGGCAGGCTTGCCTCCAGCGACCCCAATCTCCAGAACATTCCTATACGGACAGAAGAAGGCAGGCAAATCCGCACCGCTTTTATCGCTGAAAAAGGGCATAGGCTCATCAGCGCCGATTACAGCCAGATTGAGCTCAGGCTGCTTGCCCATATCGCCGATATTAACAGTCTCAAACAAGCCTTCCACGAGGGCCTCGATATCCACGCCATGACCGCTAGCGAAATCTTCCAGGTCCCCGTCAAAGGCATGGACCCGATGATCCGCCGCAAGGCTAAGGCCATCAATTTCGGGATCGTATACGGGATCTCCGCTTTCGGATTGGCCAACCAATTGGGCATTTCACGCGGCGAGGCGCAAAACTATATCACGTCATATTTTGAGCGTTTCCCGGGCATCCAGGCCTACATGGAAGACACCAAAGCGTTTTGCCGGGAACATGGATATGTATCGACATTGTTTGGCCGCCGCATCCATCTACCTGAAATCAAATCGAAAAATGCCGCCCGGCGGGCCTTCGTGGAACGCGCAGCCATCAATGCGCCCATCCAGGGCGCCGCGGCTGATATCATCCGGCGGGCCATGATCCGCATCCCGAATGCGCTGTCTCAGGCCAGGCTTGACGCCAGGATGCTGCTTCAGGTTCATGACGAGTTGATTTTTGAAGCGCCCGCACCCCAGGTTGATAAAACGGCGAAAACCGTCGCTGAGGTGATGATACAGGCCGTGCGCCCCGCCCTGGAGCTCAGCGTGCCACTGGTCGTGGACACGGGAGACGGAAAGGATTGGGCAGAGGCTCATTGACGCTTAAAAAGTGAAGATTTATCGTAAGTTTTATTAACTCTTCTTCATACTTCTTAAAAAGAATGAAGGAATGGCCTCCTACTCTTCTCGAAGTTAAGTAGGAGTAGGCGGATGCGGTATTTCCTGTGTGGCGCGGTTTTGTTCTCTTTAGGGTGTGGATTTTCACCTGGCGCGCTATCAGAACCGACAACTCAATCCGTAATTGCCTGCCGTGATTGTATCGCCTCATTGACGATGGCGGCGGCAGCCTCAAAAGCCGCTTTTATCCCCACGGACCACAAGGACAAGGAACGAACCCAACCAGGTTTTTACATCTTTGCTTCAACGCCAGCCTGCATCGGACCTTGCGGAACCGATGAAACGATCGCGGGCGGCGATCTGTTGAGCGACCCCCAAGAAGATCTGAGCTCATGGGGGCAGCGTGACCGAAAGGGACCCCAGGCTATCGCGCTGCCGGACCAGGCGTCGTTTGACATCTCAACACCCGGCATGAGCACCTTCTGGCAGGATCCGGGGCAAGAAGACCAGTATTGGGAAATTGGAGGCATGGCATTTTCCGGCGCCGAGACTGATTTCCGCACCCTCACGGCAGGGATAAAATGGGTGTTACCGCTTAAATAAAAGAGGCGCCATCGGCTTGTCACGCAGCATTTGGATTCAGCAGCTCTTCAACGCCTGTTTTTTCCAAGAGCGCTTTCAACTCGTGAAAATTTACTTTATTAGTTTCTGCCTCAGGTGATCCACCTTCGATAGTGCTGGTGATCCCATCTGAAAATTCAGGCATTTGAACATATTTGATAATTTGCCGCTTGGCTTGCAAATCGCATTCCCCTATAGGCAAGACACTGTTTGCGCAGAGTCGAAGAAGGGCGATAGCCTTTTGCGCCGGCGATATTTTCTGCCGGTCGATATTCTGAAAAAGGGTTGCTTCGTCAATCACCCGCAGCGCCAGCACATCAATGGCGCTTGAAATTTCTTGTTTGTTTTCTGTCTGAAATCCAGTTTCGGCAATCCACATCTGCATTTCTGTTATCGCTGCCAGTCTTTTGAGGACAGGCGTCTTGCCATCCAGAAAATACACTTGCATCTGATGAGAAGTGACAGTGCCGAAAACATAAGTGGCTAAGGTTCTTTTGTTTTCGATACCAACGATATTTTCCTCCAAGGCCAGAAATTTGGACACTTTGTCGCGAGGTGACTTCGTTTCTTGCAGAAATTCATCAACAGATTCTGGCGACACCAATCGTTTTGACCGTACATTGAATGTCTCGGCAAGATCATCGGCGGGAAGCATCGGCCCCTGACCCATCACGAGCAGATTAGCCAGTTTGCGCACGAGTTTCACTTCATCATCCAGCGATTCCGGATTCAGCCGCTTCACACCCTTGATCTCAGTCATGATTCGCCGTGCAATGGCGGCTTTTGAATTCACCAGCTTTCCTTGAGCGAATTGCTGACTCACAATACGCACACCAGACGGCGTATTCTCAGATAGCTTATCTTCTCGCCCGAGAAACAAATATGTCATCATCAGCAAAGAAGCGCCAAGATTAGGCTGGTGGCCCAATAGATCTGACATTGCTGCTCTACCACCGAGCATTTCCGCCACAAAATGATCAATAACGCTCAAGCACAGGTCGCGGTCTTTCCCCTTCTCAGGCAAAGCCTCCAACAGGCTCAACAGGGCGCCGAGCTTCTGATCCCAGTCTGGAGCATTCGAAATAAAAACAGCCACACTTCCACTCAAACAATATTCCGCATTGCCCTTCGCGATTAACGCTCTGGCCACACTGCCAAAGGAGGAAACTGTGATTTTAGGAAAACTGTCAGAACGGTCACAGCGGTAAAGCATCTCAATGGCCTTTTGGACCAGATCATTGAGTTTTCGCACCACATCATGAATCGGTTCATTGTTTTCACCGGCATGCGCAATGGCATATTTTTGAACTGCATGTTGAAGCTCCGTCCCCGTGGCCTCCAATTGCTCGATCAGATCGGCGCGATGCATCAATTCCAGGACAGTCACTTTGTTGCGGTTTAAATAATCTTCAAGGAGACGCGCAATCGTGGCTCTGGCATGATAGGAATAAAGGTCTTCAGGTTTAAAACATGGGAGTTCGGCTTCCTTCTTGACCACTTTTTCACGGGTGGACGCATCTTTGCCTTGCTCATAAACAACTAGAGACAAATATTCTCCCGTCTCTTCTTGATGCGTTTCCTTCATGACGCGAATATTCATGCTGGCGCTTTGGGCGATCAGTTCATCGGCCGCTTTAATCGCGCTCGCACGGCTCTCAAAAGCATCGGCCAGCGCCCAGGCGCCTTTGGGCCCGCGCTTTGTGAACAATTCGTAATGGATTTGATTCGCCATAACCAGGTGGTGCCGCTCTGCCGATTTCGCGCGGGGGGTCTCTAGGCATTTCACTATTAGAGAACATCCGCAGAATACTGACCGGAACTCTAATGGATGAACCTTAAAAGTCTTTAAAGCCAAGCCCATCTGATACCGTCTGCCGGGTCCCCTCGCCTCAATTTGGGTCGGGGTGCAGCAATCCCTAAGGCGCCTCAGACGCCAGATTTTGACTGGCCACTACCGATCCTCTTGCCGTCCTCGCGAAGGGCCGTTTGAACAGCAACACACCCCTATCAGAGCCATGCATTGGCTAATACGCTTCATGTGTTACACTGCCTCCCGAAGAAACAGGCACGATGAAGCAAAAGGATAGGCTTGCCAGATGGCTACCATTGCACTTGTGGATGACGATCAGAACATCCTGACCTCAGTGAGCATTTTGCTCGAAAACGAAGGATACAATATCCGCACGTACAATGATGGCGCGGCGGCGTTGACTGCACTCACGGCAGAGCCCCCGGATCTGGCCATTTTCGATATCAAAATGCCTCGTATGGACGGTATGGAATTGTTGCGACGCCTACGACAGCAATCATCCCTGCCGGTGATCTTTTTAACTTCAAAAGATGAAGAAATCGACGAAGTCCTGGGGCTTCATATGGGAGCCGATGACTTTATCCGTAAGCCTTTCTCTCAACGGCTGCTTCTGGAGCGGGTCCGGGCGATATTGCGCCGGGGGGAGATTGTCAATGCGTCCGAGGATGGCGCGGAGGGCGGTGCAGATGTCATTGCGAGAGGCAAACTCACTCTTGACCCCCTGCGCCATGCCTGCTCGTGGGAAGGAAAGCCTGTCACCTTGACCGTCACGGAGTTTCTTATCCTGCAGGCTCTGGCGCAACGGCCCGGCTATGTGAAAAGCCGGGACCAATTGATGGATGCGGCTTATGATGATCAAATTTATGTTGATGATCGCACCATCGACAGCCATATCAAACGGCTTCGCAAGAAATTCAAGGCCATCGACAACGATTATGATTCAATCGAAACACTCTATGGGGTGGGCTATCGCTATCGTGAAGCATAAAAGTCTGGAGAGACTGTTTGTCCAGCGTACAACGCAAGGATGAGTTTCCACCATCCACCACGGGACGCCACCGGAATCGGATTCCCATACCTGCGCTCTTTGCGAATCTGAGAGAGATTGTGCACATCTGGCTCGGTCGCCTTGGCGGCAGGCGCAGGCGCACCTCCGTGCTGACACGGCGCATTGTTCTCATCAACTTGATCGGACTGATGGTCCTGATGGGCGGCACGCTCTTTCTCAATCAGCGCAGCCAAAATCTGATTGATGCTCACCGCCGATCCCTGGAAACGCAGTCGCGGACCCTTGCCAATGCCCTGGCTGAAACCGCTGTCATCGACGTGAATGGCGACCCGATATTGGATCGGGGCCGCGTCGTACCCATTTTACGGCGTCTCGTAGATTCCTCAGTCACCCATGCCATGCTGTATAACGACCATGGCGAGCTGATTGCCGATTCCAACCTGATCCAAGACATCATCGTGACACGCGAACTGGCGCCCCCTGGGGAAGGACCCTCCTCCTGGTATGTCTTTCAGGGTCTCTACGATTTATTTGAAGATTTTCTGGCCGGCACCGCTTCCTATCCGAACTCAGGTGATCAGGGGTCAAATGTACGCCTCGCGATAGACTCTGGCCTGAGAGGCGAGGCGTATTATGCTGCTCACCGTGACGGGCAAGGAAATTTGATCGTCGGCGTGGCGGTCCCCGTCCAATCCTTACAAAAAGTACTCGGCGTCCTCCTTTTGCAAGTGTCCGATATTGATGAAGCGATTCGAGCCGAGCGTTCTAATATTCTGCGTATTTTCGCTGTGGCTATGATTGTTTCAGTTCTTTCTTCCATATTTTTAGCGCGCACCATTGCCCGGCCCGTGCGTCAATTGGCGGCAGCGGCCGATGTCGTCCGGTTCGCCAAATCAGGCCGACAGGAAATCCCCACCTTTCTGCACAGAAATGATGAGATCGGCGATCTCTCCGCCTCCATAAGGGCCATGACGGTCGCCCTATATGACCGGATTGGCGCCATTGAAGCTTTTGCTGCCGATGTCGCGCATGAAATCAAAAACCCGCTCACATCCTTACGCAGTGCGGCGGAAACATTTGAGATCGCCAAAACCGATGATGCCCGTCACAGACTGCTCGGCGTGATCAAAGATGATGTATCCCGCATAGATCGTCTCATCAGCGATATTTCCAATGCCTCGCGTCTAGATGCCGAATTGGCGCGAACCGAAACTAAGCCCGTTGATATCGGAACGCTTCTCAAAACACTGAAAGATGTTTATGACGCCACAAAAAAAGATGATGCCCCGGACATCATATTAAACGCTGAAACTCCCCCTCATAACGAGGCGGGGCTTCAGGTTTCCGGTCTGCAAAGCAGCCTTGGCCAGGTGTTTCGCAATCTTATCGACAACGCCATTTCATTCAGTCCGCCAAAGGGCCGGATATTTGTCACGGCCAAGAGAATCGAAGACAAATCCCGCCCCAGCGTGGTAATCACCGTCGAAGATGAGGGTCCTGGAATCCCTGAGGAAAATCTGGAAAATATTTTTCAACGGTTTTATACGCAGCGCCCGGAGGGCGCCGCTTTTGGCACGCATTCCGGATTGGGTTTGAGCATCACGCGTCAAATTGTGGAGGCCCATGGCGGAACCATCACGGCAGAAAACCGGCTGGAAAGGAGCACCTCCGGGAAAGTTACAGGCGCCCGGTTTGCGATTGTGCTTCCAGCGAGGTAAACGGCATGTCTCACCCCCCTTATCATGCAACCTGCCTGGCTTTGATCACGGATACCGAATCCTGGGGCGGAATTTTATTGCGCGGTGCTTCGGGAAGCGGCAAATCGGATCTGGCCTTGCGCCTACTCACCAGCCTGACGCCAGATTGCGCACGCCTGGTGGCGGATGATTATGTCGCATTGCAAAGAGGGACTGGGACCCTCCTGGCCTCAGCCCCCGCATCCATCGCCGGACTACTGGAAGTTCGTGGCTTGGGGATCGTAACAATGGCGTGTCTGGAGGAGGTCCCTGTTGTTCTGGCATTTGATTTATCCGATTCCCTCCAGATTGATCGCTTGCCTGATCCCTGTGATCTGGATCTTGGCGATCTCACGGCGGATCTTCATATTCCGGTCTATAGACTCAACCCGTTTCACCCTTCCGCCAGCGCGAAAGTAATCATGACATTCGCTGCAGTAACCGGGAAAAATCCACTAATTAGCTCCGAATTGGCTCACAAGGCTTAAAACAAAGGCAAAGTTCACGATTGCGAAGACCATAACGAACATGAGATAAGTAAAGAGCTTAAGTCCCCTAATCGCAAAAAGAGAAAAGAACGTAAATGATTGGCCTTGTCTTGGTGACCCATGGACGTCTGGCGGAAGAATTTATTTCCGCGACAGAACATGTGGTGGGCGCGCAAGAAGATATGCGCGCCATCTGTATCGGTCCTGATGACGACATGGAACAGCGACGTGATGATATTCTCAATGCCGTAAGGGAAGTCGATTCCGGCAGCGGTGTGATCGTACTTACCGATATGTTCGGTGGGACGCCATCCAATTTATCCATTTCTATCATGGACAAAGCGAAGGTTGAAGTGATTGCCGGCATTAACCTGCCCATGCTGATCAGGTTGGCTGGATATCGAATTGAAGGCAGCTTGGATGAAGCCGTCGACCAGGCCCAGGAAGCGGGGCGCAAATATATCAGCATCGCTTCCAGGATTCTATCCGGAGAAGGGAAGTAACTTATCCCTATGCGGATGATTACTAAATCTCATGAGGCGGCAAATTGAATCAGTATTCCCATTCATCGGCTCAATGCATAACCCGCGCGCTCACGATCGTGAATATCAAAGGCCTGCATGCGCGCGCAGCCGCCAAATTTGTTCAGTGCGCCGAAACTTTTAAGGCCCAGATAAGTGTATCGCGTGACGGGACGAGCGTAGACGGTTCGTCAATCATGGGCCTGCTGATGCTGGGAGCAAGCCTAGGTACAACAATCGACGTCGAGGCTTCCGGAGTGGAAGCGAAGGATGCACTGGAAGCGCTCAGCGCTTTGGTGGCGGCCAGATTCCATGAAGATTGAAAACGAGCCAATCCTCCGCACAAAATCCACGGCGCAGCGAGAGCAGATATTCCACGGCCTGGGCGTATCGCCGGGCATTGTCATCGGCCCTGCTTATGTGGTGGAACGGGGCGCTGTTTCTGTGCCGGAATATATGGTCCCCGTATCGCGGGTAACTGCTGAATTGGCCAGATTTGCGCAAGCCGTCAGCAAGTCGGTCGCGCAGTTAGGGGCCCTCAAACAACGGGTTCACAGTCAAGAGGGCGCAGCTTCAGAAGATCTGGAAGGGCTGCTTGAGGCCCATATGCGCATGCTCACCGGTTCACGATTGATCCGGGGTGTTGACGCCCGCATCACCGAACACCGAATCAATGCCGAAGCGGCCGTGCAAGCTGTAACAACTGAATTCATGGACCAGTACAGCGCGATCGCCGATAGCTATCTGGCTGGTCGGATTCACGACATATCGGATGTCGCGAATCGTTTGATCCGTAATCTGAATAAGGTGGAAGTTCACAGCTTCACCAACCTGCCGCGCGGCTCTATTATTGTGGCTGACGATATCACACCCGCCGATACCGCGCTGATGGAACCCCGGCGAATTGGAGGGATTGTTAGTGCTCTGGGTGGCGCACAAAGCCATACCGCCATCATGGCGCGCTCCTTAGGCCTTCCGGCCAGCTTGGCTGTTGCCGGGATTGTCTCTGCGGCAGGCACGGGACGAACTTTGATTCTGGATGGGGGCGAAGGACGCGTGATTGCCGATCCGACCGCAGAGACGATCGCACATTTTACAGAACTACGCATGCAGTATCGCAAAAAGCGCCGGCAACTTTATCGCCAGCGCAAATTACCTGCCATCACCCGCAATGGGATCGACATCACCTTACAGGCCAATGTGGAGCTTCCCTTGGAATTGGAGGCGGCAAAGGCCAATGGCGCGCAAGGGATCGGTCTGCTGAGAACCGAGTTCATGTTTATGAACCGCGAGACATTGCCAGATGAAGACGAGCAATTTGAAACCCTCGCCACTTTCGTGACCGGCATGGCAGGACAGCCGGTCACCATCCGCACTCTCGATATCGGTGGGGATAAAGTGTCAAATGTCCTGCGACGCTATCTTGAATCACAAAACTTGCCCGATTCCGGGACGAGCGATAATCCGGCTTTGGGATTGCGGGCGATCCGGTTGGGTTTGAAATGCAGACCCTTATTAGACACCCAGTTAGCGGCCATTTTAAGAGTTGCTCGGCTGGGCCCCGTGCGCATTTTGCTGCCGATGATCATGTCTGTGTCCGAAGTGCACCAAATGCGCGCCGCGATAAACCAAGCACGTAACAAGATTGCTACCCGGGGCGCGCCGACGCCCAGCCCCCTGCCCCCCTTGGGCGCCATGATCGAAGTCCCAGCCGCCGCTTTGATCGGCGAGAGCCTTGCCAAAGAGGTGGACTTTTTTTCAATCGGCACCAATGACCTCACCCAATACACATTGGCCATTGACCGAGGCAATGAGCAAGTAGCCGATCTTTATGACCCGACCCACCCCGCCGTTCTGCGTCTGATTGAACTGACGGTAAAGGCCGCACAGCAAGCCGGTATAGATGTAAATATCTGCGGCGAAATGGCGGGAGATGAACGCTGTGTGCCATACCTCTTGGGCTTGGGTATTCGGGATCTGTCTATGTCGGCCGGATCTCTCTCCCGGGTTAAGCGCTGCATTCGCGCACTCGATGATACCGCCTACCGGCAAGCCTCAAACATATTCACGCCGCCAGCCGGAGCTGAAATCAAAACATAAAGGTTTCCTTATATTTAACTTGCCGCTGCTATACCCCCCTGATATACAAACAGGCGCAAGGCTCTCCCGGGCCTTCTATAGTTCACTCACCACGAAGGAATCCGATCAATGAACGCCTCCACCCACTCTCATGAAAACGACTATAAAGTCGCCGACATTTCATTGGCAGATTGGGGGCACAAGGAAATAGCCATCGCAGAGACCGAAATGCCTGGCTTGATGTCTTTACGTGCCACCTATGGAGAAACAAAACCTCTCAAAGGAGCCCGGATAACCGGATGCCTTCATATGACCATTCAAACGGCGGTGTTGATTGATACACTGGTGGATCTGGGCGCAGAAATCCGGTGGTCGTCGTGCAATATTTTTTCGACCCAGG
The DNA here is from genome assembly GCA_021774915.1 of Alphaproteobacteria bacterium. Classification (GTDB taxonomy): domain Bacteria; phylum Pseudomonadota; class Alphaproteobacteria; order SMXP01; family SMXP01; genus JAJFIM01. Next base: position 46,675 of record JAJFIO010000054.1, read on the forward strand.
ATCAGGCCGCCGCGGCTATAGCCGATAAGGGCATACCGGTTTTCGCCTGGAAGGGGGAATCGGAAGAGGAATATTTATGGTGCATCGACCAGACCATCAAGGGCCCGAACGGATGGCACCCGAATATCCTGCTCGATGACGGCGGCGACCTCACCCAGATCATGCATGAGAGATTCCCCAATCTGCTGGACGATGTGGTGGGTGTTTCTGAAGAAACCACGACAGGTGTTTTGCGGCTTTACGAGATGGCAAAGGCAGACACGCTGAAAATCCCGGCGATCAACGTCAATGATTCCGTCACCAAATCCAAATTCGATAATCTCTATGGCTGCCGGGAAAGCTTGGTGGACGGGATCAAACGGGCGACTGACGTCATGCTGGCGGGTAAAATCGCTGTGGTCTGTGGGTTTGGTGACGTCGGCAAAGGATCCGCCGAATCCCTGCGCAGCCAGGGCGCCCGGGTCATAGTCACGGAAATCGATCCCATCTGCGCGCTTCAGGCCGCCATGCAGGGGTATCAGGTCACCACAATGAAGAATGCGGCCAGTGCCGGAGACATCTTCGTTACCACCACGGGCAATAAGGATGTCATCACTCTGGACCATATGCGCGAGATGAAAGACCGAGCCATCGTCTGCAATATCGGACATTTCGATTCGGAAATTCAGGTGGCTAATTTGCGCAATTACAAATGGCATAACGTCAAACCCCAAGTGGATGAGGTCGAATTTCCCGATGGCAAACGCATCATTCTGCTGGCCGAAGGGCGGCTGGTCAATCTGGGTTGCGGCACGGGCCACCCCAGCTTTGTGATGAGCGCCTCGTTCACCAATCAGGTTCTGGCGCAGATCGAATTGTGGCAGAATCAGGATAAATACGCCAATCAGGTCTATGTCCTGCCCAAACATCTGGATGAAAAAGTGGCGACGCTGCATCTGGGGCGTTTGGGCGCCGAGCTGACACAATTGACCGATGATCAGGCCGACTATATCGGAGTGCCGAAGGAAGGTCCGTTTAAACCTGAGCATTACCGTTATTAATCTGATTTGCCCCTCGCAGCGCCTGAAACCTGTTGACAGGCAAAAGGATTCCGGGCTTCGATAGGACCCTAATGGGCCAGAGGATGCGGCGTTGATTTCAGGTGCGGGGTCAGCTTTCGTTTGGCTCGCGTCAATCTGAGAGGGCGGCTTTGCGCTTACCCTGACATTTCTGCGTGGAACACGCCTGATATGGTTATATTGCGAGCCGCTCATAAGGAACAGGAACATCAAGGATTGTCCGACTCTGAATCGGCTGGCCAGTCATCAGTGTGGCTGTTCCTGGCGCGTCTCGGAGTGGCTATCTGCCTCATGGGCGGAGCTGACCGGCTAGCCGCGCAAGAAAGCGCGCCTCAAGAGGTTTTGGAACCAGTACAGCTTCCCAATGAACCCGAACAGCCAAACGAAGTCCAAGAGCCGTCACCCGTAGAAACGCTGCACATTTTTGATGATCTGAATATCCTGTCGATTATCGCGCCTGACGGGAACTTAGGAGAGAACCTGCAGGGACTGCGGATCATAGGCCCTCGTGACGCCAACACGGGCGGGGACGGTCTGATTACCCTGTCACCGACTCTACCACCTATCCTGGATCTACCGGAAGTGACTGCGGTGCCTGAGTCCACCCCCGCAATCTCCTTCCCCTCTCTTAAGTCCGAACCCGACCTTCGGCCGATGTCCAGCATTCCCCCGGTAGAAATACCGGACTTGCCCTCGGAAACTCTCGACAGCGAAACACCTCCACCGAACACTTCTCCTCAAGCTCAGCCCCTGGAGTCCCAGGCAGAGTTTTCAGAAGATCAGACAATCCTTCCTTTAAGCCCAGGTCCTGAGGCTCCCCTTTTCAACTTTTTATCTCTGCTGATCACCGCAGGGGCCATCGCCCTTGCCATCGGCATGGCGTTGTGGGCCCTACGGCTGAACAGTAATGTCCGGGCGGTCACTTCCGGATGGCGCGCGCGGTTCGCCGTGCTGGAGGCCAAACTTGATCGCGCGGAAACCATCTTTAACGCCCAGCCTGACCTGGTGCTTGTCTGGGATGAAGATCAGGAACAGCCGGCAAACGGTTTTGGCCGCCCCAAAGTCCTCGGCAATCCGGCCACCTTAGGCACCCTGCTCAGCTATGCTGAAGGTAGCGATGGCTCAACGCCGGTTGAAGGCATTCTCTACGGCCTTGCCCGGCAAACTATCGAGCAAGGCGATGCGGTTGCAGCGCTGTTACGACAGGAAGAGGAAACCCAGTCTGAAGCGGCTGCCACTCCCAGCCTGGTCGAGGCGGTGCAGGATTTACGCTGGAACGGCACCACCTTCTCGCTGGTCATCAAATGCTTTGATGGACGTGAAATTGAGGTCGAAGGCCGTCCGGCGGGCGCTCAAGCTGTTGTCTGGCTCACGGACGTTACGTCAAAAGGGCGCGGTGTCAATTTGCTCCGCGATAAACTTGCTCAGATTCGCGAAGACAGCGACCAGATACGCGGTCTGCTGGACGCCGCTCCTTTTCCCGTCTGGCGCCGGTCATCGGACCTCAAACTCTCCTGGGTCAATCAGGCTTATGCGGATGCGGTAGATTTGCCGGATCCGGATGAGGTCGTGAGCGCTTCCATGGAACTGGATAGGTCAACTCTGGCGTTAACTCATCACGTCAAGGAAACCGGTGAGACAGGAAATGAAAAACAATATGTCGTGATCAATGGACGGCGGCGGGCCTTTGATCTCATTGAAATGCCCCATGAAGGCGGCATTGTGGGAATGGCGCTGGATGTCACGGGCGCTGATGATGCCGAACAGGAACTGCAACGCCATCTGGACGCTCATGCACAGACGCTCGATAAATTGGCAACGGCTGTCGCCATTTTTGGGCCAGAAAAAAGACTTCAGTTTTACAACCAAGCATATGCCAATCTCTGGCACCTTGATCCAGCCTGGCTCGATACCTCGCCCGGCGATTCTGAGATTCTAGACCGCCTGCAGCAAACGCGCCTTTTGCCCGAACAAGCGGATTATAAAGCATGGCGCGATCACAGACTTTCCCTTTATACGGAAGTATCCGAACAACCCGACGAATTATGGCACCTGCCTGACTCGCGCCATTTGCGCGTGGCTTGTCAACCTCATCCGATGGGAGGCCTATTATTCCTCTTTGAGGACGTGACCGACCGCTTCTCTCTTGAATCGTCTCTCAACACAGTCATGAAGGTGCAAAAAGCAACACTGGACAATCTAAATGAAGGTGTGGCGGTATTCGGCAGCGATGGAAAACTGGAACTCTATAATAAATCATTCGTGGAAATCTGGCGCCTGCAAAGCTCCAAACTTAAAAAGCAACCGCATTTTACGCGTGTTGTCGAATGGTGCCAGCCCCTGTTTGAGGGGGATCAGGAATGGGCGCGCATGGCGGAGCGCATCACCTCATTCAGTGAAGAACGTCATCCTCTGGCGGGCCGCTTGGAAAGAAACGATGCTTCCGTCATTGATTATGCCATTTTACCTTTACCTAATGGCGCAACGCTTCTCACTTATCTCGACGTCACCGACACTACACGCATTACCGGCGCCTTGCGTGAACGCAATGAAGCCTTGGAAACGGCGGACCGGCTGAAGTCCGAATTCATCTCCCATGTGTCCTATCAATTGCGAACACCGCTCACGACCGTCAAGGGCTTTGCGGAAATGCTCGAAGGCAACATGGCGGGCGTCTTAAGTCAGCAGCAAAAAGACTATTCTCATGCAATACTGGAAGCCTCCAACCAGTTGATGGTGTTGATGGATGATATTTTGGATTTGGCGCGAATCGAGGCTGGCGTCATGTCCCTTGATCTATCGGACGTCGACCTGTTTTCCGTTCTGTCTAATTCCCAAACTCTTGCTCAACGCCAGGCGGACGAGTCCAACATTACCCTCGAGCTGAGCGTTGATCCGCGCATTGGAACCATTCATGCAGACGAACGCCGCCTGCGGCAGATTCTATTTAATCTGGTGACCAACGCCATCAGCTACACAGGACCAAGTGGAATTATCACGATCGGTGCCGAGCGGGCCGCTAGTGAAGTGCGCATTTGGGTGGCCGACAATGGCAGTGGGATCGCCCCGCAAGATCAAGCAACCGTGTTCGATCGCTTCGAAAGCAAAGGTGCGGGCGGGCGGCGGCGCGGCGCCGGTCTCGGCCTGTCTTTGGTGCGCAGCTTCGTCGAACTCCATGGCGGCTGGGTTGCTTTGGATTCAAACTTGCAGATCGGCACTAAAGTAGTGTGCCACATGCCAATTGAGGCTCAGAGGGAAGATGATGAGCCCCTCCCCGATCAAAGTGCAGCGGAATAAAAACACTAGAGCGCGTTCACAAAACATGGAATCAAATTAGGGGATTCCCTTTTTTAACGAACAGGGTGATGATTCTCCCGAGAGGAGATGATCATGGTTCGAGCTTATTCTGATGATTTGCGTATTCGTGTGGTCCGTGCCGTTGAAGAGGGTGGGATCAGCGCGCGCAGTGCGGGCCGACGCTTTGGCATTAGAGCGGGTCATTATATGACTGAATCGAAAAGGGATTCCAAAATAACGAGTGATGCTCTAGGTGTTTTGCTTTGTGAAAATTTGAAAAAATCCCTACCCTTGTGTTTCGGGTAGCCGGATGATGAGCCCATCAAGAGTGTCGTCAACTTCTATTTGACAGGATAACCGGCTGGTCTTCTGCACATCTTCAGCAAAATCAAGCATGCTGAGTTCCATCTCGCCGGGTGTGCCGGTCTTCTCCTGCCAGTCCGGATCGACATAAACATGACAAGTGGCACACGCGCAGGCGCCACCGCAATCGGCATCAATTCCCGGAATGAGGTTTTTCACAGCGCCTTCCATCACATTCAACCCTGAAGCCACATCCACTTCATGTCGTGTGCCGTCGAATTCAATATAGGTGATCTTTGCCATTCATAAACTTTCGGGATGTGTTTGCTTTTACTCAGCCATAGATTTCATAGGAATTGACATGTCCGCCAGCCGTTCCGGCGCAATCCGGGCATGGGCTGCAATCAATTTGCGCGATACCATATATTCCGGAACCGCATTGATAGCGTCAGTAGCGATGAGCACGCCCTCTTTAAGGTAAAACGCGGCGAACTTACGGGCAGACGGATCGCCGCGCAAGACAATCTGGTCGTATCCTTGGCTCAATCCGGCAATCTGAAGTTTAACATCATATTGATCGGACCAGAACCAGGGAACCTGATTGTATTCAGTCAAGATGCCGCACATGGCGGCGGCGGCGGTTTTGGCTTGTTCCAACGCATTATGGACGGATTCGAGTCTGAGGCGCCGCCCATAAACCCCATTGGGGTGATTGGTGCAATCTCCTGCGGCAAAGATATCCGGATCTTGCGTTCGGCAGCTGGTATCAACCACAATACCATTATCGACAGCAAGCCCGGCCTCTCTCGCGAGCTCCTGATTAGGGACGATCCCGACGCCAATCACTGCGATATCCGCTTGCCACACCGACCCATCCGCACAAACCACACGTTCGAGCTTGCCTACCCCTTCCAATGCCGATACCGCTTGGCCGGTCTTGATGGTCACACCTTCCTCCGCATGGAGCGATTCAAAAAAATCGGAGACTTCCCTGCCTACAGCCCGGGCCATAACACGGGATTCGGCTTCCAGCACCGTGACATCGAGCCCGAGTTTCTTAGTAGAAGCGGCAACTTCCAAGCCGATATACCCGCCGCCGACAATGACGATTTTTGCACCTTTTGTGCAATAAGCGCGTATGCCTTCGACATCATCAATGGTGCGCAGATACAATACGCCCGGCAGGTCAACGCCGGGCAAAGGAATTGCGCGGATGCGCGAACCGGTGGTCAGCAACGCCTTATCGTAGGAAATCACACGCCCATCATCCAGAGTGACGGTTTTCCTATTCCGGTCAAGCTGTGTCACGGTCGTGTCCAGCAGCAATTCGATGTCATTTTTTGCGTAATAATCGGGAGGTTTGAAATATAATCGATCAAGCGCCAGGTCGCCCGACAAAAACGCTTTGGACAAGGCGGGGCGTTGATAGGGCGCGTAAGATTCTTCACCAATCAGAATGAGCCGTCCCTTAAAGCCTTTGGATCGCAAGGTCACCGCAGCTTGGCCCGCAGCGTGCCCAGCGCCAATCACAATATAGGTTTCTTGGGCCTCCCCTTGAGCCTGATCGCCCGATGCCATCACCTCTCCTTTTATTTACTTGTTGGGACCTTCTTCAGAATGGGCGCTACCATGTCGAAGGTGGGATGAGGAATCAAGATCCTATTTGGCACATATCCGAACCTTGTGCTTATCTGTCGCTCATTTTGAGGTTCTTTTGTTGTTTGCGGCGTAAGAGAACGATAAAGATAAAAAGCGAGACAATTATGCCAATAATTTGTTTAAGGCAGGAGAGAGAGAGCCATTTGTCTGAAGTGTCACAAATAGTTCTGGACCTTGCCGATGAGGAAGCAACGCTTGACCTAGGGCGGTGCTTGAGTCCCCTCCTGGGACAAGGAGATTTTGTCGCCCTCCGCGGGTCACTGGGCGCGGGAAAAACCACTCTGGCGCGCGGTCTCATTCAAGCAGCCCAAGCACTCCATGGCGTGCCGGAGCGGATCACCAGCCCGACCTTTACGCTGGTGCAAACCTACCAGGCGGGGTCTTTAACTTTCTGGCATTTTGATCTCTACCGGGTGGAGGCAGAAACGGAAGTGCGAGAACTGGGGCTCGACGAAGCGGTGGATGAGGGGACCGCTCTGGTTGAGTGGCCCGAGCGACTGGGTGCGGCCCTGCCGGAAGACAGATTGGATATTGAGTTGAAGACCATTACACAGGGCCGCCAAGCCATTCTTGAAGGATGGGGAAACTGGCGGATGCGGCTGAATGAGATCCGTACGCAAAAGAAGCTCGGCAAGGTGGGCGCATGACGGATAGCACTGAACGGGCAGAACAGCTCACAGATTTTCTCAGTAGGGCCGGTTGGGGCGAAGCGGCGCGGCATTCACTGGCAGGGGACGCCTCATCCCGGCGCTATGAACGCCTGACCGGCGATGCGGGGAGTGCGGTGCTGATGGATGCGCCGCCCAGTGCCGAAACCCCGAGCTGCCCGCAAGGCGCCAGAGAAGAAGAGCGCCAAGCGCTGGGCTATAATGCGCTGGCGGCATTGGCGGGTGCCGATCTCGTGCCTTTTATGGCAATTGCCCGCTGGCTGTTCAACGCCGGGTTTAGTGCACCGCGCATATTGGCGGCTGATCCGAACCAGGGCTTTTTAATGCTTGAGGATCTGGGCAACGACCTTTTTGCCGCGCACTTGCGAACCCAAGGAGACGAGGACTCCCTTTACCGGGCGGCAACAGACGTTTTAAGCGCCCTTCATGAACAGGCTCTGCCGGAGACATGGCCGGGTCCAGAAGGCAAGGCCTATGCGCTAAAACCCTATGATCATACAGCCCTGAGCGCCGAGACCCATTTGCTCACGACATGGTATGCGCCGCTGGTTAAAGGCGAGACTTTATCGGAAGCGGCGCTGCAAGAGTTTGATCATCTGTGGCGCTCCCTCGGAGAGGCAATGCAGTCCGAACAGCCTGTTCTTGTGCTGCGAGATTACCATGCGGAAAACCTTCTATGGCTGCCGGAACGGGCACGCCTGGCGCGGGTGGGCCTGCTGGACTTTCAGGACGCAGTGTTGGGTCATCCGGCCTATGATCTGGTGTCTCTGTTGGAGGACGCCCGCCGGGATGTGCCGACCCAACTGGCTGACGCCATGGTGAACCGGTATGCAGCGCAGGCCAAGGCGGCCAATCGTGCGTTTGATGAGCAAGCGTTTCGTCTGGCCTATGCCGCCTGGGGCGCCCAGCGCAATGCGAAGATTTTGGGGATCTTTGCTCGTCTGGC
>JAJFIO010000055.1 GCA_021774915.1 Alphaproteobacteria bacterium
GACTTCCGCCGCTGATCCGGTGAGAAAACATTGCTCAAAACTTGCCAGCTCATTGGGGAAAATGGCGCGCTCAATCACTTCGATCCCGCGCGCCCTGGCCAGACCGATGACTGAGCGCCGGGTAATTCCGTCTAAAAAGCAGTCGGGTGTCGGCGTGTGCAGAGCGCCGTCTTTGACAAAAAAGATGTTGGCGCCGGTGGCTTCGGCCACTTGCCCGCGGTAGTCCAGCATCAGCGCATCCGCATAGCCTTTGTTTTCCGCCGCATGTTTTGACAGAGTACAGATCATATAAAGCCCCGCCGCCTTGCTGTGACAGGGCGCCGTATCAGGCGCGGGGCGCCGCCACGTCGATACGTCAAGGCGAATGCCTTTGAGCAATTCGCTGCGGTCAAAATAAGCCCCCCACTCCCAAACGGCGATGGCCACATTGATTCGATTTTGTTGGGCCGAAACACCCATCATTTCACTGCCGCGCCAGGCCAATGGCCGGACATACCCATCAATAAGATTTTGCCTTTTGACCAGTTCATTGCAGGCCGCGTTGATCTCATCGACAGTATACGGCAAGTCAAAGCCCAGCAGCCGCGCTGAATTAAACAGACGCTCGGTGTGTTCCTGCAAATGAAAAATCTTTTTGTCGTAAATGCGCTCGCCTTCAAACACGCAGCTCGCGTAATGCAGACCATGGGTCAGGATATGGATTTTAGCGTCCTTCCAGGGCACGAAGTCTCCATTGAACCAGATAACCCCATCGCGCTGATCAAAAGGAAGCAAAGACATGTCACATCACCTTCTCTTGGACACCCACCTGCCGCAAATCCAGACTTGACTCGGAAAATAGGTTCATTTCTTTCTTAAAGGACTTGAGATTTGTAACATTATGTCTAATATACGTCAACATGCCTGACGTAAAACGCCCAGAAGAGAAATCCAGCCCCGATCCGCTCTATCTGCGCGAGAGTGAGATCCGAGCCGGGATTGAGCTGCTTTTCTTCGCCTACCGTGATTTCACCAGCGATCCGGACGTGCTGCTGCGCGGGCATGGTTTTGGCCGCGCCCATCACCGCGTCATCCATTTCGTGACCCGAAACCCTAATATTTCTGTCGCTGAACTTCTCAAAATCCTGAGAATTACCAAACAGAGCCTCAGCCGCGTCCTCAGGCAATTGGTGGATGAGGGCTATATCGAGCAAAAGATCGGTCCGCATGATCGGCGCCAGCGCCTGCTCTCAGTCACTGAAAAGGGAAGCGATCTGGAGCGGCAACTCTCCGCCCTCCAGCGCGCGCGGGTTGCCCGCGCCTATCGGGAAGCTGGCCCCGAAGCGGTCGCCGGCTACCGTAAAGTCCTGGCCCGCCTCATCAACGAAGATGAGCGGGACGACATACTCAAATCCATCCTCAAGGGTTAAAATCAGACAAAAAGCTCCATTCTTTAGTCACATAAGGTTTGATAGACTGGCCACCTTGATTCTGAGCAAAGTGCTGTAAAACCATGAGTCAGAAGAATAAAGAAATCAGCCCCACATCCGATCACTTACTGGTCGTGGATGATGACACGCGCATTCGTGAATTGCTTCAGCGTTTTCTCATGGAACATGGTTTCCGTGTCACTCTGGCCAAAGACGCAGCGCAGGCGCGCGCTCACCTCAAAGGGCTGACCTTTGATCTGGTGATCCTTGATGTGATGATGCCGGGCGAAAGCGGTTTTGATTTTGCGACAAGCTTACGCGCCGAGTCGGATGTGCCAATTCTCATGCTAACGGCTCGAGGCGATGCTGAAGATCGCATCGAAGGGCTTGAACGGGGCGTTGATGATTATCTGCCCAAACCTTTTGAGCCGCGCGAGCTGTTGCTACGGATTCATTCGATCATGCGCCGAAGCCGGCAACAGATCGAGCCTTTGGAAGAAATTCGCATGGGCGCGTGCCGCTTTAACATCAAGCGCGGAGAATTGTGGCGCAATGACAGTCCGGTTCGCTTGACCACGGCAGAAGTCACGCTGCTGCGTTATATGGCCACCAATACCGATCGCGCGCTCTCCCGTCTCGAACTCAGTGAGAAAACCGGCGCCAGTTTGGAAAGGTCCATTGATGTGCAGGTGACGCGGCTCCGACGCAAGATCGAAAGTGAACCCAAAATGCCGCTTTACCTGCAGACGGTGCGCGGGATCGGCTATATGCTGGTGCCAGATTGATCATGACCAGCCCGTATCCCAGACAGAGCCTCACCGTCATCGAAGCGGAGTTCACCGAGAGTGAACTGACGCCCGCAAGCCCGGCGGATCAACCTGAGTCAGAGCCATCCACCCGGTTTCCGTCCGCACCGGGATCATGGCCAAATCCATGGCGATGGTTTGTGAAACACCTGAAAAGCGTGATGCCCAATCGGCTTTTCGCGCGATCTCTCATTCTTATTGTTGCGCCGGTGGTCATCACTCAAGGTGTGGCGACCTATATCTTTTTTGAACGACATTGGGATACGGTAACCCGAAGGTTATCGGCCGGTGTCGCCGGCGATATCGCCATGCTGATCGAAACTTATGAAACTTTTCCCGGTATTCGCAATATCGAAGAGTTGACCGGCCTTATTTGGAGAAACAATGGACTCAGCATTGCGCTCCACCGGAATGAGCGATTACCGACTACGGAAAATCCGGCATTTTTTTCCGTTCTCGACAAAACCCTACGGCATGAACTGGAAGTAAAACTGGACAAACCTTTCTGGTTTGACACCACGCGCTACCCAAAATCTGTAGACATCCGTGTGCAGATGGGCAGTGACGTGCTTTACATTATCGCGTCACGCAAACGGGTGTTCGCCACCAGTGGGCCTATCTTTGTCCTGTGGATGGTGGGGACATCTTTTGTCATTCTCAGTGTCGCCATCATTTTTTTGCGCAATCAGGTGCGTCCCATTCAGCACTTGGCCCGCGCCGCTGCCAGTCTGGGTAAGGGGCAGGAGGTTGCTGATTTTACGCCGGCGGGCGCAACGGAAGTACGCCGGGCAGCGGAAGCCTTTATTGAAATGCGCGATCGCATACGCCGTCAAATTGAGCAGCGCACTGTGCTTTTGGCCGGGGTCAGTCATGATTTGCGCACACCTCTGACACGCATGAAACTACAAGTGGCGTTGATGGACAGCACCTCGGAAGTTGAGGCGCTTAAAGGCGATATTCTGGAAATGGAGCACATGCTGGAAGAATATCTCGCCTTCACCCGTGGGCAAGGAGGCGAAGCGGCGGTGCTCACCGATATCGGTCAACTGCTGCGCGAAATTGCAGAGAATGCGAAACGGAGCGGCCACACGGTTGGCGTCGATATCCGTGGAGACTTGCAGCTTACTGTGCGGCGCAATGCCTTGAAACGGTGCATTTCAAATCTGGTCGATAATGCTGTGGATTTTGGCAGCAAGGTCGCCATCATTGGACAGAGAAGCGAAGACTTTATTGAGATTATTATCGATGATAATGGTCCGGGCATTCCGGAACATCTCGTCAACGACGCCTTCAAACCGTTTCATCGACTGGATGAAAGCCGGAATCTCGATCGCAGTGGCGTCGGTCTGGGGCTGTCGATTGCGCAAGACATCGCCCACGGGCACGGCGGGGAAATCCTGCTGACAAAAAGTCCGTGGAATGGCCTAAGGGCTATTGTGAAGCTTCCGGTTTAAAGGCGTTGGGGAATCGTTCCCCGGCCTTCGCGCCGGGGTCCAGGCCCAAATAACCAATGTTAGCCAATTGCTCTGGATCCCGGCTCTCACGCTCCGCGCGAAGGCCGGGAACCGCTAAAGCTAAAGTTAAACCGGACAGCGGTGCGCCAATATGAAAGTGACTTATCCGCGTTTGTGCGTCACCGGAAAGGTCATAAAACCCATCAAATGCGCCTCCAGTATCACAAAGGCGCGATTAATGTTCCCATGGCGTAACATTCACGCACCCTTGGCGGACGTTATCCGCTTAACCCGCGACGGGTCGCGGTGCCGCCAGACCAAGCTCGCGTATGAACTGGCTCGCATGGAGTATCGCTGAGCCGTACCGCTGCTGGGCAGGGGTAATTCCCACTGACAGCGCATCACGAACCGGCATTTCCTGCGAATAGGTGAGAACCAGCGTTCCGGGTTTACGTGCCTGCGGCGCTGCTTTGACACGGGTAATCCCGACATAGAATAGGCGGCGCTGTTCTTCCAAGTGCTGAGCGCGTTCAGCGGGGGTAAGACCGTTCTCAGGCGCTCTCGGGAGCAGTCCCTGAACGCACCCCGCAATTATTGTGACCGGGGCACTAAGCCCCTTGCTCTTATGCAGGCTCATGATGCGCACGTCTTCTATTTCGATCGGGATTTCTGGCTGGCTGATAGCGGTAGAGAGCTCACGGAACAGCACTTCCCTGTCGTTATCGCCGATCTCTTCGAGGACCGACAACGCAATTTCGCGGATATCCCGTGTCGCATCCTGTCCATCCGGAAATAGCTGATCGACGACTGAGGCGAGACCGGGCAGGACTTCGAGTTCTTCCAGCGCCCGGACAATATCTCTGAACGATGCAACGATACCGCTGGTGTAAGGCAAGCTGACTGCGCCACTTTCGAGTTGAGTCATCGTGTCCCAAGGCGAAGTGCCAGTGTTCTCACAATGCTCTCGGACACGGCGATACCCTGCAGCGTGCCAGTTGTTGCCGTCGATGCCCGCTAGCCAACGCAAGGCAACTCGATCTTGGCGATCAACGAACAACTTGAGTAGCGCGAAGGCGCGCTGAGCATCCATCGCACTGAGTTCTGACTCCGCGTAATACGACTTTGTTGGAACGGCGTTCGCCACCAGCGCTTCGTAAAGTGGCGTTCCAATTGCTCGGCTTTGAGCAAGAACAAGAATGTCTCCCGGCGGAACACCATTCGCGATCATATCGGACACGAGCGCAGCAACACCTGCAACCTCTAGCGCCAGCGTTCTATACTGGACAATTAGCACATCACCCGCGCCGTTTGCTGGCATTGGATTAAGCGGTCGAGGCACCGGTCTCATAGCATTGTTCTGTATGAGGCTGTTCGCCATCTCAACCACCTGTGTCGGGCATCGTCTGCAATCGTCTAAACCGAGATCATCCGCGCCTACGTTGGCGTTGAGCCAATCACGAATGCCGTCGGGATGTGCGTGTTTGAAGCTGTAGATCGACTGATCATCGTCTCCGACGATGCAGACGTCTGCTGTGTCTGAAAGTAGATCGATAACACCTTGTTCTGCTCTGTTCAGGTCCTGGTATTCATCAACGAGTATATGCGCGAACTCTTGCCTTTCGACTGCGGCGGGGTTGGCATCAAGATATTGATAGAGTTGTGGGATGACTTCGCCAATAAGCATCGCCTCGTGGAATCGGAGCCAAGAAATAAGGTCGGCTTGAAATGCGGCATCTTCGGCAGCGAGAGCATATCCCGGTTGCTGATGTTGAAGTCGCGCCCACGCAGCCTCGTAGGCCATTCGCAACACCTTGACATGCTTCTTGCCACCATGCGCACCCATGAGGTCGCAGATGAGAGGTTCAAGCTCGAACATGTTCAAGGCGCGAGGCACCCGACTAGTCGCGCCTAGGACATGATTTCGCATCAACATTCTAAGAGCGAGGCTGTGAAGCGTCACGCCTTCGAGGTCATCACAGCCGGGGACGCCCATGCCTACCAACTCGCGGTGCAAATCCTCGGCCGCTACCCGGGTGAAGGTGACCGGAAGGATTGCGCTAGCGTCGACGCCATTCTCAAGTAGGCGAGCAACTCGCCGCTTCATCGCGAACGACTTCCCGGTGCCAGGGCCTGCCACAACGCGCACGCGGGCATTGGCAGAAGATGCGATTTCGTATGCAGGCGTTGCCGGACCGAGGCCGTCTGACCAAGGCATTTGATCTCCAATAAGTTATCCGTTCGGTACGTTACTTAGCGAACGCCGAAAACGATACGATTTGGAGATCTTCTATACACGACCCGTCATCCTGCTGACAGCATTAAGTGTTTGGTGAGCGTCCGCTATGGGCCGAAAGCGGGCCTTCATACGATGCCATGGTGGACGGCCGTTTGTAGCCGATTGCTGCCATTTGACATTCAGAATGTCTGAGGGCCGCTTAGGGCCATCAATGCTCATTCGCGGCCTGTCTTAGGAATGTCCAATCGGTGGCGCTTTGCAGTCAGTGCTGTCTGCTCTGACCTCTCGCAAGAGGGGCTCAGGCCGTCGGCGATGCGACCTCGCTATTACAAACTGAGACACTTCCGCATCCCGGCGAGTCTCGCACCACTGCAGAAAGTGACTTATCCGCGTTTGTGCGTCACCGGAAAGGTCATAAAACCCATCAAATGCGCCTCCAGTATCACAAAGGCGCGATTAATGTTCCCATGGCGTAACATTCACGCACCCTTGGCGCTGCAAAAAGCGCTTATGCGCGCGCGGCGCGCGGCTTTTATCCCCACCAGAGCCATGCCCAGCGCACTCATATCATCACGATGATGGATGCGCCTCTTTGCGCCTTGCTGAGGGGCAGAACGGGGTGGAATATCCTGCAAATTTCCGCGCGAGCGCTTCCGTCTTCGCCAGATCTTGATCCAGTCTGGCCATGGTCTTGCCATGGTCGCCTTCGCCCTCCTCCAGCCACACCCGGAACGCATCGATCCAGACCAGCGAGATTACCTGAACCCGGACCACACCGCTGAAACCACCCGTATCAACACCCACCGCTTCAAGTACAGCCCGCATGGAGCGCTCCCGTGAGGGGCAGTCGCACGCCAATGCCAGAGGATCGCAGGCCAAAGCGGAAAAAATCGATTTCACCCCGTCGCGGTAAGGCGCCAGAGCATCGAAGCGGGCCATCAGAATATCGAAAAGCCGATCTCTGATGCTCATTTCGGCACCCTCCGAGGGCGCTTCTCTTTCCGCTTCTACGGCGCGCAGCATCTCCTGATCAATATGGCGCCGAAACAAGGCGATGACGGCGTGCTTGCTGGGCGCTAGTTTGTAAAGTTCAGAAAAAGGCATTTTCGCGCGCTCCGCGATATCAAACAACGTCACGCGGGGCCACCCGCGTTCGGCGGAAAGCGCCATGGCGGCTTTGAGTAGATCCAAGGGCTGGATTGATTTGCGAGGCATGGGAGACACTCCTTTACCAGTGCCCCTGACTATAGCGCAAAATGCTCAGCTAGGCGCCCAATTCTTTGGACCGGGAGGCGGCGGCCTGAACCGCCTTGCGCAGGAGCGGGGACAGCCCCCCCTCCCCCATCAGCACTTCCAAAGCCGCCGCGGTCGTTCCCCCGGGGCTGGTGACATTCGTCCGCAACTCAGCAGGGCTCAGATCCGACTGGCGCGCCAGATCGCCGGCCCCCGCCACTGTGGCCACGGCTAGTCTTTCCGCCAGCTCGGCAGGCAGGCCCACCGCGCTTCCCGCTGCGGCCAAACACTCAATGAGAAAAAAAACATAGGCCGGACCGCTGCCCGAAACGGCGGTCACCCCATCCATCCAGATTTCCTTCTCAAGCACAAACACTTCACCCACCGCTTCCAGCAGCTTTGTGCACAGATCTTTTTGAGGGTCACTGACATGCGCCCCATTGACCATGGCGCTTGCACCCTTCCCTATAGAGGCGGGCAGATTAGGCATGGCGCGCACAATGGCGGCTTGCTCCCCGAGCTGCGCCGACAGATGGTGAAGAGATATTCCCGCCGCGATCGACAGGCACACCGTGTCCGGCCCCATCAGCGCGCGCACATCCGGTAACACAGCGTCGATGATCTGTGGTTTAACGGCAATGACCACCGCGCACGGCGCCTGCTGACGCCAGATGGCCTGATCCGGATTAAGCGCAAGACCCCGCGCCCCGATCAGCTCAGCAACTTCACTCGATGGCTGAGGATCGAGAACGGCAATATCATGAGTGTCAATGACGCTTTGCTCGCACCATCCTTTGAGAAGGGCGCCGCCCATCTTTCCGGCGCCGACAAGAACCAGTTTGCACGGCGTGCCCTGCCCCATCTCACGCTTGCCCCTGGGTGTCAAACAAGGCGGCTAACAAAGATTCCTGCGGTGTTTTGCCCTCTAGAACCGCATGCTGAAATGCCGGAAAAAAACGATCGCAGGCCGCACTGGCGATGTTAAAAAGTCTTTCGCATTGAGATGCCGAGATATGCGCATCATTTCCGAGTAACAGGCCATAACGAAACAGAATAACGTTTTCATCCGACCACAAATCAAAATGGCCCAAAAATATCTGCTCATTGATCAGCGCGAGAAGATCAACAAGGATACCGCGTTTGTCTTGCGGAACTTTCAGGTTCAGTTCGGCAGCGACATGCAAAGCTTCCAGTTCCTCACGCCAGTGAACCGACACGGCATAATTTCCCCATGTCCCGGTCATCTCAAGATCCAGTTCATGCTCATCTGTCCGGTCAAACGCCCAATTTTCGCTGACGGCCACCAGTTCCACCATATCCAGCGGATTGGCGGGGAAAGTTGTTATAAAATCACTCAAGGTCATCAATAAGCTCACAAAAAAACAACAAAGGGCGAGAGCCGGTTTGCGGGTGAGGAACGCTCGCGCAGAGGGTCTTACAGCCTAAAGGACGGTAAAGCCAACCCTATCCGATGGCAATGACGGATCTGAGAGCGTCTTACCGTGCCGCTCCACACGCCATTAGCTTGTTTTTTTCGGGGCAACGGATTTCTTCACGGTGGATTTTTTGGCTTTGACGCCCGCGTTCCGTGGCTTTTTCGCGTTCAACGCCTCTTCCAGAGCCTTAACGCGCCGGGCCAGAAGCTCGTTTTCCTCACGCGCTTTCACGGCCATCGCGCGCACGGCGTCAAAGTCCTCACGTGGCACCAGATCGAACTCCGCTCTCAGCTTATCGGCCTGTTGATGCATGATGGTTTCGATTTCCTTGCGCGCGCCCTGGGCCGCACCGGCGGCGCTGGTGAGTAATTTGGCGAAATCGTCTAACAGACGGTTTTGACTCTGCATGGGATATCCCCTTTTGGCTGAGAACAAGACGGCAATGGCCTAACGGCATGTGTCACACATAAGCGGCCCCAAGGCATTGGGCAAGCATCCGTTTTTCAGTGTCAGACATCGCGGCCAGTCTGACGCGCGTATTTGCGTGCTCATCGCGATTAAGCTAAACGTGAGGCCAGTCAGGAGCCGCCCTCATGCCCATGTTTGTCATTCCTTTTCCCGAAATCGACCCCATCCTATTCCAGATCGGCCCCTTCGCCATTCGCTGGTACGCGCTGGCCTATATCGCCGGTCTTGTGCTGGGATGGCGCTATATCGTGAAACTGCTCACCACACCTCACATTTGGCCCCCCTCAAACCAGAAGAAAAAGGTCAAATTCGTACCTAATATGCCCGCTACGCCGCTTGATATCGACGATCTGCTGGTGTGGATAACACTCGGCGTTATTCTTGGCGGACGCATCGGCTATGTGCTGTTTTATCAGCCCGCCATGATTTTTCAGGAGCCGGCGCGGATCTTTGCTGTCTGGCAAGGCGGCATGTCATTTCATGGCGGTTTTTTGGGCGTGATCGTTGGGGGAGCGTTGTTCTGTCTCAAGCATAAGCTCGATATCATCCGCGTGGGGGATCTGGTGGCGGCCACAGCGCCCATTGGCCTGTTTTTTGGCCGTATCGCCAATTTCATCAACAGTGAGCTTTGGGGCCGGACGACGGATATGCCTTGGGGAGTTATCTTCCCCAATGGCGGACCTCTGCCCCGCCACCCCAGCCAGCTCTATGAGGCCTTCCTGGAAGGAATTGTTCTGTTTATTGTTCTGCGCTTATCCACGCACCATGCCCGCAGTTTGTTCAAACCCGGGTTCACCATGGGCCTATTCATGATCGGTTATGGCGCATCACGGATCGTCATTGAGTTTTTCCGGAAGCCTGATGCCCATATTGGGTATCTTGCGGGTGATTTTGTGACCATGGGTATGATTTTATCGCTGCCGATGATTCTGGCGGGCGCGGCCTTTGTCTGGCGGACCAGCGCTCATGCCCCATCATGGCTGCTGCCGCGCCCGCTCTCCAACTCTGGCCGACAAAAATGACCTCCTGCATGGCTGAGAACCTCACGGCATCCAGCGCTGGCCAATCCCTGACAGACCACCTGGCGCATCTCATCCGTGCTGAAGGTCCGCTGACCCTGGCCCAATACATGGCGGCTGCGCTTAACCATCCTACCTCCGGCTATTACCGCACGCAGAATCCGTTGGGCCGCGCAGGGGATTTTATCACGGCCCCCGAAATCAGTCAGGTGTTTGGGGAACTGGTCGGGCTGTGGTGCCTCCAGAGCTGGATTGATCTTGGTTCCCCCTCCTCTTTCAAACTTGTGGAACTGGGTCCCGGGCGCGGCACTTTGATGGCGGACCTGTTGCGGGCCGCCCGCCTTCAGCCTTCATTTCTGAGCGCGGCCGAGATCCATTTTGTCGAAACCAGCATACCATTGCGCGCCCAGCAACAAGCCGCCCTGCCTGCGGCAGTCAACGCCACATGGCATGACCGGTTTGAAGAGATCCCTGCAGGACCTTTCATTCTGATTGCCAACGAGTTTTTTGATTGCCTACCGATCCGGCAATTCATCCGGAAAGGGCAAAACTGGCATGAGCAGTGTGTGGCGCTCACACAAGATGGTGCGCTCTGCTTTGTTCTGTCCCCCTCTCCGATCCCCGATGAGGGCATATTGAATCCCGGCCCGCACGCCCGCCAAGGAGCGGTCAAAGAAATTTGCACGCCGGCGCAAAACCTCGTCCACACTATTTCCCACCGTCTCGTTGGGAATGAAGGACGGGCATTGATTATCGATTATGGCTATGTGGAACCGGGCACGGGCGACACACTCCAAGCGCTCCGGCATCACGCCCCTTGCAATGTTCTGGAAACACCTGGCGAGGTGGACCTGACGGCGCATGTGGATTTTTCCGCCCTTGCTGCAAGCGCCAAAAATGCCGGTGCCACAGTGGCAGGTCCCGTGAATCAGGGCGAATTTTTGCAGACGCTTGGCATTGAATCCCGGGCCAATGCCTTACGGCAAAAGGCGTCTGCCCGGCAAAGACAAGATATCGACAGCGCCACTTTGAGGCTGACGGCGTCAAACCAGATGGGCGGCCTCTTCAAAGCGCTGTGTCTGTCCTCTGCCGATCTGCCACCGCCACCAGGATTTTAAGCGACCTCTTACCCCTTTGAAGAAAGTCGAAAAGACGCCCCGTGACCAAATCGCCGAACGAAGATCAGATCATCACATCACCTATCCTTGGCGCGCGACATGCTTTCTTCACCCGCATGGGCGGCGTGTCGCAAGGACTCTATCAAAGCATGAATTGCGGACTCGGCTCCGCCGATGCTGAAATCCATGTGACAGAGAATCGCTCCCGCGCCGCCACCGCACTGAACGTTCCCCCGGCGCGCCTTGTCACGCTGTATCAGATTCATTCGGCCCAAGTGGTGACAGTCACCCGGCCCTGGGCGGACAAGCAAGCCCCGGAAGCCGATGCCATGGTGACCCGCGAGAGCGGTCTCGCATTGAGCATTTTAACCGCCGACTGCGCGCCTATTCTTTTTGCAGACACACAAAACCGTGTCATCGGCGCGGCGCACGCCGGATGGAAAGGCGCGCTGTCGGGGATTGTTGAAGCCACGGTGGAGCATCTGCTGGCTATGGGCGCAGAGCACGCCCACATCACAGCCGCCATCGGGCCTTCCATCTCGCAAGAAAATTATGAAGTGGGCCCTGAATTCAGACGTCAGTTCTGTGATGAAAACGCCGCCTATGCTGACTTCTTTACTCCCTCACCTTTACCTGAGCGCGCCGATCATTGGCAGTTTGATCTGCCCGGTTTTGTGGCGCACCGTCTTAAGTCCTGCGGCATAATGCACATTGTTGATCGTCCCGCCTGCACCTATGCCGAGGAAGGCAGCTTCTTTTCCTATCGCCGCTCGACACATCGCAGGGAACCGGATTATGGTCGCAATCTTTCTGCGATAGTATTAGATGCGCCCTAACAATCCGAAACAGTGTTTCTTGCCTCTCATGGCGCTCATTTGGCTTGCCTCCTGCAGCAGCCTGCCTCAACCCTTTGAAGGCGCGGAAAGAAACAATGTCATCATCGACACGATCACCGTTAACCCGAGTGTGATGATCGCACCCATTCAGGGCGCCCCGCAGCCGCTCAACCAACTCCTCGCGGAACGTCTGGCCCGCGCCACACAAGAGCGTGATGTCGCCGCTGTGACGCGTGGTACCGGCAAAGGTGCCGCTCTCATGCTGGGGCGCGTCACCACACTTCCCGCCGCCGATGGACAGATCATTTTGCGTTTCGATTGGCAGCTCAATGATGCTCAAGGGTTACCGGCTGGCGAGTTGAGTACGCAGGTCAAGGCGTTCCCACTGACCGCCGACGATCCCTGGCTGCTTTACGCTAATACCGACCTCACGCCGGTTATCGAGGAGGCAACTGATTTTCTGGCGGCAAAGCTATATCGACCTTCGGCCCAGGCCGCCCTGCCCAGCACGCCCCCCCAGGCGCCCCAGCCGGTTTTTGAATTCGACGCTCCCTATTTTCTGCACATTCAGCCCGTTGAGGGCGCGCCGGGGGATGGGCGCATTTCCCTCACCCGCGCCATGGTCAGCCTCCTCGGCCAGGAAGGCTTGCCCATCCCGCTCATCATTCAGGATGCACCCTCCGCCAACAGCTATATCATCGATGGCCAAGTTAAAATGGCAGACCTTGACGAATACACGCAGAGAATCGATTTGATCTGGCGTTTGAAATTACCCACCGGTGAAGTGCTCGGCGATGTCCAGCAATCCAACGCCATACAGCGCGGCTCTCTGGACGGTGAATGGGGCGACACCGCTTTTCAGGCCGCAGCGGCTGCCGCCGATGGTCTCCTGGCCGTTTTGCTTCAATTTGACCCGCAGATCATGGAATTTGAAACAGAAGACGTGCCTCCAAAATGAGCCGCGCTCAGTGAACCATTTGTCTGTTTACAGGCCCGATCCGGCTTGTTAGAAGACCTGTGACTATAACAAGAACACGGGGAGCCACCCCGTGCGATCAAATAGGTCAGACAGTTAACGGGGGTATGCGATGAAACTTCTGGCTGGCAACAGTAATTTGCCCTTAGCAAAAGACGTCGCAAAATATCTGCAAAAACCTCTTACCGACTTAACCGCACGCCGCTTTGCGGACAAGGAAATCTTTGTTGAAATCCATGAGAATGTGCGCGGCGAAGATTGCTTCGTTGTTCAATCCACGTCCTATCCCGCCAACGACAATCTGATGGAATTGCTGATCTGCGTCGATGCCCTGTTGCGGGCTTCGGCCAAACGCATTACGGCTGTCATTCCTTATTTCGGCTATGCGCGGCAGGATCGCAAAACAGCCGCGCGCACGCCAATCACCGCCAAACTGGTGGCCAATCTGATCACCAAAGCCGGAGCCAACCGGGTTCTCACCCTTGATCTGCACGCCGGACAGATCCAGGGCTTTTTTGACGTACCCACAGACAACCTTTATTCAACACCCGTGATTGAGCGCGATATTCGTGAACATACACGCAACGGCAATCTCATGATTGTCTCACCCGATGTAGGCGGCGTTGTCCGTGCACGCGCGCTGGCCAAACGATTCGGAGCGGATCTTGCCATTGTCGACAAACGCCGCGAGCGCGCCGGCGAATCTGAAGTGATGCACATTATCGGTGATGTAAAAGGCCGTACATGCCTGCTGTTTGATGACATTGTGGATTCGGCGGGAACCCTATGCAATGCAGCTCAGGCACTGATGGATGAGGGCGCAAAAGAAGTTTTCGCCTACGTCACCCACGGCGTGTTTTCCGGTGAGGCCGTTGCGCGGGTGGAGAAATCCGCTTTGAAGGAACTGGTGATCACTGATTCTATCGCTGCGACATCTGCCGTTAAAAATGCCCATAACATCAGGCAGGTGACCATAGCGCCTTTGATCGGAGAAGCGATCCGGCGCATCGGTCATGGCGAATCCGTCTCCAATCTTTTCGACTAGGACATTTTCCGATTTAATCCGGCTTATTCCACATGCGTCACCATCGGGCTTGACCCGGTGGCCCAGGAGCGGCAACCTCTTGGACTCGTCGCCCTTGATACCCGCTTCAAGCACGGATATGACGCAAGTAAAGCGAGCCGGACCATATCAAACCGGAATAATCGCCCATGATTGACATCTGCGTCATTGGCCATATCAGTCGTGATATCATCCGTATACCCCATCATGAAGCTAAGGTTACCCCTGGTGGCGTGGCTATCTATGGCGCACGCGCGGCTCACAGCGTGGGAGCACGCGTCAGCGTGCTCACAAAATTAAAGCACAGCGACCAAGTGGTCATGTGCGCACCTTTGACAAAGCTAAACATACCCACACTTGCGCGCGATTCATCGACAACGACAGAATTTGAACTGGTTTACAAAGATCAACACCTTGATGTGCGTGATCAATTTTTGCGGACCCTGGCTGATCCTTTTAAGATCACTGATTTGGGAGAGAGCCAGGCGCGGATTTTTCATCTGGGACCGCTCATGGCCGCCGATATGACGCCGGAATTCATTGACACAGTCGCGCGCCGCGGGCGCATCGGTCTCGACGTTCAGGGGTTCGTTCGCTCGGCCCTTGACGGGCGCATTCATATTGGCGACTGGTCTGACAAAAAGCGTGTTCTTCCCTTGGTCGATATTCTGAAAGCTGATTTGACCGAAGCGCATGCGCTGACCGGCGAGGCTGACGCGCCGCGCGCCGCGCGCGCCTTGACGCGGCTCGGCGCCAGGGAAGTGCTGATCACAGATGGACAGAAGGGCTCTCTGATTTATGTTGACGGCGTTGCCACACCCATCCCTGCATTCAAACCCACACGCTTCGTGGATGCGACCGGCTGCGGCGACACCTATATGGCAGCCTATCTGGTCCACCGCCTGAACAGTGATGATACACACGCCGCCGGGCTGTTCGCCGCGGCCGCCGCCAGTCTTAAACTATCAGGACACGGCCCGCTTGTCGGATCAAAAGCTGAAATCGAAAAGCTTGTATTACAGTTGGATGCTGAATGAGGCTCACGCACCCGGCGGTGTGGTTTCATCTGACGCCAAAGAAGCCGCGTAGCCACGTTCAAAGCCAAACACGAGCCCGCCATAATAGGCGATGAGATAAACCACCATGGAGACGAGCAGTCCCAACAATGAGGCGATGATCCAGTCCGGCGCAAAGAAAGTGCTGGCCGCCCCCACGCCATAAGCGATGAA
>JAJFIO010000056.1 GCA_021774915.1 Alphaproteobacteria bacterium
ATAATGATGATACATGTTGAACTGCATCATGGCTTCGACACGGCCAAAATCGGGTATGAACTTTCCCAACACGCCCGCTTCGCTCATGCGCCGCAGCGCCCATTCCGGATCATGCTTTGACGTCAGAACTTTCAGGAACAGCTGATTAGCCTCTTCGTCATCCCGCAACTCAACCGTGATCAGCCCGCGCACGCGTTTAATCTGTTTGAGCGTTTCGGGATGGATGTCGAGGGATTTCTTGTCAGCCACATAAAAAAGTCGGATAAGGTTGACCGGATCATTGCGAAATACGGATTCAGAAGTAACGCTGAGACGGCCCCCGTCGAGGACAAACCCGACAGGCAGGGATTTTCGCCGGATGCTGAAACGCAGCAGACGGCTAAATTGCATCTGCAATCTCGTCTGATCGGCTTCCATAGCCGCACAGAAAATACGCGTCAGATCGCCAATATCTTTGGCGATCAGAAAGTAATGCTTCATGAAACGCTCAACAGCCGATTGGCCCGGCCGGTCAGTATAATTCAGCCTGCCCGCAATCTCTCTCTGCACATCGAAAGTCAGCCGTTCCTCGGAACGTCCGGTTAAAAAATGCAACTGACATCGAACCGACCATAAAAAAGAATAGGCTTTGCGAACCGAATAGACCTCAGCCCGGGTGAACAGGCCTGCTTTAATGAGGTCATCAATGTGTTCGGTGCGGTAAACGTATTTAGCAATCCAGAATAATGTGTGCAGATCGCGCAAGCCCCCTTTGCTGTCTTTGACATTGGGCTCAACCAGATAGCGCGACTGACCGGCGCGCGTGTGCCGGCGCGCGCGTTCTTGCATTTTTGCTTCGACAAATTCACGGTCCGTACCCGGAACAACGTCGCGCCAATACGCGGCCCTCAGCTCGTCAAAAAGCGGGCGATCCCCCCATAAAAAACGCATTTCCAGAAGCGTTGTGCGTATCGTCATGTCAGATTTGGACAGGTCCACGCATTGACGCACCGTGCGCGTAGCGTGTCCGACTTTCAGTCCCAGATCCCACAGCATGTACAGCATGTATTCGACCACGCTTTCGCCCCAGGGGGTCTGTTTGTACGGCAGCAGAAACAACAGATCGATATCGGACCCCGGCGCCAGATCGCCGCGCCCATAGCCGCCCACGGCAATTATGCCCAGACGTTCGGCCTGAGTGGGATTACTGGAGCGGTAGATATGTATGGTGGTGAAATCGTAAAGCGCCTGGATGACCACATCTTGTACTTCGCAGATAAGCTGCGCCACATCCCGGCCCGGCGCACCAGCCTCCAGCCAGTGGCGCGCCGCGGCGCGGCCCTGGTCTTGCGCCGCGCGCAGACAGCCCAGCGCGCGCGGACGCAGCGCCGCATCATCTGACGACAGCTCCTGGGCCAGCGCGGTCAAATCTTCGCGTAACCGCCTGCCGTCGATGACATCACTCGGTCGTTTAGGACTGTGGCGAATGGGGCGTTCCTTTATCGGTCTTGAAGCGCTTTTAAATGATAAACAAATTCCAGCGCCTGACGCGGGGTTAAATCATCAACATGGACGCCGTCCACCGCTTTTTCCAGTTCGGAGACCTGAGGCGACGCCGCATTTTTTTGTTTCGGTTTCGAAAAGAGCGGTAGATCCTCTAAGTCTGTTATCCCCTTAACGCCCGGCGCTCCGCCCTCCCGGCGTGTCCGCTCAAGGACGGCCAGCACTTCCCTGGCCCGCGCGATCACGGCCGGAGGCAGGCCCGCCAGCTTGGCCACCTGAATGCCATAAGACCGATCCGCCGCCCCCGCTTTCACCTCATGCAAAAACACCACCTCGCCTTCCCATTCCTTCACGCTCATGGTGACGTTAGCCACCGCATTCAGTTTTTGGGTCAGCGCCGTTAACTCGTGATAATGGGTGGCGAAAAGCGCCCGGCAGCGATTGACCTCATGCAAGTGCTCCACCGCCGCCCAGGCGATGGAAAGTCCGTCAAACGTCGCCGTACCGCGGCCCACCTCATCCAGAATGACCAAAGAACGGGGCCCCGCCTGATTCAAAATCGCCGCCGTCTCGACCATTTCCACCATAAAGGTGGAGCGCCCGCGGGCCAGATCGTCAGCGGCCCCGACCCGGCTAAACACCCGGTCGACAATCCCGATGCGCGCCGCGCGCGCCGGAACGAACCCCCCCATCTGCGCGAGAATCACGATCAGAGCGTTTTGCCGCAAAAAGGTTGATTTGCCCGCCATATTGGGCCCCGTGACCAACCACAGGCGTTTGAGAGAAGGGGCAGAAGAGCTGGCGTCTTCATCAAGTATGCTATCCTCATTGAGGCTTGTGTCATTGGCGACAAAACTCAGATCCCCAGACGTTTCAAGAGCGGCTTCAACCACCGGGTGCCGGCCGGCTTTGATGGTCAGCACCTGGCTTTCATCCATTTCGGGGCGCACATAGCGGCGCTCTTGCGCAAGCTCGGCAAGGCCGGCCGCCACATCGATGATCCCAAGCGCCGCCGCCGCTTGCGCGATCTCGTCAGCCTGCGCCAGAACAAGGGCCACCAGTTCAGCGAAAAGATCCTGTTCCATCGCCAAAGCCTGATCCCTGGCGCGGGCGATTTTGGTATCGAGTTCGCTGAGCTCGACCGTGGTGAAACGCACATTATTGGCCAGCGTCTGGCGGTGGATAAAACTGTCCGACAAAGGCGGCGCCATCAAAGACGGGGCGGCCTGGGCCGAGACGTCAATAAAATAGCCCAGTACATTATTGTGGCGCACTTTTAATGTTTTAATCCCCGCCATATCGGCATAGCGGGCCTGCAGTCCGGCAATAATCTGGCGGCTTTCATCGCGCAACCGCCGCACCTCATCAAGGGCCCCGTGAAACCCCGGAGCGATAAACCCGCCATCGCGCGCAGCAAGGGGTAGATCGGGGCTTAAAGCGGCGGTCAATTTCTCGATCAACGTGTGATGCGTGCCCAAAGCCGCAATGGCCCCCGCCACTTCGCCGCGCGCTTCTTCCCATGACGGCCCACTTAGCGACAGGCGCCAGCGCAAAGTCCCGGCGCCGCGAAGCCCATCGCGGATTGCCGCCAGATCACGTGGTCCGCCCCGGTTCAGACGCAGCCTGGAGAGCGCCCGCGCGATATCAGGAATGCCTTTCAAAGCGGTCCGAGCATCTTCGCGCAGCGCCGCCTCCGCCACAAAGAACGCCACCGCGTCATGGCGCGCGCAAATATGACCAAGATCGGTCAAAGGGGCCGTCAAACGCCCATGAAGCGCGCGCGCGCCAGCCCCGGTGAGGGTTTTGTCAATGACGGAAAGAAGAGAACCCTTGCGCTCACCCGTCAGGGTACTGACGAGTTCCAGATTGGTCTGGGTCGCCGCATCGATGGACATATGAACGCTTTTGGATTCGCGGCGCGGAGGTTTGAGCGCCGGGGCTTGACCGACCTGGGTCAGCATCACATAATCGACGAGCGCGCCGCAGGCGGAAACATCGGCACGGCTGAACGCCCCAAAACCCTCCAGCGCCTTAACATAGAAAATCTCCTTCAGCCGCCGCTCCCCGGCGCCACTGTCGAATGCCATGCGGGGAAGGCGGGTCACCGCCGCGCCCTGCTCCTCAAGCACAGCCGCGACAGACGTCTCCTCCATCAACGGTTCGGGCACCAGCACTTCGCCGGGGCTCAGGCGGGCCAACTCAGCGGCCAGATCAAGGGCCGTCAAGCTTTCGACGTAAAAATCACCCGTTGAGATATCCGCCCAGGCCAGTGATAGGTCAAGACCGCCGCTCCCTTCACCAGAACGCCCTCGAACATAGCCAAGCGCCGCTAAAAAATTATGCCGGCGGGAGTCAAGCAGCGTGTCTTCTGTAAGCGTGCCGGGGGTCACGAGACGCACCACCTCGCGGCGCACCACCGCCTTGGCGCCGCGCTTTTTGGCTTCTTGAGGATTTTCGGTCTGCTCAGCAACCGCCACTTTGAAACCGGAGCGAATTAATCGTTCCAGATAGCCATCAGCAGCATGAACCGGCACCCCGCACATAGGAATGTCTTCGTCCAGATGTTTTCCGCGTTTTGTCAGCGTGATACCCAGCGCATGAGAAGCCTTTTCCGCGTCCTCAAAAAACAGCTCGTAAAAATCGCCCATGCGGTAAAAAAGCAGAGCGTCCTTGTGGCTCTGTTTGATATCCAAATATTGCGCCATCATCGGTGTGACGGATTTCATGCCTGCGCTCTGTCCACCCTCTTGCAGTTGTGATGGCGCGCGCGGGTGATCCGAGATATGTGATGTTGCGTCATGCATGCCTCAACCTAACAGAAAGGATGATAATTTCGACCCTGTTTCGCGAAAAAGCCTTTGCTGAACTTACGTGATTCAGATTAGGGTGCGAGGCGCCCGGCCTAATATCACACGCATGGGCGCCACCCCCTCATGGAGACCATTGATGGCAAACGGGCGCAAACCCTCCCTCGACCAGGAAGCCCTCGCCTTTCATAAAAATGGCAAACCGGGAAAACTGCAAATTACGCCCACCAAGCCGATGGCGACCCAGCACGATCTGTCGTTGGCGTATTCACCCGGCGTGGCCGCGCCGGTGCGGGCCATCGCTGACGATCCCGATTGCGTTTACGATTACACTTCGAAGGGAAACCTGGTGGCGGTGATTACTAACGGCACGGCCATTTTAGGACTCGGCAATCTGGGTCCGCTGGCGGCCAAGCCCGTGATGGAAGGCAAGTCCGTTCTGTTCAAGCGCTTCGCCGATGTCGATTCCATCGATATTGAGGTCGACACAAACGATGTCGACGCCTTTGTCAATTGCGTGCGCTATCTGGGACCGACCTTTGGC
>JAJFIO010000057.1 GCA_021774915.1 Alphaproteobacteria bacterium
CTGATGCCATGACGATGAGCGCGCGCACCAAGGAATTGCTGGAGAAGCGCTATCGCCTTCTGGGGCGGCACTCCCCTTTGTTTTATGATGAGCCGCTGCACGTTGTGCGCGGGGAGGGGGTCTGGCTTTATGACGCCGACGGCAGGCGCTATCTTGATGTCTATAACAATGTGCCCCATGTCGGCCATTGCCACCCGCATGTGGTCGAAGCGCTGACGCGCCAAGCCCAGCGGCTGAACGTGCACACGCGTTATCTCAATGAAAACGTTCTTGAGTATGCGGAGCGTCTGATCGCAAAGTTTGATGCCTCTTTGTCCATGGCGATGTTCGCCTGCACCGGGTCTGAAGCAAATGAAATCGCCCTGCGCATGGCGCGCTTTTCCACCGGTGGCATGGGGATCATCGTTACGGATCTCGCTTATCACGGCAACACCACCGCCGCGGCGGAGCTTGGCACTGCTTTTATGTCTGAAGCGCAGCATGCGAAAAACGTCAAGGCCATCCCCATTCCTGACAGCTACCGTGCGCTCGGCGGGCTAGAGGGAGAGGCGCTGGCTGACGCTTATGCCGATCAGGTCGCCCAGGCCATTGCCGCATTTGAAGAGGAAGGTATAAAGCTCGCAGGACTGTTGATTTGTCCCGAATTCGCTAATGAAGGCCTGCTGAATGTTCCGCAGGGCTTCATCGGCAAGGCCGTCGCCCATGTGCGCCGTGCGGGCGGGCTTTATATTGCTGATGAAATTCAGGGTGGCTTTGGCCGCACCGGGCACCATTGGTGGGGGCATGAATGGGACGGCGTGATCCCCGATATCATCACCCTGGGCAAGCCCATGGGCAATGGCCATCCCATCTCGGGCGTGGTGGCGCGCGCTGATCTGGTAGAGGCGTTCGGTGAACACGGCATGTATTTCAATACGTTCGGCGGCAATCCTGTGTCCTGCGCTACTGCGATGGCGGTTCTGGATGTGCTGGAAGAGGAAAATCTCCTTCAGAGTGCCGTTACGGTCGGGCGCTATGTGGCCGATGGATTACGGCGCATGCAGAGCAAATATGATCTCATCGGCGATGTGCGCGACAAGGGGCTATTCTTCGCGGTTGAATTGGTCAAGGATCGAGTGAGCAAGGAGCCCGCGGGATCGGAAGCCGGAAAACTCGTCAATGACATGCGCCAGCGGGGCGTTCTGATCAGCCGCATTGGCCGCAGCGATAATATCCTCAAGATGCGCCCGCCCATGCCTTTTTCTAAGGCGAATGCCGATCTGCTGCTCTCTACGCTGGACGCGTGTTTCGCTGCGCTTTGATGGAAGAGAAAAGCATGACGGATTTTTATGAGCTTGACCCGGATGCGCAGCAGGAGAGGATGAGGCGTCTTGCTTTGCGTGCACTGAGAGAGTGGGATCTTGGCGCTGCGGAACTCAAACTCATCAAATATCGTGAAAACGCCGTGTTCAAGGTGTTGACTTCGGGTGGCGCGCTCTATGCCCTGCGGATACATCGTTCTGGATATCACTCAGATGCGGAATTGCGCTCCGAATTGCAATGGATCGCTGCGCTGCAACAGGCAGGTCTTGACGTGCCTTCGGTGGTATCGCTCAAAAATGGCGAGAATTTTGCCGTTGTGACGCATGAGGGAATTCCGGAACCGCGGCAGGTGGATATGTTTGAATGGGTTGAGGGCGCGCAACTGGGCTCCGTTGAAGAGGGGGTTGCGGTAGATCCGGGAGAAGTGCGCAGTGTATACAAAACGATTGGCGCATTGGCGGCGCAACTGCACAATCAGGCAGCCGCATGGGCGCTTCCCAAAAATTTCACTCGCCATGCGTGGGATGCCGAGGGGTTGACCGGCGAGCAGCCCTTCTGGGGCCGCTTCTGGGAATTGGAGGCGCTTACAACAAATGAACGGGATTTGTTGCTGGCGGCGCGCGCCCGCGTTCATGAAGATCTCATTCGTTATGGAGATGCGCCCGAAAACGCCGGGATGTACAGCCTCATCCATGCGGATTTCGTCGCGGAAAACCTGCTCATCGATGGTGATCGTGTGCGCCTCATTGATTTTGATGATGCCGGTTTTGGCTGGCATTTGTTTGAGATCGCCACGGCGCTTTATTTTGAAATGGACGAGCCGCATTTTGAGACCGCCCTTGAAGCGCTCCTCAAAGGCTACCGCGCGCACCGGCCTTTGTCTGAGCACCAAGTCGCCCAGCTTCCGCTCTTCTTTATGGCGCGGGCGTTCACTTATCTGGGGTGGGTTCACACCCGCCAGGAAACGGAAACCGCCAAAGAAATGACCCCCATGCTGGTGGCCAAAGCATGCCGCCTGGCCGAGGATTATTTAACCTACTGAGCGGTCCGGCGGCGCCTCTCCCTTACGCCACCTCCACCTTGAGCAGGACGCCGGAGACGCCGGTTACCTTTACGCGGGTGCCGGCAGCCATGTCGTCGCCTTCAACCTTCCAGGTGGTGTCATCAATCACCATCTTGCCATTACCGTTGACGATGGGCTCGTCCAGGGTGAACAGGCGGCCGATATATTGCTCGCCGCGGCGATTGAGGCCGGTATCATCCGTATGCATTGGATGGCGGTGCATATACATGCGTCCCGCCACGACTGACACCACGGACAGAACGGCGAAAAGTGTCATCTGTGCTTCCCAGGACAAGCCAGGGGCAATCAACACGACAAAACCCATGAGACCTGCTGCAATGCCCAGCCACACGAACACGGCGCCAGGCAGCAATATTTCCAAAATCACCAGCACGATACCGAACGCCCACCAGGTCCAGTGATTCAGCGCATCAAAAAACTGGAAATCGTCCATTATGCTCCCCGCGTAATATTGGGTACGCGTGGGGCCCCTCCCCCTCCGGGTCCGTCACCGCCGCGCGCTTCTTTCCACAACTCGGCGATCCCCCCCAGCGAGCCGATTATTCCGGATGTTTCCATCGGCATAAAGATGATCTTCTGGTTTGGCGCCCGGGCGAAATCGCTCAATGTTTCGACATATTTTTGCGCCACAAAATAATTGATGGCCTGTACATTGCCAGCCCCTATGGCGTCCGAGACCATGGTGGTGGCTTTTGCTTCAGCCTCAGCTTCACGCTCGCGCGCCTCGGCATCGCGATAGGCCGCTTCCCGCCGCCCTTCGGCTTCCAGGATGGCGGATTGTTTTTCACCTTCTGCCTTCAAGATCTCAGCGGCGCGGTACCCTTCTGCATCCAAAATGTTTGCGCGTTTTTCGCGTTCCGCCTTCATCTGGCGCGCCATGGCTTCAACAAGATCTCTTGGAGGCTCCATGTCCTTGATTTCAATGCGCGTCACCTTAATGCCCCACGGCGCGGTGGCGTCATCAACCACGTCCAAAAGCTTTGCATTGATCCGGTCGCGTTGGGAGAGCAATTCATCCAAATCCATAGAGCCCATGACGGTACGCACATTGGTCATGGTCAAGTTGAGAATGGCATTGGTGAGAGAGCGCACTTCATAAGCGGCCTTGGCGGCATCAAGGACCTGAAAAAAAACGACGCCGTCGACGCGCACCATGGCGTTGTCTTTGGTGATGACTTCCTGGCTCGGGATGTCGAGCACCTGTTCTTGCATGTTGATTTTAGCGCCGATCCTGTCCATCACCGGTATGATGAGGTGCAAACCGGGTTGAAGTGAGCGCGTATAGCGCCCCCAACGCTCAATCGTATATTCAAAGCCCTGACTGACAGTCTTCACCCCCATGAAGACGATGAGGATACCTAACGCCAATACCATAAGCGCAAACGTTGAAAAGCCCATCACACGCTATCCTTGCTGAATCGAATCAATAAGTTAA
>JAJFIO010000058.1 GCA_021774915.1 Alphaproteobacteria bacterium
CTGGTGTAATCAACCGGCGCCAGAGACGTGGCCTCGCCGACGGCAAAGGCGCGGATAAAACAGCCCTGCGCCGTCACTGCAATCCCTCCCATGACAATCAGCCAGAACCACTGATCAAGGCGCGGCGCCTGCCACACGAGCGCAGCGGGTACAGCAAGCAGCACCGTACTAACCACCCCTGAATAAAACAGCAATGTTGCGGGACTGTCGGTGCGCGAGAGAATATTGACACAGACGGCCGCAACCGCGACACACAACGCCGCCAGCAAAGCCGCCAGAGCCGCCAGATCCACGCTCACCGTCGGGCGCAGGACAATCAGAACGCCGATAAAACCGGCCAGAGTGGCGAATGTGCGGCGCCATCCGACCTTCTCGCCCAGAATCACTATTGCCAACGGCACCAGGAACAGCGAACGCGAAAAACTGAGCGCGGTCGCGTTGGCCAGAGGCAAATGGATGATGGCATAAAAATTAGCGATAATAGCGAGAGCCGCCGCCACGGCCCGGACCATTTGCAACTTTGGCTGCCGGGTCTTCAGAGAGCTGAGGCCCGCCCGATACAAAAATGGGACCGTAAACATCAGGCCCGCAGCCGCCCGGAACAACGCCACCTGAAAGCCATCCAGATCAGCCCCCAGCCGTTTGATCAAAACTGTGCTGAAGGTGAAGAGCACCGCAGAGAGCAGCAACCAGCTTGCCCCTTGAAGATTGGCGGGCAGGCGAAAGAAAGCCTGCATCCATTTGGCGTGGCGCTCGCCTATTTCCCTCAAAGCCCGTTCCGGCACGGGATTGCTCCTTAATTTTTGACCCGGGCAGGTCGGGCGAGTAAACTAATAGTCTCCGACCCTGTTTTTCTGAGAATCAGACGCATGCGTGCATGGCTAAGAGACGAAATGAAATTCTGGACCCTGGCCGCCGGCCTTAGCTTTATCTGGTGCTGCAGCACCGCGCAAGGCGTGGCTGCGGGCGCGTTGTTGACCTGCGCATTGAACGGCGTCAACCTGTGGGGCGAGGTGGAAGTGGTGGACAGCTTTCCCGATTTCAAGGTTCAGATCGTGGACAGTTTCCCCGATCTCAAAGTGCAGCTTGTCGACAGCTTCCCCGATGCCTGCGGCCAATGGAAAATAGTGTCCAGCTCCGGCAAGATCAAAATCCAGTACGTCGACAGCTTCCCCGATTTCACTATCCAGTTCGTCGACAGCTTTCCGGGCTTGCCTTAGGCGGAATCAAGCTTTCTTTCAGCCAAGCGCGCACAGACCGAATCTGGCATGATGCCTCCATGAGCCGAACGCACGGAGCCTGACCCCCATGTTTAACGCCGATTT
This sequence comes from Alphaproteobacteria bacterium, assembly GCA_021774915.1. Lineage (GTDB taxonomy): Bacteria > Pseudomonadota > Alphaproteobacteria > SMXP01 > SMXP01 > JAJFIM01. Next base: position 1,326 of record JAJFIO010000058.1, read on the forward strand.
TGACGCATTCTTTAGTCGCGCACCATCTGGAGGCTTGGATCAAGATTCAGCGTTTCGAAGCTGGTGGAAAGAGCAAGTTTTTCTTCGCTGGTGGGATGAGGATTGGAGCTGGGAAGGTCTTCTTCAAAAAAAACTGGATAACCCAGACTGTCCAACATTACAACATCATTGGGCGGAGGAAGAAGGAAATCTGATCTCGTTTGGCGGGCGCGACTGGACCTGCTTTCACCTGCCCCTTCAAGATCTCAAAGGCAATCCCAGCCCTAAAGCCGAGTGGAGTAATAATGCATACAATAATATATACAAGGAACCTCTATTACAGCTATTGAAGAATGATGCGGCTGATTTAAGAGGGACTGTCTTTCCAAGAAAGTTTAGCTTTGAGAAAATAGGTGTGCATATTTATGCCAATTTTTCTTCGGCATGGTTTTGTGAGCGCGCGTCTTTTGAGGGGGCCGTGCTTGAAAAGGGCGCCAATTTTGAAAACGCTATTTTTGAAGGCGGCGCAATATTTTCTGAAGCGCGCTTTCAGGATGGAGCGCATGCGAGTTTTAATAACGCAATATTTAAAGGTTCGACCGATTTCAGTGGGTGTAATTTTAAAGGAGGTAGTGCTTTTTGCGCGACGATATTCTTATCTAACACCACTTTCCATGGGACCACTTTTGAAAGCTACGCACACTTCCACAAAACCCGTTTCACGAAACCACCGGATTTCGGTGAAGCAAATTTTAGTACCGATAAGTATTTTGGTGGCGCAGAGTTTAAAGATATGAAATTCCCGCGGGAATCACTTTTTGTTAATGCAAAATTCAACAACTCTGAATGGGACAACGTAAAGTTTGGGAGAGGTGCAAATTTTTCGCTGGCGATATTTTACGAATCAAAATTTTATAATGTGGTTTTCTCTTCCAAGACATCATTCGACAATACGACATTTGACGATGTAACTTTGAGCAAGACTCATTTTAAAGACAATGTTTCCTTTTCTGGGTGTATGTTTAAACGGAACATATCTTTTGAGGGGTCCACTTTTGAAAAAGACGCAGATTTTTCTGTGCCTCAACCGGACCAGGATTCTACGAATATCAGATCCAGCTTTAGCGAAATATCCTTCGAAGGAGCCGAATTTCTTGGTGATGTGACTTTCGCCAACCGGCGGTTTACACACAAAACGTCCTTTGCCGAGGCGGTTTTTCATGGGCTACCAGGATTTCACGATGCCAGACTGCATCAAGACACGGACTTTCGTGGAGCGAAGTTTCTTGGAACTAAAGCCCTTATCAATGAATTAAGGGAGAGCAAGCCCAAAGGATCTTGGATTTTTACTACCTCTTGGCGGGCATGGAGACGGCAAAAAAAGGTTGAAAGAAACAAGCGCGCGTCTCAGTTAGAACGAGCTTACAGGACGCTAAAACTATTTATGCAAGAAAAGCGTGCTCACAACGAAGAGGGTCTTTTTTTCGCCCTAGAGCTTGAGTGCCGCCGCCTGCAATCAACTGTACCATTGTTTGAGCGTTGGTTTGCCACTTTATACAAAGGGTTTTCCGGTTACGGTGAATCGCTGACGCGTCCCATTTTTCTATGGTTGCTAACCCAGGCAATGTTTGGATTTGTATATGGATGGTGTATCGCCCATTCAAATGAACCTGAATGGCAAGATGTTGCGCGCTTTACGTTGGAGCAAAGTGTTCGCCCCTTTGCCATTTGGAGCGAAAGGTATCGCAGCGCTTACGAGCAATCGGGCGGATGGATTGCTAACTATTTGGGGCAAGAGACCTTTCCATTTCTAGAGCTAATCGCATCTGTGCAAGCCATTATATCCTTGAGTTTGATTTTTCTTTTCTTTCTCGCGCTTCGGCGCCGATTTAGAATGGGCTAGGCGCGTGGATCCCGCGATCAAGCTGCGGGATGACAGTGGGTTAGGTCACAACCTAACGCCCCCGCCGTCTCGCAAGCAGCCGTAGTCGTAGCGCGTTCAGCTTAATAAAGCCTTCCGCGTCCTTTTGGTTATAAACGCTGTCCTTCTCAAAGGTGGCGATTTCCTCAGAATAAAGAGAATAGGGCGACGTGCGGCCGATGACGCTCACCGAGCCCTTGTAAAATTTGAGACGTACTGTGCCCGTCACAAATTCTTGCGAGGCGTCAATGGCGGCTTGCAGCATCTCGCGCTCAGGCGCAAACCAGAAGCCGTTATAGATCAGTTCGGCGTAACGCGGCATTAACTCGTCTTTCAGGTGCGCCGCGCCTTTGTCGAGCGTCGCCTCTTCAATGCCGCGATGAGCGGCAAGCAAAATTGTGCCGCCCGGCGTTTCATAAATGCCGCGCGATTTCATGCCCACAAAGCGGTTTTCCAAAAGATCCAACCGGCCGATGCCATTGTCCCGGCCATAGTCATTAAGCGCGGCGAGAAGCGTGGCGGGGGACAGCGCCTTGCCATTGACGGACACTGCATCGCCTTTTTCAAAGCCAATTTCAATCACCGTCGGCGTATCTGGCGCGCTTTCCGGGCTCACCGTGCGTTGATAGACATATTCCGGCGCTTGCGCCCACGGATCTTCCAGCGCCTTGCCTTCGGACGAGGTGTGCAGCAAATTGGCGTCGCAGGAAAAAGGCGCCTCGCCACGTTTATCTTTGGGCACCGGGATTTGATGTTTCTCGGCAAAGTCGATCAAATCCGAGCGTGAATGCAGATCCCATTCCCGCCAGGGCGAGATCACCTTGATGTCAGGATCAAGCGCGTAATAACCCAGCTCAAAGCGCACCTGATCATTGCCCTTGCCGGTGGCTCCATGGCACACCGCATCGGCGCCGGTTTCATGCGCAATCTCGATCTGGCGTTTGGCGATGAGAGGCCGTGCGATGGAAGTGCCGAGCAGATAAACCCCTTCATAGACCGCATTGGCGCGGAACATCGGAAACACATAGTCGCGCACAAATTCCTCGCGCAGATCCTCGATAAAAATATCCTTGACGCCCATCAGCTCGGCATTTTTGCGCGCCGGCTCCAGCTCCTCGCCCTGGCCCAGATCGGCGGTGAAGGTCACCACGTCGCAGCCATAGGTCTCTTGGAGCCATTTCAGAATGATCGAAGTATCGAGGCCGCCGGAATAGGCCAGCACCACTTTTTTGATTTTGCTCATATTTCCACTCATGATGTTTGGCGCGCACTATAGGCAAAAGCGGCGAGCAGGCAAGCGCCTCAATCGCCCTTAATGCGGTAGGCCGGGTGGAGGTCCGCCGTGGCGGAAAGGCCGACATTGAGATCGTGCAACACGCCGTCGGTGAGAGAGTAAACCCAGCCATGCACAGTGACGTGGCGCCCTCGACGCCAGGCCCGCTGAACGAAGGATGTTTTTGCGACGCTATGCACTTGGGCGACCACGTTAAGTTCGCACAAACGGTCTTCGCGCTCCCCCTTCTCACTCAGCGTTTGGAACTCTTCATGATGGACATGATAAACGTCTTTGATGTGTGCTAACCAATTATCGAGCTGTCCGTGATCAGTGTCAGACATAGCCGCTTCGATGCCGGCGCAGCCATAGTGGCCCGTGACGATAATATGTTCGACTTCGAGGATTTCGACGGCATATTGAATCACCGCCAGGGAGTTCATATCACTGTGCGGCACCACATTGGCGATGTTACGATGAACGAACATTTCGCCCGGCTGCAAATCGACAATTTCATTAGCCGGCACACGGCTGTCGGAGCACCCAATCCATAAGATTTTAGGCTGTTGCACCTTGCACAACCGCGTAAAAAAATCTGCATCTATTTTAGTCTTTTTTGCTGCCCAAGCCTTGTTGGCGGCAAGAAGATCTTCGGGTATT
>JAJFIO010000059.1 GCA_021774915.1 Alphaproteobacteria bacterium
AGGTCGAAAATATGTTCGGACGTCTTAAGGACTGGCGTCGCATATCAACCCGATACGACCGATGCTCTCACACATTCTTCTCCGCAATCTGCATCGCCGCCATCGTCATATGGTGGATTTAATGAGTCCTGACCCTAAGTCACACCTTAAGTCACGGGACTTATCCCTCTTTTTCGTCGGAGCCGGGTCCCATTGTCCCGCCACCACGCACAGGCCATCGGCGACGGTTCAGCGAGACTGATCGGCGCCACATCCTCGCTGAGGCGAGCGCGCCCGGCGCGAGCGTGTCCGAAGTAGCCCGGCGCTATGGCATTGCCCGCCGCATCATCTGCCGCTGGAAGCAGGAATTGGCGGCGGCCGCACCAGCCTTCGTGGAGGTCGAGATCACCGATGCTCCCACCGCTCAAGAGGGGGTGTGCCCATGACTTTTCTTCCTCCCGGCGTGAAAGTGCACTTGGCGGTTGGTTACACCGACATGATGTGATGGACGCCTCCCTCCTAGCGATGCAAACTTCAGGCATCGTCTATTCAATCAAAGGAGAAAGGAACGGGACATGACTATAAAAACACTCGGGATTGACATTGCAAAATCTGTATTTCAGCTCCACGGCATAGATAAAGACGGGAATGCAGTTCTACAACGCAAATTGCGCAGAGAAGAGTTTCTAAGGACATTGTCTACTCTCGAACCTTGTTTGATCGGTATGGAGGCTGGGTCGGGTGCCCATCACTGGGCCCGAGAACTTACCAAGCTCGGTCATGAGGTAAAATTGATGCCCCCGCAATATGTTCGCCCTTACGTCAAGCGCAATAAGCATGATGCCGCAGATGCAGAAGCCTGTTGTGAAGCTGTGCAGCGCCCAGGTATGAGGTTCATCCACGTAAAGAGCACAGAGCAACAGGCGAAACTGATGCTACACCGTGTGCGAGATCATTTTATCCGTCGCCGCACAGGAGCCATCAATGCTTTGCGCGGTCATTTGGCGGAGTTCGGCCTTGTTTCAGCGAACCAGCGTGCAGGTTTGAACCGGTTATTGGACATCATCGAGAAAGTTGACCCCCGTTTGCCGCAAGCGTGTACAGATCTTCTGCATCTCATCGTTCAAGAGATCCGCTCTTATGATGAAGCCATTCAGGATTTAGACAAGAAGTTGAAACATCTCGTGCGCGAGGATGAGGTTTCGAAAAGATTGATTGGTATACCAGGTGTCGGTCCAGTTCTTGCCACTGCCATTCCCGCACATATGCAGGCCGGCGGTGTATTTGAATCAGGGCGATGTTTTGCGGCCTGGCTGGGTCTGACGCCAAGACAGCATTCCAGCGGCGGCAAGGAAAAGACCTTTGGCATCACAAAGCGAGGCAATACCTATTTGCGCAGGCAACTCATAAATGGCGCGAGATCTGTCGTCCGTGTGGTACAACAACACAAGGGCCCCTTCTGGGACTGGGTTGCAAATCTCCTTCAACGTCGACACTTCAATGTCGTAACCGTGGCCGTCGCGGCAAAGCTGGCCCGAATTATGTGGTCTATAATCACAAAGGGAACTACTTGGAAAAATGCCTAAGAAGATAATACTCAGACAAAGATAAAGCTTATTGAATTTGCGAGGGTAAGTGATCAGAATGACATGAACGGCATGACCGACATCAACTGAACCCGGTTTGCGCATGGGGCCATTTGAGCCCGATGATATGATGGGATGTTGATGGGCGGATCTTATTGGGGCCGCAGCCGTTACCAGGCTGTTTAAAACAGGCCGGATAGATGACTGCAACCAAAGCTGTGATTTGAATTACTGTGAAAATTTCTCTTGCAATCCGGGAGGCGTCCATAGATGCGCAAGGGCATGGATGGACTGGCCGTCCTGGTTCAGGAAGTGTTGAGCCAAGATCCGTTTACTGGGCATCTCTTCGCCTTCCGGGGCCGCAAGGCCAACTTGATCAAGATCGTTTTCTGGGACGGAACCGGTCTCTGCCTCTTCACCAAGCGACTTGAGCACGGGGTCTTTTTGTGGCCGCCCAACATCGAGCCCGGACGCACGCTGTCGCTCACCTCCACGCAGCTCTCGGCACTGCTCGAGGGGATCGATTGGCGCAATCCTGATCACCGCTGGAGACCTTCCTTAGCGGGTTAGAAAAGTCCCCATAACTGCCTTGAACTCATTGAATTGACTTGGGTTTTTTGTTGTTTTGGCATAGTATGGGGTATGCAGATCGATCTCCAAAATCTGCCTTCCGACAGGGCTGTTTTACACCATCTGGTGCGTGATATGGCGACAGTCATGGCGCGCCGGGATGAAGAGATCGAACGTCTCTGCCACGTCATCAAGCAACTTCAGCGCTCCTACTTTGGCCGACGTTCAGAACGGATCAATCCAGATCAGTTGGCGCTGGCTCTTGAAGCGTTGGGCAGCGACGTCGCTCGTGCCGATACGTCTCATCAGATGTCGGAGCTTGAGGACTCTCAGCGAGAAGATACCGAGGCGCCAAAGCGCACCGCCCTTCCCAAACATCTGCCACGTGAGAGGGTCGTTCTTGATGTGGAAAGCGATGCCTGCCCGGACTGCGGAGGAGCCCTTCACACTGTTGGCGAGAGCATCAGTGAGATGCTGGACTGGGTCCCGGCCCGGCTTCGGGTCATACGCATTTGCCGGCCTAAATATGGCTGCCGCAGCTGTGGCGCACTCCATCAGTCTCCTGCTCCCGACCGCCTGATTGCCAAGGGCCTCGCTACACCGGGGTTGATCACCCAGGTCCTGATCAGCAAATACTGTGACCACACCCCACTCTATCGTCAGTCTCAGATCTTTGCCCGCCAGGGCGTTGATCTCTCACGCTCGACCTTGGCCAATTGGGTTGGCGGCGCGTCCTGGTGGCTTGAGCCGCTGCATGAGCGTCTGCGCCAACACATTCTTGCCAGCGACCATCTGTTTGCTGATGACACGCCGCTCCCGGTTCTTGATCCAGGCCGCGGACGCACCAAAACCGGACGGCTTTGGGTCTATGCAAGGGATCAGCGCGGCTGGGGAGGCGCCGACCCGCCTGTAGCCCTGTATTGCTACGAGCCTGATCGCCGGGCAGTACGCCCGGCGACACATCTGGCGCATTACAAAGGCGTGCTTCATGTGGATGGGTATGCCGGCTTTGAAACATTGGCGGCCAAAGGAGACATTCATCTTGCGGCTTGCTGGGCTCATACACGGCGCAAATTCTATGACGTATATCAGGCCACCGGGTCGCCGATTGCGGGCGAAGCCCTCCGCCGCATTGCAGATCTCTATACTGTGGAACGCCACATCCGCGGTCAGGCTGCCAATGCCCGCTTGAAGGGACGCAAAACACACTCACAGCCGATCATCGCAGCGATGAAGCCCTGGCTTGAGGCCCAACTGCGCTGCTTACCACCCAAGGGAAGCCTGGCCGAAGCCATCCGTTATACCTTGAACCGCTGGCAGGCCCTTACCCGCTTCCTGGGCGACGGCCGGATCGAACTCGACACCAATCCCGTCGAACGCGCCATCCGGCCCATAGCGCTCGGGCGAAAAAACCACATGTTTGCCGGCAGCGACAAAGGCGGCCGCCGGTGGGCCATTATCTGTTCTCTCATCGAGACCGCCAAGCTCAATGGCGTCGAACCCTATGCCTGGCTTACTGACATTCTCGACAAAATGGCCAATGGGCATCCCAACAACCGCCTCGACGACCTCCTGCCCTGGAACTGGACCCCATAAAACCCGTCAAGCAAAGATATCGTGCAATCAATTGACGCTTACTCTCGGTTCGTAAGCGTCGTTTAATTGCACACCTGTTTTTGGCGGCGCAGTTCTGATCTGTTCTTCTTTTCATTTTCAGATGAGAGGAGATCAAGATGTCTGACAATCCCGTGCCTCGAGCGCGATATAGTGAAGTGTTCTGGCGTGCGCATCATGAAGCGTGGAAGCGGAGTGACTTGAATCAACGGGAATATTGCGAGGCTGAAGCGATCTCGCTGAAGGCGTTCGGCAATTGGCGAGAGAAGTTCAAAGCCGAACCTCAGCCGCCGTTGCGCAAGTTGCTCTACCGGCGCGGGGGCTCAAGTCACACCTCAAGTCACAGGCTAAGTCACACCTTAAGTCACGGGACTAATCCCTCTTTTTCATCCGATCCGGATCCCATTGTTCCGCCGCCACGCACCGGCCATCGGCGACGATTCAGCGAGAGTGATCGGCGCCATATCCTTGCGGAGGCAAATGCGCCCGGCGCGAGCGTGTCCGAAGTGGCCCGGCGCTACGGCATTGCCCGCCGCGTCATCTGCCGCTGGAGGCAGG
>JAJFIO010000060.1 GCA_021774915.1 Alphaproteobacteria bacterium
TTGGTGCTGCTGAATGGCGTGCTTGCGGTATTCAATATGCTTCCTGCCTTTCCACTGGATGGTGGCCGGGTGTTTCGCGCTCTGCAATGGCAGCGAACCAATGACTTTGCTGCAGCCACACGAACAGCGTCAAAACTGGGCAGTTTTTTCGGAATGATGTTGATCATTGCCGGTGTGGCTTTCTTCATCACAGGAAACATAATTGGTGGGTTGTGGTGGGCGATGATTGGTTTGTTTCTCAAGGGGGCCGCACAAGCCTCTACCTTAGAGATTGGAATTAAGAAGGTCTTTGAAAACAAGCCTGTCACTCGCTTCATGAACACAAATGCGGTATCAGTCACGGCGGATTTATCGGTACAAGACCTCGTCGAACTTTATATATATCGATATCACTTTGATCTATTCCCTGTGACTGAAGATGGCTCGCTGATTGGATGCGTAACGACGAACCAGGTACGCCAAGTTCCGCGCGAGCAGTGGGCGACAACAAATGTGAACAGCATCTATGAACCGTGCTCTGAACTCAATACGATCAGTGCCGATGAGGACGCCAATGAAGCCTTATCAATAATGCGGCGAACCAGAAATGGCCGCCTGCTCGTCACAGATAAGGGCCGTCTCGTTGGTGTTTTGGTTTTAAAGGATATGCTTGAGCTCTTGGCACTTAGGGCCGAACTTGACCCGGGCAATTGACGGCGTCTTCTTTATCTTTGTACTTTTTGCACACCGATGAATTTTTAAGGTTTGGGCCTTGGAGTGAATCAGACCGCTGGTTACGCCGCCTTGCCCCTACTCCGCCTCCGCCGGGAACGCCCGGGCTTAGATCGCTTCTCCTGGATCTGATTGTCGCCCTGTTTCTTTGCAATGCGCCTGCCTGACTGCTCTGGTTTATGAGGCTGGCGCTGCACCGGCTTCGGTTTTTTTGGAATGTGATCTAAGAGAGGTCGTTCATTCTCATTCGCAATCTCCCGTTTGATGAGCCTTTCGATATCTCTAAGAAAGGGACGTTCATCCGGCGAACAGAAAGAAAGGGCGACGCCCCCGGCTCCCGCCCGTGCAGTTCGGCCAATCCGATGAACATAGCCTTCCGGCTCATTCGGCAGCTCGAAATTGATCACGTGTGTCACATCATCAATATCGATGCCACGCGCGGCGATATCTGTCGCTACCAGCACCCTGGTATCCCCTTTGCGAAAACTCTCCAAAGCCCGCTGGCGGGCCCCTTGCGACTTGTTACCGTGAATGGCCTCAGTCGAAATTTTACTCTTGTTCAGGAACTCAGCCACGCGGTTGGCGCGGTGCTTGGTCCGGGTAAAGACGATAACCCGGTAAAAGCTTTCATCTGCAAAAATCTCAGTAAGGAGATCACGCTTTTCCCCTGACTCGCAAAAATAAACGCGCTGGTCAATTCGGTCGACAGTCACGACTTTCGGAGAAACTTCGATACGTTCGGGATTTTTGAGAAGGCTTTCGGCAAGTTTAGCGATATCACGCGGCATGGTGGCAGAAAGAAGCATTGACTGCCGCTTTCTCGGCAGCAGAGCAGAAATCTTCCTCACATCATGAATGAACCCCATATCGAGCATACGATCGGCTTCATCCAGAACAAAAAAAGAAATATTATCGAGCTCAATATGTCCCTGTCCGATAAGATCAAGGAGGCGGCCGGGCGTCGCCACTAAGATATGAACGCCGCGAACCATCTTCTGGATCTGCGGACTCTGACCAACACCACCAAAGATGACGGCATGCCTCAGGTGCAGGTTTCGACCGTAGGTCTTGACGCCCTCACCAATCTGGATGGCAAGCTCCCGCGTCGGCGCAAGGATAAGGCTCTGTGGGCGGCGAGGGTTGGCCTTCGTCGGCTTCTCGCTTAGTTTTTGCAGGATCGGCAGAACAAAGGCAGCCGTTTTGCCGGTCCCGGTCTGAGCAATTCCTAGTAGGTCGCTCCCTTTAAGAAGGAAAGGTATGGCCCGGCGCTGAATAGGGGTCGGAGCGGTGTAATTTTCTGCATCCAGAGCATCGAGCAATTGCTGGCCGAGACCAAGTTCGGCAAAGGTAAGTTCAGTCATAAAGACAGTATTCTCCAGTCATCCGACCGCAAGGCATGCCGCAGCATAAAACCTGCTCCCGAAAGGGGCGTCACGTTCCACGCGCAGCTGGAGGGGACAATTGGGGGTGATTTCGTTAACAGGATGATCGCCTTCACGAAAGGAGAAGGCTTTGCGCAATCCCGATAAGGTCTACTGGCGATATAGGGGTGAGAGCCCGCCCTGTCAAGGACAAAGGGAGGTGGTGAAAAGTTAACGAATGCGCGTGTCACACGTTTCAGTTTTTGCTTCCACAGATTTGTCAAATATACGTTTCATTCAAGCGCTAGAGTGCACGGCAATAGGCATGTTCAGGCACACAAAACGGAAGGTGCGGCGGTGCGCTCAAAACGCCAAAATGACTTTGAATGGTTCACCAGTCTGCTAGGATGGAGCGCTCAGATCGAGCGAGGAGAACAGATCAATGACAGAGTTCACACCTCTTACCTCCCTCATCGGCGGTGCGCTCATCGGCATTTCCGCTGTTTTGCTCATGGCCTTTAACGGCCGTATCGCTGGTATCAGTGGAATGGCGAGCCGGGTTCTACCACCCTGGGATTCAAAAAATGAATTCGGTTGGCGGCTTTCTTTTCTTATTGGAATCATGTCCGCGCCACTCATATTTCGCATGATAACAGGCCAAGCGCCCGACCAGAGTGTATCGGACAACATCCCCCTCATGATTGCAGCTGGCCTCCTGGTTGGTTTTGGTTCTGTATTCGGCAATGGCTGCACCAGCGGTCATGGGGTTTGTGGAATGGCGCGCCTCTCCAGAAGATCGATCGTCGCAACGGCGACTTTCATGAGCACTGCATTTGTGACAGTTTTTATCGTCCGCCATGTGATGGGAGGCTGATACCATGAACAAAAGTGTTGTGGGATTCATCTTTGGCCTCATTTTCGGCCTTGGGTTGATTATATCTGGCATGAGCAATCCGGCAAAGGTTCTCAATTTCCTTGATCTCTCCGGCACCTGGGATCCCAGCCTCGCCTTTGTCATGGGCGGCGCGGTCATCGTCACCTATCTGGGCTATGCCTCTGTGCTGAAGCGCAAAGCCCCTTTGTTTGCCGAGTCGTTTTTGATACCAACGAGCACTGAACTTGATTCTCGCCTTATTACCGGCGCAGCACTTTTCGGAATCGGCTGGGGGCTGGGAGGTTACTGCCCCGGACCGGCATTTACCTCCCTACCACTGGCCGCAACAGGAACACTGTATTTCGTTCCCGCCATGCTAGCTGGAATGTGGGCAGGCCGCATCATGCCAACCCTGATTCGCCAGACGACTTCTCCTTGATCACAGTCGGAAAATATACAAAACACCCGTGACACACGACACAGTCAGTACCGAGACTCATATAAAAAATGAGCCCTTTGATGTTGCCATATTAGGCGCCGGGTTTTCCGGCATCTGCATGGCCATCAAATTACGCGCTGCTGGTATTTCAAATTTTAAAATTTTTGAAAAAACCGACGGCATCAGCGGAACTTGGTGGGATAATACATACCCGGGGGCGGCGTGTGATGTCCCCTCGCACTTTTATTGCTACTCATTCGAGCCTAATCCATCATGGTCCCGGGTCTTTTCGCCCCAGGCTGAAATTCAGACTTATGCCGAACACTGCGTCGATAAATATAGAATCCGGCCGCATATTCAATGCGAGACGGAACTTTGCCATGCCCGATTCAACAGCGAGGATGGATATTGGCTTCTCACCGACACAAAAGGTGGCAAGTACTGCGCGCGGTATGTGGTGAGCGGTGTCGGCGGACTCAATCGGCCCAATGTTCCTGACATCCCTGGCCTGAGCCAATTTCAAGGAACCTGTTTCCATTCTGCCCGCTGGAACCACGATCATGACCTTTCAGGCCAAAAGGTCGCCGTGATCGGCAGCGCCGCAAGCGCTGTTCAGATCGTGCCGCAAATCGCACCAAATGTGGAGAAGCTCTTCCTCTTCCAACGGACAGCTAATTATATTGTTCCCCGGAATGATCGGGCTTACAGCCCGAGGCAAAAACAAATTTTCATAAAACTTCCTGCTGTGCTGCGCTTAGTCCGCTGGTGGATCTTTTGGCGCCTGAATATGCATTTTCCTCTTTTTCACCAGAACAGCTGGCTTGGGGACCGCGCGGCAAAAATCTCCCTTCGTGATATGCGCAGACAAATCACCGATCCGAAACTTGCGCAAAAACTGACGCCCAATTACCCCATAGGTTGCAAGCGTATTCTGTTGTCTGATGATTTTTATCCGACGTTGAATCAAAGCAATGTCGAACTGATCACAGATGGCATTCGCTCCATCACAAACGATGGAATCTTGCTTAACAGTGGAGAGTTAAAAAAAGTTGACACCATCATCATGGCGACCGGATTTAAAGCCTTTGATTTTCTAGAAACTCTTGATTTTGAAGGTCTGTCGGGGCGCAGGCTTTCAAAAGCTTGGAACAAGGGCCTTGAGGCCCTCCGCGGTGTGGCTGTCTCAGGCTTTCCTAATCTGTTTTTCCTGCTCGGACCCAATACGGCGCTCGGCCATAATTCAATCATTTTCATGATCGAGCAGCAGGTGAACTATATCATTAAATGTATGAAAAAATTAGGTAAAAACACATACATTGACGCCAAACCTTCCGCTATGCAGCACTATAATGAGCGCATTCAGCGTGCCTTTAAAAACACTGTGTGGGCGGCAGATTGTCCGAGCTGGTATAAAACTGAAGATGGCCGGATCCCGACACTATGGCCATACAACACTATGCGCTATTGGCGTTGGATGCGTAAACCGGATCTGTCTGAATATGAAATTGTATCCACCGATGACAGTGGCCCCATCACACGATGACTAACCCAGCCAAAACTCATCCCCCCCTGTTACAACGCTCTTCAGGCGCCGTGAAGCTCGGGTTCAAGCACCGTGACGCGCGCACCGTGCTTGATGATCTCTATCAGCAAGGGAGCGCCAAGGTCCGGTTTCCCAACGTTGCGCCACCCCATCCCCCCGAGGCTGTTTTGATCAACACCAGCGGCGGGCTCACCGATGGAGATGTCCTGGAGATGCACATCCGATGGGGCGCGAGAACCCATGCCCGCGTGACGGGGCAGGCGGCTGAGCGTATCTATCAGGCACGCTCGGGTGCTGGCGCGGCGCGGATCACGACACACCTTCATGTTGAAGAGGGTGCCCTGGCGGAATGGCTGCCGCAGGAAACAATCTTTTTTGATGGTGGCGGCTTAACCCGCGAAACCACGATTAATCTCCATGGTTCAGGGCGGCTGCTCGCCTGCGAAGCCATGGTCTTTGGGCGCATGGCTATGGGTGAAGTGATGACCAAGGGCCAGGTCTACGAGCGATGGCGCGTGCATGTGGATGATCAGCTCGTGTGGACCGATGCATTGCGCATGGACCCGCTTGACCAAGGGCGTCTTGACAGAGGGGCCATCGCCGGCGGGGCGCGCGCTCTTGCGACTATTCTTTATGTGGGTGAAGATGCCGCCAATTATATTGACGCAGTGCGGGCTGAGCTTGAGAATGTTTCTTGCTTTGCTGGCGCGACCTGCATGGCGCCGGTTTTGCTGATACGCCTTGCCGCTAATGATGGCGCTGTATTGCGCAAGGATATGATTACGGTTCTCGAAGGCTTAACCCGGGACCTCCTTGGGTGCGCCCCGGGTCTACCGCGGGTATGGCATTGCTGAAGGATAAAGATCATGAAACTCTCCCCAAGAGAAAAGGATAAGTTGCTCATTGCCATGGCGGCGCAGGTGGCGCGGCGGCGGTTGGAGCGCGGTGTGAAATTGAACCACCCGGAAGCGATCGCGCTCATTTCCGACTTTGTGGTTGAGGGCGCGCGCGACGGCCGTTCGGTGGCTGATCTCATGAGCGCGGGGGCGAAGGTGCTCAGCCGTGACCAGGTGATGGAGGGCATCGCCGAGATGATTCCGGATGTACAGGTGGAAGCCACCTTCCCTGACGGCACCAAGCTCGTCACCGTGCACCAACCGATACGATAGGAAGTGAACAGATGATCCCTGGAGAGATTTTTCCCGCCGAAGACAATATCGAACTCAATGCCGGCGCCAAAGCCTTCACGCTCACGATTGCCAATACCGGCGACCGGCCTGTGCAAGTGGGCTCGCACTACCATTTTTATGAAGTCAATGACGCGCTTGATTTCGAACGTGACAAAGCGCGCGGGTGTCGTTTGGATATCGCTGCCGGTACGGCAGTGCGTTTCGAGCCCGGCCAGAGCCGCAACGTGACCCTGATCCCATTTGGCGGCAAGCGCAGGGTGTTCGGTTTCAACCAAAAAATCATGGGGGACCTTGACTGATGCCGACAAAAATCTCCCGCCGCGTCTATGCCGATATGTACGGCCCCACCACAGGCGACAAGGTGCGCCTTGCCGATACCGACCTCATCATCGAAGTGGAAAAGGATTTCACCACCTATGGCGAAGAAGTGAAATTCGGCGGCGGCAAGGTTATCCGCGACGGCATGGGGCAATCGCAAGTCACCCGCGCAGAGGGTGCGGTCGATACCGTCATCACCAACGCGCTGGTGCTGGACCATACCGGCATTTACAAGGCCGATATTGGTTTGCGTGACGGCCGCATCGCCGCCATCGGCAAAGCGGGCAATCCTGATACGCAAAGCCGTGTCACGATCATTATCGGCCCCTCAACAGAAATCATCGCCGGGGAAGGCAAAATCCTCACCGCCGGCGGGTTTGACGCGCATATTCATTTCATCTGCCCACAACAGATCGACGACGCGCTGATGTCGGGCATCACCACCATGCTGGGCGGGGGCACCGGCCCCGCCACCGGCACGAACGCCACTACCTGCACGCCGGGCGCCTGGCATATCGGCCGCATGCTCCAGGCTGCTGACGCGTTTCCGATGAATCTGGCTTTCGCGGGAAAGGGCAATGCGTCTCAGCCGGAAGCTCTGCGTGAACAGGTGCGCGGCGGCGCGGCGGCGCTCAAACTCCATGAAGACTGGGGCACGACGCCAGGCGCCATTGACTGCTGCCTCAAAGTCGCCGACGACATGGACATTCAGGTCATGATTCATACCGATACGTTGAATGAATCTGGTTTTGTCGAAAACACCATCAAGGCGTTCAAAGGCCGCACCATTCATGCTTATCACACCGAAGGCGCGGGCGGCGGCCACGCGCCGGACATCATTAAAGTGTGCGGTGAGGCCAATGTCATTCCCTCCTCCACCAACCCGACCCGGCCCTATACGGTGAACACGGTGGATGAGCATCTCGATATGCTGATGGTCTGCCATCACCTCGATCCCAATATCGCGGAAGACGTCGCCTTTGCCGACAGCCGCATCCGCAAGGAAACAATCGCAGCGGAAGACATTCTGCATGATATGGGCGCGTTCTCGATCATTGCCTCCGATGCTCAAGCCATGGGCCGCGTCGGCGAGGTGATCATCCGGACCTGGCAGACCGCAGACAAAATGAAGAAGCAGCGTGGACGTCTGAGCCAAGAGACCGGCAAGAATGACAATCTGAGCGCCCGGCGCTATATCGCCAAATACACCATCAATCCCGCCATAGCCCACGGCATGAGCGCGCATATCGGATCGGTGGAAGTGGGCAAGCTGGCCGACCTCGTGCTGTGGTCGCCTGCCTTTTTCGGCGTTAAGCCTGATCTGGTGCTCAAAATGGGCACCATCGCAGCGGCCGCCATGGGGGACCCCAATGCCTCGATCCCCACGCCGCAGCCGGTGCATTACCGGCCCATGTTCGGCGCCTTTGGCAAGGCGCTCACCCAAAGCGCTGTGACGTTCGTCTCCAAAGCCGCGCTCGAAGCGGGGATCGGTGAAACTCTGGGCTTAGAGAAAACTTTGCTCAGCGTTGCCAACACCCGCGGCGGCATCGGCAAAGCAGATATGGTGTTGAACACTGCGACACCTCGGATCGAGGTCAACCCGGAGACATACGAAGTGCGCGCCGATGGCGAACTGCTGACCTGCGAACCGGCAGAGATTTTACCCATGGCGCAGAGGTATTTTTTGTTCTAGATGTTGCGCGCCCTTTCAGTCATCGCAGAACCCCATGTGGATCCCCGCAAAGTCGTGGACGTTATCGAACTGGCCTATGACGACCGCCACCGCCGACGCATTGCACTGCAAAGCTCAACAGGAATCCGCTTCCTACTTGATTTGGCCGAACCTCAAATATTGCACGATGGTGATGGCCTACAGCTGGAAGATGGGTCCATCATTATTGTGCGCGCCGCTAAAGAAGATTTGGCGGAAATCCGTTGCGGCACGCCGGAACATCTCATGCGCATGGCTTGGCATCTCGGCAACCGGCATTTACCCTGTGAAATTCATGACGACCGGCTCCTCTTGCGCTGGGACCCTGTGATTGCCGACATGCTTGAAAAGCTTGGCTGCGCGGTGACGCGCATCACGGCCCCGTTTAACCCTGAAGGCGGAGCCTATCAGCAATCCCATGCGGAGGGGCGCAAGCATGCCTGAGTCCGCTCTCATTCGTCTCATGACGTGGCTCTCTCCGTCTTTCCCGGTCGGGGCGTTCAGTTATTCTCATGGTCTGGAATATGCGGTTGAGGCTGAGATGGTCGTTGATGCCGTGACACTAGAATCCTGGTTGGAAGACATTCTTCTCCATGGATCGGGCAGGGCTGACGCCATTCTCTTTGCCGCAAGCTGGCGGGCGTGTAAATCCAGCAATGACAAAGCATGGCAAAATGTCGTTGAGTTAGGGCATGCGTTCGCGCCCAGTGCGGAACTGGCCATGGAAACACGCAATCAAGGCGCCGCCTTTTTAAAAGCGGTGCGCGAAACCTGGCCGACGGAAAATCTGCAGCGTCTGGAAAATGCCGGGCACAGAAAAATCGTTTACCCGATAGCTGTTGGCGCGGTGTGCGCTATCCATGATATCGCCTTAGCAAAAGGCCTCACCGCCTATTTGCACGGGTTTATCGCCAATATTGTCTCCGCCGGTGTGCGCCTAATCCCTTTAGGGCAAAGCGAGGGTTTGCGCGTGATCGCAAATCTAGAGGCGCGCATCTTAGGCCACGCGGTGGCCATGACCGACACCACTCTTGACGATCTGGCCTCTTCAACGCCGCTCGCCGATATCTGCTCCATGCGCCATGAAACTCAAGCCACAAGGATATTTCGCTCATGAATGCAAAACGCCTTCTCTCCCCTCATGGTCCGTTGCGCGTCGGGATTGGCGGCCCTGTCGGCTCAGGCAAAACCGCCTTAACGGCGGCCCTGTGCACAGCCATGCGTGAAGCCTATAAAATTGCGGTGATCACAAACGATATATACACCCGTGAGGATGCGGAATTTCTCACCCGCGCCGGCGCGCTTGATGCCGATCACATCATGGGCGTGGAAACAGGGGGCTGTCCGCATACGGCCATTCGCGAAGATGCCTCCATCAATCTGGCTGCCATTGCCGACATGACGGAGACTTTCAAAGATCTCGATCTGATTTTTATTGAATCTGGCGGCGATAATTTGGCCGCAACTTTTTCGCCGGAACTGGCCGACATCACC
>JAJFIO010000007.1 GCA_021774915.1 Alphaproteobacteria bacterium
ACGAACGAGCAACGGTTTGCCCCTGAGCAGATCCCAGTCCCAAGAATTCACGGACGCTGCATGAACCTTGATCAGGACTTCATTTTCCTGAGGAATCGGTTTTTGGATCTCCCTCAATTCCAAAACGCCAGGGGACCCATAATTTTCGTAGACGATTGCTTGCATGACTGTTCCCTAAGGTTGCCGGGTTAGTCGCCATCATCGATGGCTATAACGACACTTCCCTTTTTGCGCCCTGTATCAACATAGGCATGCGCTTCGGCAACTTGTTCCAGCGGATAGCATCTATCTATGACCGCTTTTATCTTTCCCGCCTCAATAAGCTCTTTGAGAAAAACTAAATCTTCAGTTTTATAGCTTGCGAACTCAAACATTACTTTCTTGTCGCCTGTCATTGAAGTCCATAGCCCTCGAATCATCGGCAACAGCCGAGGGTTACCTAAAAGATAGCGTCCATCTTTCTTGAGTGATCTTATGCTATGTGAAAACGAACTCTTACCTACCACGTCAAAAATAACATCATAGGTCTCATCGTTTTTGGTGAAATCTTCTTGAGTGTAATCAATAACGTGGTCCGCACCAATCGATCGGAGCATGTCCAACTTGTCGGCGCTGTCCACGGCCGTCACATCCGCCTCAAAGTGCTTGGCAAGCTGAACCACAATCGTTCCGATGCTGCCACCGGCACCATTGATCAGAAGTTTTTGTCCGCTCTGAATGTTAGCTTTTCTAAGAAAATGTAATGCATTATATCCTCCAGTCGGCATGCTGGCGGCTTCTTCATAGGACATATTGGCAGGTTTGATCGCCATCGGGTCGGTGCCCGGCATACATATATACTCAGCATAGGCGCCAAAATGAGTACCGGTCGTTGCAAAAACTTGATCACCTTTCTTAAATCGCTTTACTTCATTGCCTGCTGATTCTATTTCTCCAGCTAACTCTTGGCCCAAAATCTGAATTCTTGGTTTGATGATGCCAAACATTATTCGCACGGGGACCCAGAGCCAGAGTGGGAATGTGAAGCTTCGAATTTCACAGTCACCTGCCGTTACTGTCGCTGCATGAACTTTTATCAAGACTTCATTATCCTTGGGGGTTGGCTTTTGGACGTCTTTGAGATGAAGAACTTCCGGTGGTCCGTATTTTGTGTATACAATTGCTTTCATAAGTATTCTTCCAAGATTACTTTAGTCCGGAAACTTTCATTCATACGGCTATGCAACATAGATCATTTGTCTTTGCCCCATGGGGATCGCCACTGAACCTATAGCTGTGATTTAATATGAATATTCCTTAGTCGATAAGAAGACGTCCGCATAGGGCCATAAATCGCTTGTTGAAGCTTATGGTAGCTGAAAAAGACTGTTCATCTCTCGCGCCATCCAAACTACGGATAGCGCGAATCATGATTTGCGGTTATCGATCAACAGGCAGATTGAGTTTGGATACTAACGCTCCAGGCGGGCAATCAAACTGGACGTGTCCCATCGCCCGCCGCCCATTTCCTTCACTTCTTCGTAAAAGTTATCGACCAGTTCGGTGAGCGGTAAATGCGCGCCGTTTCTACGCGCTTCATCGAGACAAAACCCGAGATCCTTCTGCATCCAGTCTACGGCAAAGCCGAAATCAAAATCACCCGCCCACATGGTCGAGGAACGATTGTCCATTTGCCAGGATTGCGCCGCCCCTTTTGAGATCACGTCCACTACCGCATTCCCGTCTAATCCAGCTTTGCGCGCAAAATGCAGCCCTTCGGCCAGCCCCTCAATCACGCCTGCAATGCAGATCTGATTGACCATTTTCGTCAACTGCCCAGCGCCTACCGGCCCCATCAGGCCGACGTGCCGGGCATAGCTCTTAATCACCGGCAACACCATTTCAAAATGAAGCTGATCGCCGCCGGCCATCACCGTCAATTGCCCATTCTGTGCGCCGGCTTCGCCGCCCGATACCGGTGCATCTAGAAAGCCCAGACCTCGCTTTGCGGCCTCTGCCCCCACTTCGCGCGCCGCCTCAGCCGAAACGGTGGTATGGTCGACAAACACCGCACCCATCTTCATGGAGTGAAAAGCACCTTCTTTCCCTAGCGCCACCTCGTGCAGATCATAGCCATTGCCAACACAAGCAAACACAATGTCGGCATCGGCCGCTGCCGCGCCAGGTGATGGCATATACTTTCCTTTGTGCGTGTTCACCCAGGTATCAGCTTTCGCGGCTGTACGATTATAAACACAGACATCATACCCAGCCGCCGCCAGATGGCCCGCCATCGGAAAACCCATCACACCTAACCCGAGAAATGCGAGTTTCTGCACCATGACTTTTCAGCCCTTTCCCTTATTCAAGTGTACGCTTATAACTCAGTGCTTCATGCCAGACAAACCGGGAGTTAACATGTGCATCGCTATTTCTTGGGTCTTGCGCTTCTTGGGGTTGAGTGTCCTGCTGCTCTTTCTTCTGGCAGGCGATCGCTATATGGCCATGAAACTCTCCCTACCCGAATTGAATGGCACCAAGATAGTGCAGGGCCTGACCGCACCCATTAGCATTGTCCGCGATAAAAATGGCATTCCTCATATCTCCGGCGATACCCAGGCTGATGCTTTATTCGGCTTGGGGTATGCCCATGCTCAGGATCGCTTGTGGCAAATGGAAGTCACGCGGCGCGTTGCCAAAGGGCGTCTTTCGGAAGTCATGGGAAGTCCCAGCGTGCCGATCGATATATTCTTCCGTAATCTAAATTTTTCCGATCATGTGGCAGCCGCTTATCCCAAACTCTCGGCCGCGACCAGAGTCCTGCTGGACGCCTATACGCGTGGCGTCAATGCCGTTCTCACCGATGCCGCTGTGCAACTCCCGCCGGAATTCCAACTTCTCCTTCACAGACCGAAAGCCTGGCAGCCAACGGATTCTCTCCTTGTGATCAAGATGATGAGCGTTGGCCTGTCAACCAATATGAGCCGTGAGATCGACCACGCCCTGCTTTCACAACAGCTCAGCCCCGCGCAGCTCGCCGATTTTTACCCCCCCTACCCAGGTGACGATCCCATCGTCCTGCCGCAGATTGTCGGCAGCCTCTATAA
>JAJFIO010000061.1 GCA_021774915.1 Alphaproteobacteria bacterium
AATGCCCTGTTCTTTTTTGAACTCATCGGCGAGATAGCCGACCAGACGCAGGTCAAAATCTTCCCCACCAAGGAAAGTGTCGCCATTGGTGGATTTCACTTCAAAGACGCCGTCACCGATCTCCAAGATGGACACATCGAAAGTGCCGCCGCCCAAGTCGTAGACCGCAATCGTTTTGCCGTCCTTTTTGTCCAGACCATAGGCCAGCGCCGCCGCAGTAGGCTCGTTGATGATGCGCAGGACTTCCAATCCGGCGATCTTGCCGGCGTCTTTGGTGGCTTGGCGCTGGGCATCGCTGAAGTAAGCCGGAACGGTGATCACTGCCTGGGAGACCGTCTCGCCCAGATATGATTCGGCTGTTTCCTTCATTTTCTGCAACACAAAGGCTGAAATCTGTGAGGGGGATAATTTTTCACCATTGCGCCCCTCGACCCAGGCATCGCTATTGTCAGCCTTGATGATCTTATAGGGCACCATCTCGATGTCTTTTTTAGTCATCGGATCATCAAAGCGTCGGCCGATCAGTCGCTTGATGGCAAAATATGTGTGTTCGGGATTGGTGACGGCCTGACGCTTGGCGGGCTGGCCGACCAGGCGTTCGCCCTCTTCAGTGAAGGCGACCACGGAGGGTGTGGTGCGCGTCCCTTCAGCGTTTTCGATGACTTTCGGTTCTTTGCCGTCCATGAGCGCCACACAGGAATTGGTGGTCCCGAGGTCGATTCCGATTACTTTCGCCATTTCGTTTCTCTCTTTTCCAGCGGAGGCAGCCAGTCACATCCATCATGTGGTGGCGCCATCTCCCATTTGATCTCTTAAGGACTTTGAAGCAAAGACCCAGCGCTTGCCGTGGATATAAGAAGGTCGGGCTCCCAGTGCAAGCTTAAAGGCCGGTTTCGCGCCCTTCGAGGAATAATAGTGTATTTGGACCGCCCCTTGACCCCTGGCCCCCCTTGCGTCCGGCGTGCTCTTAAGGAGAGCTGATCACCGGATTATCCTTAATGAAACTTAAAATTTTGTCACCAGCACCGTTCAAGCGGTGGTGTTGATCGTGCTTCCTGGCCCCTTCGGCCCTTCTTTCTCGTCTGATGCCTCATTTTGTGCCTGACGCGCGCTGGCCACGGTCACCATGGCGGGCCTTAACACCCGGTTATCCAGGACATAGCCGGTCTGGGTGAGGTGGACGACAGTCCCCCCCGGCTGATCCGGACTTGGGATTTCAGCGACAGCCTGATGAAAATTGGGATCGAACCGATCGCCCTGCTTGGGTTCGATGCGCTGGATGCCATTTTTTTCCAAAGCGTTGGTCAGTTCGCGATCCGTCATTTCGAGCCCGGCAAGGAGGTTCTGGATGCTCTCTTCCGCGGTTTCACGGGTTTCCGGAGGGACGCTCGCCAGGGCCCGTTCGAAATTGTCCGCAACGCCCATCAGATCGCGCGCCAGACGCGTGATGCCGAATTTGGCGGCGTCGGCTTTCTCCCGCTCCGCTCTTCGGCGCACATTCTCCGCCTCGGCGACCGCCCTCAGCATTTTGTCTTTCAGCTCGGCGATTTCAGCTCGCAGGGCATCCGGGTCCAGCACTTCCTCGCCTGAAGGCAGGCCCTCTTGTGTGAGCACCTCAGCGGATGAATAATCATGGACCGTGGGGCCGGAGGGGTGGTCCGAGCGAGGCTCCGTATCGGTCGTTTCGGGGACGTTTTTCGGCTCAAGTGAGTCGGGGGCTTTGTTTTGCTCAGTATCGTTGTTCTCGCTCATAACCAATCCTTTGACGGGGCCTTTGACGGGGCCTTTGACGCGGGGCGCATATCTGTCCGGGAACTTGTGGCCGCCATTCTTCTCATGACGCGTTTATGTATCAGGACATCAGCCGTCCGACAATCTTGGCGGTATAATCAACCAGCGGAATTACTCGCGCGTAATTCAACCGTGTCGGGCCAATTACCCCCAGGGCGCCAACAATTTTCTGTTCTGAATTCCGATATGGGGAGAAAATCAGTGATGATCCAGACAGGCTGAACAATTTATTTTCCGATCCGATAAAAATCCGAACCCCCTCGCCGTCCTTTGCCAGATCCATCAACTGAATCAGATCGCGCTTGTTTTCCAGGTCATCGAAGAGCTGGCGCACACGCTCCAGATCGGCAGCCGCATCCAGATCTTCCAGCAGATTGGAGCGGCCGCGCACGATCAACGTTTTGGGTATCGAGCTGGACGGCGCTCCCTCTCCTGCCCAGGTGACCAGCCCGTCTTCGACCAACTGGGCGCTGAGGGTGTCCAGCTCGGCTTTGGCTTTGTCGATTTGGGAGACCATGACCTCGCGCGCCTCCGATAAAGTATGTCCGCGCAAACGTGCATTGATATAATTTCCCGCCTCTACCAGCGCCGAGACCGGCATGCCCAGAGGCACGTTGACGATGCGGTTTTCCACCGAACCGTCCTCGGTGACAATTACCACCAGAGCCTGGCCGGGGCCGGTGGAGACGAATTCGATATGTTTGAGGGGGGCGTCCAGCTTCGGGATTACCACCAGGCCGGCGCAGTGCGACAGGCCCGAAAGCATGGTGGAGGTCCGGGTGAGGATGTCTTCCAGATTGTCCTTGCTCCGGCCCAGACGCTCGGTGATGGTGCGCTGCTCGGCTTCACTGATTTCGCCGATCTCCAGCAGAGCGTCGACAAACAGGCGCAGGCCCGGCTCGGTGGGAATGCGACCAGCGCTGGTATGCGGTGATTCCAGCAGGCCCATATGCTCAAGATCCGCCATCACATTACGAATGGTGGCGGCCGATAGCGACATACTGCCTTGCTGCGCAATGGTCCGCGAGCCCACCGGCTCGCCCGTGTCCAGATATGTATCGACGATCTGGCGAAAGATGGCGCGCGCGCGTTGGTCGATATCACTGAGCGGTAGGGACGGTCGCTGGGACAAAGCGGGCTCCTGATCTGTGGTGTGATTTGGTGTCTGCCCCCTGTATATCACAAAAAGGCGTCTGGACTGAAAGGTGCCTGAGCGTTAGATAACTCCTTTCTGCGACTTTGCCGCTTAAAGTAAATTGAAAAAAGTTTTTGAGAGGAAAATCCATGCGCCCTTCCGGTCGTTTGCCAGATGAACTGCGTAGCGTTTCATTTGAGCCCCATTTTACAAAACATGCAGAAGGCTCCTGTCTGGTGCGCTTTGGTGATACCCATGTGCTCTGTACCGCCAGTCTGGAAGACCGGGTGCCACCGTTTTTGCGCAATAGCGGACAAGGATGGGTCACGGCCGAATATGGCATGTTGCCACGCTCCACGGGGTCACGCATGCGCCGGGAAGCTTCCGCCGGTAAGCAGTCGGGCCGCACCCAGGAAATTCAACGCCTGATCGGGCGGTCCCTGCGCTCGGTTGTGGATCTGAGCGCTTTCGGCGAGCGGCAGATCACGGTGGATTGCGATGTTATCCAGGCCGATGGCGGGACGCGCACCGCTGCCATCACGGGGGCGTGGGTGGCGTTGCATCTGTGTTTTGATCATATGCAATCCACCGGCATGATCAACCAAACCCCTTTAAAGACGCAAGTTGCCGCCATCTCTTGCGGGATCTATGAGGGGGCGCCGGTTCTGGATCTCGACTATGATGAGGATTCGGTGGCCGATACGGATGCCAATTTTGTCATGACCAGCAGTGGTGGTATTGTTGAAATTCAGGGTACGGCTGAGGGTGCCCCTTTTTCTGAAAGTGCTTTTGCTGACCTCATGGGCTTGGCTAAAAAAGGCGTGTCCGAACTTTATGTGCTTCAAAAGGGCGTTATTGAAAGCCTTTAACGCCAATTTTTGCCAAGGTTAAGCTTATGTCTCAAGCCCCCC
>JAJFIO010000062.1 GCA_021774915.1 Alphaproteobacteria bacterium
CCGCTGGAGCATGGGAGTTTGTGAAGGATTTGAGCGATGGCATAAAGACCGTAGTTGGAGAAAGGGGCATGCGCATGTCGGGCGGGCAACGCCAACGAATTGCACTGGCCCGAGCTCTCGTGCACAAACCTAAACTGCTTATCCTCGATGAAGTTACAAGCGCGCTGGACCCCGAAACAGAAGAGAATATTTGTCAGAACGTGCGCTCCTCCATCGCGCACAGCAAAGGCGCTCTCACAGTTTTGGCTATCACTCATCGCCCCGCATGGCTCAAGTCTGCAGATCGTGTTTACCAATTGGGAGACGGGGGCGTTACAAGCAGTGCTGCTTGAAAAGAGTCTATTGCTATTTGATGTTAACTAAAGCACTTCGATTGACGTCAATCCACAGAAGCATCACCCCAGGTCAAAGCTTGGTGTGCTGTAATTTTATGAAACATAAAGTGACGTTACGCCAAGAGGGCAACTTTAACTAACCAATATGTGATGTTCCCAGTTGCGGCATTCACTTTCAAGCGCTTGGCGCGAACCATGAAAACTTGTTATATATCTGTAGCAATGCTTTTATTGGGTTGGTACAGGGACGATAACTAGGCACGAGTAAGCCCCTGGATTTGAAAATGATGGTTTATTAAAGCCGAACGTCTATTGAATGCCCAGATCAAAAAAAGATACGAGGCAGTGAATAACTAGGGGGAGCTGGTGATGGGCGTTCGCGCAATAACAATCTATTCCGACATCTATCATCTTTTAAAACCCGAAATAGACTTTGGTGCGATGTGTCGCTTGAGTATAATTGATATGGGCTGGAAAATAGTATGACGACTTGCACACCAACGCGAAATACAACACTTCCCCTAAATAAAGGGCAGTTCAATACTTTGACGCAAGGGTTGGATTATGCTGCGGGAGGGGAAACGGGATTAAATTATTATTCCGTTCGCGGAGAGTTGGGCTTCTCGTTACCTTATTCTGAATTGCAAGTCCAAGCAAAATCCCTTGGTCTTAAATTATCCGGAATGGGTTTCGAACGACATGCACGCATCGCCATTGCCGCAGAAACTATTCCTGAATTCATCATATTCTTTTTTGCCTGCCAGTATGCCGGGCTTCTGCCTGTTCCTTTGCCTCTGCCTCACAGCCTCGGTGGTAAAGAGACATTTGTGGGCCGCTTACGCGGGCTTATGAAAGCTGCAGATATATCCGCAGCCGTATCATCTTCGGACTTTATTGATTTATTGCGTGAAGCCTCTCATGGGCTTCCTATTCATTTTATCGGAACTCACCAAGACTTTTCGAATTTGAGTTCACACGGCCAACTTAAACCACTGGAAGAGAACGAACCTGCCTATATCCAATATTCATCCGGCAGCACCAGTCGCCCCAAAGGAGTGCTGATTTCTCAACGCGCCATCACGCATAATTCCCGTGCAACACTGACTTATGGTTTGCAGATTCGTGAGGGAGATCGTGCAGTATCCTGGTTACCTCTTTATCATGACATGGGACTGGTTGGTTTCTGCCTGACCCCACTCATGGGGCAGATCTCAATTGATTATCTAGCCACGGTTGATTTCGCCAAACGACCTTTGAATTGGCTGCGAATTATCTCGGAGAACCGCGGAACGATCTCCTTTTCTCCACCATTTGGATACGAATTGTGTCATTTGCGTGCAGCAAATGGACGGGCCTCTGGTTTGGATTTGTCTTCATGGAGAATTGCCGGCGTTGGGGGCGATATGGTGCGCGCTGATATACTTGAGCGCTTTGCCGAGACCTTCCAATCCTTAGGTTATGACAGCAACTCATTTTTGCCCAGCTACGGATTGGCCGAATCCACCCTTGCCGTCACATTCCCAACCCTCGGCGAGGGCCTCATCACGGATGATATCGATCTGGCGCACCTTTCCGCTTCGGGCAAGGCACAGCCTATTGAGATGAATGGTCACCCCCAAAACGTTCGGCGTTTCGTTCAATGCGGACGTCCCATGCCTGGCCATGAGATTGATGTTCGCAACCAACATGATGAGTCTCTGGGAGATCGTGAAGTAGGCCGGATTATCATCCGTGGGCCAAGCATTATGGATGGTTTTTTCAATGAAACCGAAGCGACGCGCACTGTTTTGGCGGCAGATGGTTGGCTGGACACAGGTGATCTAGGGTACACCGTAGACGGAGCACTGGTGATAACGGGGCGCAGTAAGGATCTTATTATCATTAACGGGCGTAATATCTGGCCCCAAGATATTGAATGGACGGTTCAGAAACTGCCCGACATCAGAAGTGGCGGCGTAGCTGTATTTTCAGTCGATTCGTCTGATTCCGAAAAAATTGTGGTCATTATTCAATGTCGGTTGCGTGACCCGGACAGCCGTGAAGAATTAAAACGAAAGGCCCACGCGACCGTTCGCACTGTAGCTGGAGTTGACTGTGACGTGTTGCTGGTTCCCTCAGGGAGCATACCCATAACATCCTCGGGCAAAATCAGCCGATCAGCGACACGCGACCGTTATCTTATGGATGAGTATGCGCAGCCCCTTGAGGCGGCGGTAGCCGTGTCCGTAGGATAGCGGATCTGCGCCCCGGTACTCCGGGGACATCAGAACCCCATCGTCATCTGGTTGGAACATGGCCGGCACAATAGCAATTACGGGTGGATCAGGCTTTGTCGGCAGTCATCTGGTGCTGCATCTTCTCTCGCGCGGATGGACTGTGCGCGCCCTAAGCCGTAGCGGTGGGGCTGATCTGCCTGGCCAAGGTGAGATCGCGTGCCAGGGTTCGCTGGACGATCCTTCCAGCATGGCGCGTCTGATTGAGGGGGCAGATGCGGTCATTCACTGCGCGGGCCTTATCAAAGCGCACAACCGACAGGCGTTTTTTCACATCAACGCGGATGCGACAGCACAACTGGCACGGCTGTGCGCAGCCTCAAGCACGTGCCGCCATTTTATTTATCTGTCCTCTCTGGCAGCCCGCATGCCAGGGCTCTCGAACTATGCCGCAAGCAAATATGCAGGAGAAGAGAGCCTGAGCGCACAGGAGACGCTGAGTTGGACCATCGTAAGGCCGCCCGTGATCTACGGGCCGGGTGATCGTGAAACCTATAAGCTGTTCCGTTATATGAAG
Source organism: Alphaproteobacteria bacterium (assembly GCA_021774915.1). GTDB lineage: Bacteria > Pseudomonadota > Alphaproteobacteria > SMXP01 > SMXP01 > JAJFIM01. The sequence continues at coordinate 3,126 of JAJFIO010000062.1, forward strand.
CGGGGCATCGTGTTGGCTCCAGGCTCCATACAGTCCCGTGTGTCCTTCCTCTATGTCGACGATCTGTGCGCAGCTCTATCCGCCCTGCTCGCGCTGCCAACTGGACTTCAGAGCGTTCTGGATATTCATGATGACAGCCCCATGGGCTATGGCTGGGAGGAGATTGCCCAGGTCGCGAGTCAAAGTCTCGGGCACCGGGTGCGCGCTGTCCCGGTACCTCGGTCCGTGGCATGGCCGATAGCGGTAGTGAATGCCTCCTGCGGACAACTTTTTGGTTATACCCCGATGCTAACCCCCGGAAAGCTGCGTGAAGCCTATCACCCCGATTGGGTGAGCACGTTGAATCCCATTATCGAACTCACGGATTGGAAACCGAATGTAACAATACTTGAAGGGTTCAGCCGGAGCATTAAGTGGTATCAGCAACAGGGCTGGCTTTAAGTCGTATCAGACAGTATGAAGAGTGGTTTTTATCCCCTGTTGATCTTACCGTATCATGGGTTATCCTCATTGGCGCCAACAACAAAGATACACAAGATCAGCATGTGTCATACACAACAGAGGCATTGATGGTTACCCAAGAGACAGATGATCTGGTTTTTCATAAAACCTGCGAATTACTCAAACCTTACAATACCAAAAATGTCCTTCTGACCATGGATACGGATATCGCCACCGAATTAGAAATAGATTCTGTGGCCGTCCTCGACCTGATCATGGAAATTGAAGATATTTACGGAATTTCGATTCCTATGAATCTGATGGCTGATATGAGGACAATCGGAAATCTTGTGCAAGCAATACACGATCTGGGTGGGAATAAATAAATGAGTTTGCTCGACAAGTTCTCAGCACTTCCAGAACGGCATAAAGCTATTTTGCAAGGTGGCCATGATCCATTCAATGTCACAATCGATCAGGTCAAATCAGCGACTGAAGTTGTTATTAACGGTCGGGACGTCATTATGGCCGGCTCAAACAATTATCTCGGCCTGACATATGATCCGGACTGTATTGAAGCGGGCCGGCAAGCTCTTGCGAGCTACGGCACCGGAACGACAGGGTCACGCATCGCGAACGGCACCTATTATGGGCACCAGGCTCTGGAAGACAATCTCGCCAAGATGATGGGGTGCACTTCTGCCCTTGTTTACCCTTCAGGCTATCAGGCCAACCTTGGCGTGATAGCTGCGCTCGCCGGAAGGGGCGATACCATTCTCATAGATGCTGACTGTCATGCGTGTATCTATGACGGATGCCTTATGAGCGGCGCCACCATTGTTCGTTTTCGTCATAATTCTCCAGAGGACCTGGACCGGCGTCTTCAGCAGTTGGAAGGCGACGGCTCAAACAAGCTGATCATCGTCGAGGGCCTTTACAGTATGTTCGGCGATACGGCTCCCCTCAAGGAGTTCGTTGACGTCAAACAAAAACACAAAGCCTTCCTTTATGTCGATGAAGCCCACTCGCTGGGGGTCTTTGGGGATCATGGCCGGGGACTGGCGGAACAAGAAGGTGTTTCGCAGGATGTGGACTTTATCGTCGGGACTTTCAGCAAGAGCTTAGGCTCGATTGGCGGCTTTTGCGTCAGCAACCATACTGAATTTTCTTATATGAAATTTATCAGTCGACCCTATATGTTCACCGCTTCTATTTCTCCTGCGACCATCGGCACCGTTAACATGGCTATCGATAAGGTTGGGCAGCATCCTGAATTGCGTGAAAAATTATGGTCGAACGCCAGGCGCCTCCATGAGGGACTACAAACGGCGGGTTTGAAGCTTTGTGCACCTGCAAGTCCGATTATTTCAGTTGAGATGCCTGATCAGGAAAGTGCAATCATTGGCTGGAATCGTCTGCTGGATGAGGGCGTTTATGTGAATTTGGCTATTCCACCGGGAACACCGAACAGCAAATCCTTACTGCGCTCCAGCATCTCAGCGGCGCACACTGACACCCAAATCGATCAGATCGTTGTGGCATATACAAAAGTGTTGAAAGCTGACCCCAGCTCTCAAACGGTCTCGCAACAGGCTGGGCTTGTCTCTGCTGCACCTGAGTGAAGGTTTGCTACTCGGCCGGCATCGCCCTTAAGGCTGGTTTTTTTCATTCCACGCCGTTAAATTTTTCTTGCCGTCCTGCACATAGGCCGTCCACGTGATCAAGCGCAAAAAGATAGCATTAAGCACTCGGCCGGGCCATTTCATCGGGCGTTCAAAATCAATAAGGAGAACCACGCGCTCTTCATCAGTATTGTTAAAAACTTCATGATCAAAGGTATCATCAAAAGTCAGACATTTACCTTCTTCCCACACGCATTTTTCCTGATCCACCCGCATATAGCAATTCTCGCGATCCGTTGGGATTTTCAACCCCAGATGCGTTCTTACTATTCCCTTGGTGACACCGCGATGTGCAGGCACATGATATCCAGGCGAAAGGATGGAGAACCATGCAGTTTTAAGAGTTGGGATAGCTTCAATGAGGCGCGCGGTGTTCGGGCATTTGGCGCAATTCTCATCGACGCGTGCCCCAAATCCATAAAAAATGAATGTCTTCCACCGATCGCCAAATGCGATTTTCTTCTGATCCGGAGAAATTTGTTGAAAAGCCGGAATCGACTCCCGCTCCTTCAAAACCTCATCAAGTTCCTGTCGAATAAGCTTCCAGTTTTGTTCCAACTCCGCAACAAAGGGAAAAATATCATTGCTGAAAACCGGCGGATCTCCGACAAGCGATTGAGACGCGATGAAATCAGCGTTGCCACGAATAAAATTCTTTCCGAATTTTTTGACATGGCGGCGCCTAAAGTTGCGAAAACGTTGCAGTCTTCCCCCCGCCTGATCTTGTGTTACATTCCCCGACACGCTCATCTGCCGCCTCTCCTTACCATCGCTTGAGAGACCATACATGATCCGGCACATGAAAGGCAGGGTGAAAATGCTAGTGTGCGACGGCATGACGCTGATGTTTAATTTTTGAATGTTTAAAATTGAGAATAAGGATGAATATCAGTAGATGTGGGTAAGAATGCAACTCAAAATCGAGTGGTCCGATTTATTATGCGGGACATGGAACTGCCTTTTTCCCCCAGACCGAGGCGTCCTTGAGAACAAACTCACTCAGCTGTGGACCCCACAGGGAGATGCCCTGGCTTGCTTTTCCGTACGCAGCAGCCTGGATTTACTTCTGCAGTCCCTTGGGCTGCAGCCCGGAGAGGAGATCCTGTTTTCAGCCCTGAACGTCAAAGGGATGGTTAATATCGTTCGGCGGCATGAACTTGTCCCAGTACCGATTGATCTTGATTTCGGACATATGGCGCCACGCCTTGATCTACTGGAAAAGGCCATCACCGAAAAAACCCGCGCCATTCTTGTGGCTCACCTGTTTGGCGCTCTCTATGACCTCGACCCCCTCATCGAAATTGCGCGCCGTCACAATCTCATCGTCATAGAGGACTGCGCGCAATGTTTTGATGGCCTTGGTTATACGGGTCACCCAAAAGCCGACATTGCGATGTTCAGTTTTGGCCCTTTGAAAACAGCCACCGCATTGGGCGGCGCCTTGGTTCGCGTAAAGGATCCGGAACTTCGCAACAAAATGCATCAGTTTCAATCCACTTATCCTGTTCAAAGCCGCCAGGTTTATTTTGTCCGTATTCTCAAATTCGCCGCCTTGAAAATTGCCACCACAAGGGTGTTTATGAGCTTGATATATAAGGTGTTCGCTCTGTTCAATCAGGACTATGAAGATGCCATCGGCAATTCGGTGCGCGGGGTTGCGAAGCTCGGGACCGCCGAAAAATTACGCTTTCAGCCCAGCGCAGCACTTCTCGCCATGATCTCGCGGCGTTTGATGAAATGGCAAGACGGCGAGCTAGAAACCAGAACCCGTGTGGCAAAAAAATTGCAGCATTATCTGGGCAACAATGTCCCCATTCCTTCATCGCAAAATCCGGTTCACACCTATTGGGCTTTTCCCATTGTCGTGCGCGAGCCCAAACCCCTTATCAGAGCATTACGGCGTGCTGGCTTTGACGCCGCTAACTTGCCGAAATCGCAAGCCATCGAGCCTCCTGCAGACCGGCCTGAATTATTGCCCTCCGTGGCGCAGGATGCCTTACAGCACCTTGTCGTTCTGCCCTGCCACCCCGGCATGACCGATGCAGACCTGAAACGTCAGGCGGAAATCATCAAACGCTTTGTAGAAAAATAACGCTGCAAGGAGGCTGTCAAACAGCACGCCGCGCACAACCAAATTTTGTTCCGTCAGAACGCTCACTTTTCAAGTTGTGTTCGAGCGTTTGGCAAGGCCTTTTTGAGCCATGCGCCACTTCAAACATTCAAATCTATCCTGACCGAAAAACGGTTCGTTTTCAAAGACCATCAGCGGTACACCCCAATGACCGGCAGCGCGTTGAGCTTTTTGATTGGATTCAATTTTTTCTTCATACCGTTCCGTATGTTGATCTATTAAATTATCAAGTTTTCCCAAATTCAATCCGGCACGCATCGCCGCCTCAACCAGATGAGTTCCTTCGTGCCAATTGGGCGTGCCCGACCAGATGACCCGGGACACCTGGTCAATAAACGCCAGCCCCTTGCCCGCCTCCACCGCCGCACACCCGAGGCGCGTCAGCCGATGAATAAAGGGTTGTTCTTTGGGAACATGCCCTGTTGTAAAATCCATCACCACCGGATCGGGGTTGGGCCAAGCGTAATCGAGACCCAGCATCTGGGCGACACGCGCCGTATCAAGAAGAAAATAAGAGGGAAGCAGGGGATCGACATTCTTAAAAAAATTCGCGATCCGCAAGGCGATGGGATAGACCGGCAGCACATTCACCGTGACGTCATATTCTTTGGCAAAGGCGACAAGGCGCGGTGTCACAAGATAGGAATAAGGACTCCGGAAAGACCAATAAAGATCGATTGATAATGTCATGAAGTCCTTATCCTTTGTGATCTAGCGCCTGCACCGGCCATGTTAAGGTTAACCGCCGGAGCGTGGCAAGACGCTTGCATCTCACAAAGCAGGGGGCGCACGAAATATGTAAGGAGCGTCTATCATGCTAAAAGATGTCTGGTTTCGGGATTTTGATGACACTATCGTCCATATCGAAGCAAAAACCCTCTCCCACTGGCCACTGGCTACCGGGCTGATCGTGCTGATGATGACCGGTTTCCTGATGGGCGCCGTGCTGTTCACCGCGACATCGCTTTAAGGCGTTTCCAAACCTAGCCGCTGGTGCCAGGCGGCGATGGATTCATCCGGATACGCGTCAAAGCATTGATCATGCGGCCCACATGCGGGCTCGGCCCATGCGGCTTTTGACCCCAACATCAAATGGGTCCGCTCCGGGGGCAAGGGAAGGTCCGTGTCGATCGCGGAGGCAAAGGGATGAACCAGATCGGGCCAGCGCGGCGCCCAGATCCACAGGGCGGAGGCGCAGTGTTTGCAAAAATTCCGGTTGGCCCCGCTGAGACGCTCTGCGCCGGTCTTGGG
>JAJFIO010000063.1 GCA_021774915.1 Alphaproteobacteria bacterium
CATCGAAACAGCCATGGGATCATGTCGATCCCAACATCCCCAGAAAGTGAGGCGCTGTTTTTTTCGATCCGCATCAGCCGACGATTTCCGGATCTTTGAAAAAATAGGCGATTTCTTCACGGGCCGTCTCAGGAGAATCCGAGCCGTGTGCCGAGTTACGCTCGATGTTTTCAGCATATGTTTTCCGGATTGTGCCCTCAGCGGCCTCTTCCGGGTTGGTCGCGCCCATGATTTCCCGATTCCGTGCGATGGCGTTTTCGCCTTCCAGGACCTGAACCACGACCGGACCCGATGTCATAAAGGCCACCAGATCATTAAAAAACGGTCGCTCCTTATGAACGGCATAAAAGCCCTCGGCTTGGGCTTTCGACATATGAATGCGTTTTTGCGCCACGATGCGTAAGCCACCATCTTCCAGAAGCGAGATCACCTTGCCTGTGATATTGCGTTCGGTCGCATCGGGTTTGATGATCGAAAAGGTCCGTTCCAGAGCCATAGCGTCTATCCTCAATACAAATGGGTAAAGTTGGCTCGGCTTTATAGCTTTGCAAAAGTCCCACCGCAAGACGTGCTTTGTCTGTTCACTCATGTTACAAGCCGCGCCGATAGGATAGACCATGCTGCATTTCAACGCTTTGACATACCGGATTGAAGGACGCCTGTTGCTGGACAATGCAACCGTCGCCCTGCCCGAGGGCCACAAAATTGGCCTTGTAGGACGCAATGGGTCCGGCAAAACAACCCTGCTTCGGCTGATTATGGGCGAAATAGCCCCTGACGCGGGGTCCATATCTTTCCCCAAAGGCCGGCGTATCGGCTCTCTGGCTCAAGAAGCGCCGTCTGGCCCAACCAGCCTGATCGATCAGGTGCTTGAGGCTGATCTGGAACGCCATGCCCTCCTGGCCGAGTCCGAAACGGCTGACGATCCCACCCGCATCGCTGATATCCAAAACCGCCTTGTGGATATCGACGCACATACGGCGCCTGCACGCGCCGCGACCATATTGTCTGGATTGGGGTTTGACGAGGCAGCGCAGCAACAATCAGTCTCTGATTTTTCCGGCGGCTGGCGCATGCGCATTGCGCTTGCGGCCATTCTTTTCTCAAGGCCCGATATTTTGCTATTGGACGAACCGACTAATTACCTCGATCTTGAGGGCACACTGTGGCTTGAAAACTATTTAAGAACTTACCCCTATACGGTGCTTCTTGTCAGCCATGATCGTGACCTGCTCAACAAAGCCGTAGACCGCATACTGCACCTGGATGACAATAAGCTCACTCTTTACACCGGTGGATACGACACATTCGAGAAAACGCGCCGGATGCAGCTTGATCAACAACTCGCATTGAAATCAAAACAGGATGACGAACGACGACATATGCAGGCGTTTGTCGATCGCTTTCGTTATAAGGCCTCCAAAGCCCGCCAGGCGCAAAGTCGATTGAAGGCACTGGAAAAAATGCGGCCTATTGCCGCTGTCATTGAAAACCAGATGCGGCCCTTTCACTTTCCCAATCCCACACACATGCCGCCGCCTCTCATTCGATTGGAAAATGTCTCCGTAGGCTATGTACCCCATCAGCCCATACTCCAAGAAATCAATTTACGCATTGACATGGAAGATCGCATCGCGCTTTTGGGCGCCAATGGCAATGGCAAATCTACATTCGCCAAACTCATATCCAAACGATTAGAACCGACCAGTGGTCGATTGCTCCGCTCAAAGAAGCTGGACATCGCCTATTTTGCTCAGCATCAGCTTGATGAAATGATGCCGGAGGAAACGCCTTTCACGCATGTGCAAGACTTGATGCCCGATGCAACTCAATCCCAAGTGCGGGCAAAACTCGGCAGCTTCGGATTCGATTACGATCGCGCCAACACTAAAGTGAAAAATCTGTCCGGCGGAGAAAAGGCCCGCCTGTTGTTGCACCTGTGTACGCTGAACGGTCCCCATATCCTGATCCTTGACGAACCCACTAATCACCTTGACGTAGACAGCCGTGAAGCGCTGATCCATGCCATCAATGACTATACCGGATGCGTGATCCTCATCAGCCATGACCGGCATCTTCTTGAGACCTGTGCGGATCGCCTGTGGAAGGTAGGGGATGGCACGGTCCGGCCTTATGATGGAGATCTGGACAATTACCGCGATGAGCTTCTAGCCGCTGTGCGCGCCGGACGTTCGAAGGCAAACCGCTCGGCAGGCCCGAGTGCGCGCAAAGGAGAACGCCAGAAAGCCCGCAAAGAAGCGGCGGCCAAGCGTGCCAGCATCACACATATGAAAAATCAGGCGGCGGCGGCCGAGAAAAAATTACAAAATTTGGTGCACACATTAAGTGCGCTTGATGAGTCCCTGAGCGAAACTGGCCTGTTTGAGCGTGATCCCGCCAAAGCTGCGGACATAGGTCGCAAACGCGCGGCCACACTCAGCGAGATTGAAAAAGCCGAAGAAAGATGGCTGGAAGCCCACGCCACTTATGAAGAAGCCAGAGCAGCCATCGCGGGTTAAGCTTTCTTCTCCCACTTCCCCCGGTCAGATTGCTGCCAATAGGTGACTGGATTCCCCTTGGCCTTGGCGTGCGTCCAGAAATCCCGCGCGCCCTGAACAGCCATATCGTCTTTGCCGTCAAATATCGTGATGCATCTGTCAAAATTGGTCACATCTCCCGGCACAGCGCCATCGACGAGAAACAGCGCATTGGCTTGATTAACATTCTCTTCCTCAAGGGTCAGGCTGATTGGCTGATCTGAAACATATCCATCTTGTAGCGCTCCATGGGGCAAAAACGAATCCGGACGGTACGTCCATAAATGCGTGTTGAGAGCTTCAAGCCGCTCTTGAGTGCCGACCCTGACTTGCGCGCGCCACCCCTTAGCCAGCGTTTTTTCCAGTAGCTCCGGCAACACGCTTTCCAGCGGCGCCCTTTCCAGATGGTAAAACCAGATTTCAGTGTGGTCTTGCTGCGCCACTTTAATCCTCGTAATAATCCGCGATCAAACGATCAAGCAGCCGCACGCCATAACCTGCGCCTCCTTTTGGAACGGTGGGACGATCTTTTTCAGACCATGCCATGCCGGCAATATCGAGATGCGCCCAAGGAACATTTCGGATGAAACGTTTGAGAAACTGTGCGGCTGTGGTTGAGCCCGCATAGCGCCCGCCGACGTTTTTCATGTCTGCGATTTGTGAGTTGATCATTTTATCAAACACCGGCCCCATGGGCATACGCCACAGTTTTTCTCCGACGCTGTCGCCAGCCGCCAGAAGGCGATCGGCCAATTCATCATTGTTGGAAAAGAGACCGGCATATTCTTGCCCTAAAGAGACCAGAATGGCGCCAGTCAATGTCGCAAGGTCAATGATCAGTTGCGGCTTGAAAGTATCTTGCGTGTACCAGAGGGCATCAGCCAACACCAGACGGCCTTCCGCATCCGTATTAATCACCTCGATTGTCTGACCCGAGAGGGAGGTCACAACATCACCTGGGCGCTGTGCCGTACTGCTGGGCATATTTTCTACAAGCCCGATAACCCCTACAACATTGGTTTTCGCCTTGCGCGCCGCCAAAGCGTGCATCAGTCCCATAACGGCGCCGGCGCCGCCCATATCCCATTTCATCTGCTCCATACCGGCCGCCGGTTTTATGGAAATACCACCTGTGTCGAATGTCACACCTTTTCCTACGAACGCGACGGGACGGGCTTTGGGATCTTTGGCGCCGTTCCATACCATGGTCACCAATTTAGACTCATGAGCGCTGCCCTGCCCAACGCCCAGAAGAGCCCCCATCCCAAGTTCTTTCATCTGTTTTTCACCGAGGATCTCAACCTTGACGCCTAGTTCAGTGAGGTGCTTCGCACGGTTTGCGAATTCGCCAGGGAAAAGGATATTGGCCGGCTCGGAAACCAGATTGCGGGTCACGAAAACGCCATCGGCAATTTGATGCAAGGGGCGGAACAACTTGCGGGCCGCCGCTGGATCACCCGTCGCGATCGTCAGTTTCGAAAGAGATGGTTTGAATGCCCCTTTTCCTTTAGTTTTATACAGATGAAACCGATAGCTGCGGAGCAATGCGCCCAATCCCAAAGCCGCGGCTGCTTCCTGTTCAGTGAGGGCGCTGCCTTTAACAGGCTCAACGAGAACGGTTGCTGCTTTAACGCCATCGGCCGCCAGACGTGCGCTCAACCGCCCGCCAATCTCCTCAAAGGCTTTGCTAGAGAGATTTTCAGGTTTTTTTCCCACCCCATAGAGAATAACTTTCGAGAGCCTCGTCCCGCTGGGAGCTACCAGTCCTATATACTGGCCTGAATCCCCCTTAAACTGACCGGCTTTCATGGCCCTGCTCACGTGCCCCTTCGATTTCTTGTTGAGAGCAGAAAGGATTCCGGTGATTTTTGCGCCTTCAGCAATCAGAAAGACCACACATCCGTCCTGCGGCAGAACGGCTTTCGCAAAGGTAATTTGCATGCTTTTTCCCCTACACTAGTTAAGTGATATGACCTGAATGGTTGATTTCAGGTGACCGGCGTCGGCGATAAGAGGGCGAAAAAACTGTTCACCTCAAGAATCCCTGACGAATAAGGGTAGGATCATCAGCCCCAACAATCCAGCCCAACGTGCAGAGTTTCCATCGAAAGCCCCACATTTGGGCAAAGCCCGGATTGGCCTTCAGACCATTAGATGCCAAGGCGCTCTAACAGACCGGGAACAAGCGTGTTTTCAATGCCCGCCAAACCATATAGTCTCTGTCGCTTATTGTTGAAAATTGACTCGCCGAGAGACTAACCTGCCAGGTTAATGAGTAACCGGATTCCATGAGCAGTCTGTCAAAATACCTTTTGCGTCAAACCTTGATTCCCCTGATGGTCTTCATCTTGGTTCTTGCGGCTATTGTTTGGCTGACCCAATCATTGCAGATGCTTGACCTCGTCATCAACCGCCACCAATCGGCGGGAACCTTTTTTCTGGTGACTTTGTATATTTTTCCCAGCCTGCTGACCGTCATCATCCCTTTTGCTACTTTTTGCGCATCTCTATACGCTTTACACAGGCTCTCCATTGATAGCGAACTGGTGATTTTCTGGTCTGCGGGTGTCAGTGTTTGGGCCATTGCACGACCCATCCTGCTTGTAGCTACCGGAGCGGCTCTCACAACCCTGATCATAAACCTGTATCTTATGCCTGCAGGCTATCGTGCGATGAAAGATATGGTTTACGAAATTCGTGCAGATATCGCCACATCACTCATCCGGGATGGCGCCTTCACCAATCCCAGTGAAGGACTTACGGTCTATAATCGAGAAACGCTCAGTACGGGCGAATTGCGTGGACTATTAGTCCACGTCAATAAAGAGACGGAAGATCCGACAACGTACCTTGCTGAGCGAGGACAATTTGTGAACACCACGGATGGTCCCAGACTCATCATGGCAAACGGCAGCATTCAACAGCTTTCTAAAGACGAAAAATTATCTCTTCTCTTCTTCGATGAATATGTCTTGGATCTTGCTCCTTATAGTGAGGGTGCAAGAACGATACTCAGGGATCTCAGCGAACGTTATCTCCATGAGCTTTTTCGGCCAGATATGACACAGGCATGGGTCCGGAAAAACATCAACCGACTCTATGCTGAAGGGCATAACAGGCTGGCCTCCCCTCTTTACAATTTTTCCCTGGTCATGATCGCCTTTTACGCCATTATCAAGGCTGGGTTTAGTCGCCATGGCTACGCGGTTCGAATCACTCTAGCCTTGGCCATAGGTCTCCTAGTTCGTCTGATAGGATTTGGCTTACAAAGTCTTGCATCCCAATCGCCTATTATGGCTGTTCACATGTACACTTTTCCTCTCGTCGTTATTGTCATCTGCGCATTTTTGCTACGCGATCAGGCATCTTCAGTGTTGTGGCGTGGCCGCGGCACGGTGTTTCAAACACAGGGCCATTAGGAAACCATCATAGTGACGTTATCCTGGACTCTTTCCCGTTACCTTAGCTTACAGTTCCTCACCGGAGTTGGGATTATTCTGGCTGTATTGATTGGGCTCACCTATCTGATTGACGTTGTGGAAATGCTGCGAAACATCGTCGGCAAAGGTCGCGCTCCCTTTTCGGCGGCGCTTATGATGTCCCTTTTCAAATTACCTCACCTTACGCAAAAAATTCTTCCCTTTGCTTTTATGTTTGGCGCCATGCTCAGTTTGACGCGACTAACCAAAAATCATGAATTGGTTGTGGTGCGCGCGGCTGGGCTCTCAGTCTGGCAGTTTTTAGGCCCCGCCATCTTAATTGCGGCCTTATCAGGAATTTTTATCGTCACTATTTATGATCAGGCCTCTTCATCGCTCTTCTCACAATTTGAGCGATTGCAAACACGTTATAATACGGGCAAATCAAGCTTCTTGCAGGTCTCGACCGAGGGGCTCTGGCTGCGACAAGGGGATCAAAACAAACAATCCGTTATTCATGCCACAGGCGTTCAAGCGAGTGGCACCGAATTACAAAACGTCATCATTTTTCTTTACGAAAGTGGTGACAAATGGGTTGGACGCATTGATGCCAAGTCGGCAACCCTCAAAAATGGATACTGGGATATTTCGGAAGCAACGATCACCACTCTTGACAAGGCCAGTGAATTCCAGCACGCCTACCGATTGGACACAACCTTAACTTTAGCCCAAATTCTGGACAGTTTTGCCTCACCTGACACAATTTCTTTCTGGGATTTACCCGGCTTCATAAAAATGGCTGAAGAAGCTGGATTTTCTGCAAGACGGCACCGATTACACTGGCACTCAATTTTATCGACGCCGATTCTTCTATGTGCCATGGTTCTAATTGCGGCGGCCGTCTCTTTGAGATTTACGCGACTTGGGGGCATCAGTAAGATGCTGATAGCGGGGGTATTGGCAGGATTCGTTCTCTATTTCGTTGCCGACGTGTCTTTTGCGCTCGGTCTATCGGGTAGCCTGCCAGTGCCTTTGGCCGCTTGGGCGCCAACATTCATCGCACTGTTGTTGGGGCTTACCACTTTATTTCATTTGGAAGATGGCTGAAAAATATGGTCAGGGGGGGCACACAGGATAACCAATCAAGATATTTTTTGGCTTCCATTGCCGGTATCTCGATCATCAGCCTTCTACTTTTCAGCAGTTCTCCCTCCGTTGCGCAAACCCAGGTGAACGAAACACTTTACACCGCTCAAGAACAAGGAGAGACACTTGACCCCCTGAATGGAGGCGCCATTCTCCTCCAAGCCGATCAAGTGACTTACAACAGAGAGGAAAATACCGTCGAGGCCTCAGGGCATGTTGAAGCGACTTACGGAGATGACGTCCTTCTGGCCGATAAACTCATCTATTATCAAAAAGAAGACCGGGTTGTCGCCGATGGCCATATCAGCATTACTCAAAAAAATGGAAATACTCTCTTTGCTGACCATATTGAGTTATCCGATCAAATGCGCGAAGGCGTGATTTCTGCTTTTAGTGCTTTGCTTGACAAAAATACCCGCATTGCCAGCAGTAGTGCACGGCGTCGTGATGGCGCTAAACACGAACTCACTCGCGTTGTGTATAGCGCATGTGATGTTTGCGACAGTAAAGGAAACGCGAAGACGCCGCTCTGGCGTGTGAAAGCTTTCAGAGCTATTCAGAACCAGGAAAAACTAACCGTAACATACCGGGATGTTATTTTCGAGCTATTTGGAGTGCCAGTATTTTACACGCCTTACCTATCCCATGCCGACCCTTCCGTAAAACGCAAATCCGGCTTCCTCCCTCCCAAAGTTGGCACGTCCAATCTGCGTGGAACATTTGCCGAGACACCTTATTACTTCGCCCTGTCACCTTATTACGATCTGACGGTCGCTCCCCTTTTTACAACCGATGCCGGTACCGTGCTCAAAGCAAATTGGCGGCAGCGCCTGCGCGATGGCCAGTATAATTTATCTGGCAGCATCACCAATACCAAAGTGCGCGATAACAACAACGTAAAATTGAATAAACGGGAAGTGCGCGGGCACATCTTTGGCAATGGCCGCTATCAATTTAACGACACATGGAAAATTGGTTACGACCTACAAGTCGTCAACGACGATACATATCTCAGACGCTACAATATCTCTAATGAAGTTGATTTGGAAACCAAGGTCTTTGCACGCGGTATCGATGACCGGAATTATATTGATATCAGCTCATATTATTTTCAAGGACTTCTGGCTTCAGACGATTCAGGCCTCACTCCTTATATTCTGCCCCTGGTGGAAGCCCATTACGTCATTCAACCATGGCAGTACGGGCGCATCAACATCGATGCTAACGCGATGGTCCTTCAAAGAACACAAGGTACGGACAGCCGCCGCTTCTCCATAACGGCAGATTGGGAAAGAAGTGTCACAACTCGCCTCGGTCAGGTGATTACCCCTTTCGCCAGCATCCGGGCAGATTTGTATAATACCAGTGATTTTTTCCCGGAAATATTGAGTAGCACAAGCACCACTGCTACATCAGATGGCAATGATACCAGTTTCCGCTCCCTTCCGACGATTGGCGTAAACTGGCGCTGGCCTTTTATCCGCCAGGGCAACAAGGTCAGATGGCTGATTGAACCAATGGTACAAGCCGTCGCCAGTAGCCGAGGCGGCAACCCAGATGAAATACCGAATGAAGACAGTCAATCCTTTGAGCTTGATACGTCTAATCTTTTCATCGCCAATAAATTTCCCGGTCTGGATCAATTGGAAAGTGGCAACCGGCTCAATGTTGGTGTCAAATTTGGAGCATTTTTTGACGATACCAAATCGGTGACCTTCCTATTCGGGCAAAGCCTGCGAACAAAACCAGAAACCGAATTCACAGCATCAACAGGTCTGGATGGGAAAAAATCCGACTATGTCGGCACGGTCGATCTAAAACTTGGGAAAAAACTGTCTGTCATTCATCAATTTCGACTGGATGAAGATTCGCTCACTCCCAAACGAAACGAAGTGAGTGCGGTGAGTTCTTATGGACGCTATACTGTACGAGCCCAATATATCAGCAGCAAGGGACTCAACAAAAATGTTGGCGTTGTGTCGCGTAAAGAGTTGAATATCAACGGGTCAGTGCGGATTAGTAAAAGATGGCGGGTCGGATTAGGAGCGCGGCAAGACCTCATTGCAAAAGCCACCCGGCGGGCTTTGGCCTCTCTTACGTATGAAGACGAATGCACGATTTTCTCTATCTCCTTCCTAAAACGAAAAATCAGTGACCGCGATATCAGGCCAGATAGTTCCATTCTCTTCCAATTCACTCTTAAGCACTTGAATTAAACCCTTTTCGATCACTATCTGGTTTATTGAGCTTGATATTGATTGATGAGATTTTTTCGCTATTCTCTGTATAAAGTTGCGTCGGAAGGTACCTATCCAGAGTAGGGATGATCTGAGATAACACTTTATTATCAGCACAGTATGAGATTAACATAAGACTATGGTTTACAATCCCAAATTTCGCTTCTTTGCACATTTGAGCCCAGACCGGCTGTTTTCCCGCCTCGCAGGTCTATTTATGGCGGCACTAACCCTCTCGACGCCTGGTGCAGCACAGCAAGTTCAAGGTGAAGGCATTGCTGCCATCGTTAATGATGAAGTCATCTCTACATACGATGTCGCGCAGAGGACCAATTTGATTCTGAGTTCCTCTGGCATTCAACGCACACCGGAAATCGATGAGCGGGTCAAGCAGCAGGTCGTTCAAACACTGATAGATGAAAAACTTCAGCTTCAAGAAGCTGATCGTTACGATATCGCGATAACCGACGAAGAGGTCTCCGCTGCCATAGGTCAACTCGGAGAGCAAAATAATATTACGGCGCAAGCCATGGCGGAATCTTTACGCAATAGCGGCGTCAATATTCAAACCTTGCGCGCGCAAATCGAAGCTGAATTGGCCTGGAGTCGTCTCGTCAATGGGCTGCTTTCATCCCGCGTCAGCATCACTGGTGAAGAAGTCGATCAATTCCTTAATCGCCTGATCAGCACAGCAACCCAACCGCAATATCTTGTTTCAGAAATATTCCTGGAAATTCCTTCTCCAGCTCAGGAAGAACAAATTGCACAAGGAGCTTTACAGCTCATCGCACAAATGCAACAGGGCGCCCCCTTTAATCTTGTGGCGCAACAATTCAGTTCAAACGCTTCCGCGGCACAAGGTGGCGATATCGGCTGGATCCAAGATGGTGAACTGGCCCCCGAGTTAAACCAGGTGCTACAGAGATTGCAGCCTGGGCAGGTCTCACAGCCCATTCGCACTTTGGGTGGCTATGTTATCCTCGCTCTGCGTGAACGCCGCGTCCTCTCTGGATCTGACCCTATGATGGCGACGCTTGATCTACAACAGATCATGGTCCCGCTCAAAGCAGACGCCAATCAGAAAGTGGTTGAAAAAGCTAAGAATCAAGTTGATAAAATGCGCGCCGCTCTGAACGGGTGCGACAACATCAGCAGTGCCTCACGCAAGGTCAACAATGCCTCGGTATCTAATCTCGGACGATTGGCAGTGTCGCAACTCGCCGACGTCTTCAGGCCTGCCGTCGCGACGTTGAGTACAGGCAGTTCCAGTGAACCTGTTCGCACTGAAGCGGGTCTGCATGTTCTGGTCGTCTGCGCCCGCGAAGATGTAGCCCAAAACGATCAAATTCCCTCCCGCGACCAGATACAAAATCGTCTCTATAATCAACAATTATCCATGCAAGCGCGCCGGTATTTGAGGGATCTACGCCGCGATTCTGCCATTGAAATGCGTTAGATAAACCCATGCCGCCACTTCACAAGCCCTTGGCCGTGACCATGGGCGAACCGGCTGGTGTGGGTGCGGAATTGGTGCTCAAAGCATGGCAACAACGAGATGACCTCGGGCTTTCGCCTTTCTGTTATATCGGTTGCGCAACGCATCTCAAACACACAAGCGAGCTCCTAGGCCTGCCTACACCACTCGTCACAGTCAATACAGTGGAAAATGCCCATCAGATCTTTGCATCAGCCCTGCCGGTCCTGGACTGCCCATTGGTGCACCAAGTAAAACCTGGCCACCCTCTTGCCAGCAACGCCAAGGCCGTGACCGGCGCCATCAAAATCGCTGTCGACCTCAGCCGTAAAGGCCTTGCGCGAGCCGTGGTCACCAATCCCATTCACAAAAAAACACTTCTCGACACAGATTTCCCCTTTCCGGGACATACCGAATATCTGGCCCACCTGGCAGGTGGTGATGGGGTTTGCGTTAAACCCGTCATGATGCTGACAATACCAGGATTGAAAGTTGTGCCCGTGACCGTACATCTTCCCTTAGCTCAAGTTAGCCAGGAGCTGTCAGAAGAACTCATCACGACTATTGCCCGCATTACGGCCCGGGCACTGCTCCAGGATTTTGCACTCACTGCGCCGCGCCTGGCCGTCGCGGCATTTAATCCGCATGCCGGGGAAGAGGGGCAATTAGGCCGGGAGGAAATTGATGTGATCGCTCCAGCGGTCAGCACCTTACGTGCAGAAGGCCTCAACATTGATGGCCCCTATCCTGCCGATACTCTGTTTTGGGACGAAGCCCGGCAGACCTTCGATGCAATTTTGTGCATGTATCATGACCAGGCTCTCATTCCTCTCAAAACCATCGATTTTTACCGCGGCGTAAATGTCACTCTAGGTCTGCCCTTTATCCGCACGTCACCCGATCATGGCACCGCCTTTGATATAGCTGGTCAAAATATCGCTCGCATCGATAGTTTCGTTCAGGCTCTCACTCTGGCAGAAGAAATCGCCGACCGGCGAACAAGGGTCAGATGAACTCACCACCCCGCCTTCCGCCGCTGCGTGATGTGATTGCCGCGTTTGACCTCAAAGCGATCAAGGGACTGGGGCAGCATTTTCTCCTTGATCTCAATTTGACCGATAAAATAGCGCGTGTCGCTGGCGATTTAACGCAGGCCACCGTTCTGGAAATCGGACCCGGACCGGGCGGCCTCACGCGAGCCCTGCTCGATCAGGGGGCGCGGCATGTCATCGCCATTGAAAAGGACAGACGCTGTATAGCGGCGCTCGCCCAAGTGTGCGAAGCGTATCCAGGCAGGCTCACCGTGCGTGAAGAAGATGCCTTGCCTCTCTTCGAAACAGATATCCTTAAGCTTTCTTCCCCAATAAAAATTGTTGCCAATCTTCCCTACAAAATCAGCACAGCTCTTCTTGTGAAATGGTTGACGGCAGACCCCTGGCCGCCATGGTATGAAAGCATGACGCTGATGTTTCAAAAAGAGGTTGCGGATCGGATCGTTGCGCGGCCGGGCACGAAGGCTTATGGGCGTTTGTCAATTTTGAGTCAGTGGCGTTGCCATGCGGCTCGGGTGTTCGACATCCCTGCCCGTGCATTCACTCCACCGCCAAAGGTGGAATCATCTCTTGTACACATCACACCAATCTCCACTCCTCAGAAGCTGGGGCTTTCAGAAGCCCTGCAACACGTCACGGCTGCGGCGTTTGGTCAACGGCGTAAAATGCTACGCTCCAGCTTGCGCTCACTGGACTGCGACCCCCTCCCGCTTCTAGCAAAAACCGGAATCAACCCCACCAGCCGCGCAGAACAGATTAGCGTGAGCGACTTCGAAAAATTGGCAGTTGCTTACCTCAATGGTCTAACTCCCAACCAATAATCAGATGGTGTGGTATTCACTCCAGCATTGACACAAGCTCTTCATGCCAAGCTCCTGTTTATGGGCCAATATTTTCCTGGAGTGGGGCGGCGGATGCGCGGATCATGTCCATACTGATCGATAAGGTCCGTAATGCAAAAAATTACGGTGCCGTGGTTATGAAAGCTGTCTTTGGGGCTATGTGTTTTGCCCCTCCTCACCTGGCTTAACTGCACTCCTTCTTTGGAGCACCACACCGCCTTACCTTCAAAGGTTCGGGTTTAGATTCTTCACAAATTCGGATAGACCAATTTGCCGTTTACGCTTCAGTCTTTCGGCCAACAAAATCGACATGATCTGTGAAAGAGCGTGATCGATATCGCGATTCACGATGACATAATCATATTCAGCCCAATGGCTCATCTCATCGACTGCTTTCGACATGCGCGATTTGACCACATCATTTGAATCCTGCGCGCGGGCGCGCAAACGCATTTCCAACTCATCCCATGATGGGGGCAACACAAAAGTTTTAACCAGATCATCGCGCGCGGATTCATCCAATTGCTGCGTACCTTGCCAGTCGATATCAAACAAGACGTCACGGCCCTTCTCTAGTTCCACATCCACAAGCTCTTTAGGTGTGCCATAGCGATGCCCAAATACGAAGGCGTGTTCAAGCAGTGCATTCTGCTCCACAAGGCGCTCAAATTGCTCCTCCGAGATAAAATGATAATCCCGGCCATCGACCTCCCTCGATCGCGGGGGACGTGTGGTTACTGAAATGGACATAACAATCCCATTATCTGATGACAGAAGTTTCTGAGAGAGCGTCGTTTTTCCAGCCCCGCTGGGCGATGATAAAACCAGCATTAAGCCACGCCGAGCGATTTCTTTTTGCGTCATAGTTACATCATTCACTATTCGATATTTTGCACCTGCTCACGGGCTTGATCGATAACGGCTTTAAGATCAAGTCCTATGCGGGTCAGGGCGACATCAGCCGCTTTTGAACACAATGTGTTCGCCTCTCTGTTCAGTTCCTGCATGAGAAAATCCAATTGGCGGCCTACCGGAGCGGCGCTGTTCAGCAACTCATCCATCGCCATTGCATGTGCGTCGAGACGATCTATTTCCTCACGGATATCCGCTTTGACCATCAGCAGAGCGACTTCATGGGCCAACCGCTCTTCCGGCAAAGAGGGGGCAGCCCCTAAGATTTCATCCACTTGCGCTTTGAGACGGTTTTGAATGGCTACAGGCTGAATCCACTCCGAATCACGCGCGTTTTTCGATAGTTGTTTTATTTCAAGAACCGCAGAGCCAAGCACGGATTGCAAATGCGCTCCCTCCGCCCGGCGTACTTTTTTCAGATCCTGCACCGCTTCTTTCAAGCTCGCCAACAACGCAGTATCGCGCAGCGCTAATTCCTCGTCCGTTTCAGATGCCTCTGTGGTCTCCAACACCCCGCGCATTGCCAATATCTCAACAGGACTGGGCGACACCGTTTCCATGCGCTCACTTAAAGCGCCGAGCGCGGCAAGCACTTGTTCTAAGGCCGCATCATTAATTGTCAAATTCGTGCCGTTCGTTTGGCGCGTTACATGCAGACCCACCTGAAAATTGCCGCGTGCAAAGTTCTCTTTAATTAGAGCCCTCGCCGGCTGCTCAATTGAGTCAATCCCAGCAGGTAACCGGCAACGGACATCCAGTCCCTTGCCATTGACACTTTTAATCTCCCAGTTCCAGGAATAGTCACTAAAAGATCCGCCTGCTCTGGCGAATCCCGTCATACTGCACAGCGTCATCAATGTATCTCCAGCGCTTATCTAAAAGGATAAGACTCAGTTTTTTGCAGAGTAACTGGTCTCAGGCCTCTCAACAAGATAGCAGGGGGACCCCAACCTTAACGTCGATCCACAAGATTCAAGTCGGCGATAAGCGGATAATGATCAGATCCCACATCAGGACCGACCCGATAGGCGCTGACCGTGAAGGCATTTCCATATAAAATATGATCTATGGACAGCCCAAACGCTGGAATTCGACTCAACCATGTCGGCACCAGACCGGATGAATACGCACTGTCGGAAAGTTTTCCTGTTTCCAATATCTCGGAGAACACCGGTGACCAGGGCGTTAGATTGAAATCACCGACCACCAGAACCGCGCCATTATTCTGTTCCGCCGCTTTGAATGAAGTCAGTTTTAATACGGCGTCCCGTTTATCAGATTGCCCCCATGGCCCAGGCCGCGGCGCATGGAGAGAAATGATGCGAAAACAGGTCTCATCAGAGCTTTCATCTGGACAGATCAGCGCAGTAAGCACAGGAGATTTGGTGTTTTTAACGGTCGAGATTTCTATAGACCGAATAGGTTTTTGACTGAACAGCATAATACCGAATGAGCCTACATCCGGAGTCATACGAACATATTTAAAGTGTGAGCCCATTCTCTCTAAAACTTCTCTCTCCCGAAAAGTAAATTCCGTCAGAACAAGGAAGGAGGGGGCTTCGTCTTCAACTACTTTTTCCAACGCGTCCAGATCCGCATGAGCGTGATGAAGGTTCAACGCCATGAGACGGAATTGCCCGCCCTGATGCTGAGAGGCATAAGCGCTGCCCGGCGCCCAATACGCCGTTAGTGGAAAAATATTCGCGCTGAGTGCGAGCAATACTCCTCCCACAAGGGAGGGTCTGCAGCGTTGCACTGTCAGGATGAGCAGTAGCGCCCCTCCACCGATAGCAAACTGCACACGGAAACTGCTGAGAATTTCAGCAAACCACCAATACGCACCAAGAAAACTGAGAAACGTCACGCAAACAAAAAGGCCGCCCATAAAAACCAGCAGACGCATGGGCAGGCTCTTCACTTGAGAGTCGTGTTGTGAAGTGGATGTAGGGGAGAGCATGGACCTGGTTAAAACTCGACTAAAACTTTATTTGATCAGCGGTTTTTTTTACGTTCTTTTTCTATCCGCCGCCACTCGGTAACGTTGCGCTGATGTTGCCGGTAAGTTGTTGCAAAAACATGACCACCGGCGCCGTTTGCCACAAAAAATAGATCCTTGGTTTCTGGGGGGTTAAGAACAGCAGCCAGCGATTCCACGCCGGGATTTCCAATCGGAGTCGGCGGCAAGCCATTCACTTCATAAGTATTATAGGGCGTAACTTTTTTCAACTCGCTCTGCCTTAAGCCTCGCCCTAAAGGCTCGCCTTGGGTAAGGCCATAAATGACGGTTGGATCTGATTCCAATCGCATTCTGCGGCTCAAACGATTGACAAAGACAGCCGCCACACGGGGTCTTTCTTCTTGTAAGCCGGTTTCTTTTTCGACGATCGAAGCCAGAATGAGGGCCTCATAGGGACTTGAAACGGGCAATTCTTCGTCACGGCTCGCCCACAAGCGCTCCAGAGTATCGTGCGCAGCCTGTGTCATTTGACTGATCAATTCCATCCGCGTTGTGCCGCGTTGAAACAGATAGGTCTCTGGAAGCATCATACCTTCAGCCGGAATCTCGTCGACCGCTCCCACTAACGTCTCATCGGCTTCAATCAAACTGATAATCTGACTGCTGGTAAGACCCTCCGGCGCCGTGAATTTATAGAGGATGGATTTTCCCTGACGGAGAATCTCCATAATCTGAGCCATGCTCGCTTGATGGGGGATAGCGTATTCGCCAGCCTTAAGCTGCGACTGGGCGTCGAACCACATCACACCCAGGCGAAAAACCCAGGCATTGCTAATAAGGCCTTCATCTTCCAAATTTCGGGCAATTTCCTGCAAGCCCCGACCGCGCGGAAGGGTGTATGTGTACATTCCAACTTCATGGTTTAACGAGGGCCCTAATGCTTCGAACTGTCGTTTTCCATAATAGAACGCCCCCCCGGCTGCAGTACCGACGACAAGTATAATCGACAGGAACAATATCCCCACGACAAGCACAATCTTCTTACCCTTGCCGCGTGGGTTTTCAACTGAAGATTCGGTCGGATTTTCGCTTTGTTCTGTCACTACCATTCACTCAACCCAGAACCACTACTTAGCACAGATTACTGGTAAAGGCTTAACCGTCAATGAGGCGGCGCGGTGAGAATCAGGCTGGCATTTGTTCCGCCAAAACCAAACGAATTGGACAAAGCCGCATTAATCTCACGTTCCTGTGCTTTGTGCGGGACAAGATCGATCGG
>JAJFIO010000064.1 GCA_021774915.1 Alphaproteobacteria bacterium
GACGCCCTGATCTTCAAGGTTTTGCAAGCGTCGCCAGCACGGCGTGTTGGTCAGCCCAACCCGCTCGGCAATGTCTGAAATGGATCGGGTGGAATCTTCCTGAATTAATGTCAGCAATTTGCGGTCTATGTCATCCATGAGCATTTCCTTTCTGATAATTCACTAATTAGCAAATATTCTCCTAAATTTAAGGAATAACATAGGCCATTTTGTGCATCCCGCCAAATGATTTGAGAGATTTTCAGCACCAAAAACATGCGGATTTAGCAGAATTGGGAGAGGACGCTCACTCCTCGAGAGGGCTTTTCCTGGCAATAAGAAAGGCCACTTCAGCCACCAGCGCCACGCCCATCAGGAGTGTGGCAAGAGCGCCTACCACAACACTACGCTCCTCTATCTCAACAATGCCAGATGGAATCGCAAGCAGTCCGCCAATAATCCCTGTAAGGATAATCAGAAATACCCAGATATATTTGAAAGTTCTTTGCGTCATTTATCGCGCTTTAGTTATTCAGCTGTCTCAATAAACATCTTCACTCATGCAGAGTTGTCGCCGGAGCATGGTCTGCGCGCTCATACCAATCCTTGCTGGCATTGACGATGCGCACCACCGACAACATCACCGGCACTTCGACCAGCACGCCGACTACTGTGGCCAGCGCCGCGCCTGAATTGAACCCAAAGAGGCTGATGGCCACCGCAACGGCGAGTTCAAAAAAGTTACTGGCGCCAATCAATGCTGAGGGGCCGGCGACTGAATGGGCGACACCAAAATGACGGTTGAGCAGATATGCCAATCCGGCATTGAAATAGACCTGGATCAGAATGGGCACGCTCAGCAACACAATGATGAGAGGCTGCGTAATGATCTGTTCGCCCTGAAACCCGAACAGCAGAATCAGGGTTGCCAGCAAAGCCATCAGCGACGGCTGGTGCAGTCGATCAAGCGTTCCTTCGAGCGCCGGTGCACCGCCGGCTTTCAACAATCTGCGGCGCCAGATTTGCGCCGCGATCACGGGAACAACGATATAAAGGCCGACCGAGATGAGCAGCGTCTCCCAGGGCACCGTGATGGCGGAAATCCCCAACAACAGGCCGACTACAGGCGCAAAGGCGAACACCATAATGATATCGTTCAGCGCGACCTGGCTCAGTGTAAAATTGGGCTCTCCCTTGGTCAAATTGCTCCAGACGAACACCATCGCCGTACAGGGCGCGGCGGCCAGAATGACCAGCCCAGCGATATAGGATGGGATTTGGTCACTGGGCAGATAAGGCGCCAAAAGCCAGCCGATAAACAGCCAGGCAAGCAAGGCCATGGAAAAAGGTTTGACTGCCCAGTTGATGAAGAGCGTCACGCCGATGCCGCGCCAGTGTTCACGGACTTGATCCAACGCGCCAAAATCGACTTTCAAGAGCATCGGCACGATCATCAGCCAGATGAGCAGGGCGACCGGAATGTTCACCCGCGCAATTTCTATCCTGCCAATAAAATGAAATACCCCCGGAAAGAAATGTCCAAGGGTGATCCCTGCCAGCATGCACAAAGCAACCCATACAGAAAGGTAGCGCGAGAAAAGATCCATGGCTGGCGCCGATTCTGTTTTTTCTGCTCTCTGTTCAACTGCAGTCATCTTGTTACTCAAGTCCTCTCAGGTGAGTTGGCCTATCTCCCGCAAGCGTCCTTGCAGCTCTTGGCGGTCCAGCGCATCAAAGGGAAGCGCTACAAAGCGCGCGATGCGCCTAGCCAGAACATCATAAGCATCGCGAAAAGCCGTGCGCCGTTCCGCTTCGTTCCCCACGGCCGCCGCCGGATCGGGGACACCCCAATGGGCCGTCATGGGGTGACCCGGCATCACCGGGCATATCTCGTTTGCGGCGTTACCGCAGACGGTGAATATAAAATCGAGGGCCGGCGCATCCGGCCCCTCAAACTCATCCCAACTTTTTGAGCGCAGCTCCAAAATCTCGTGGCCACGACTGAGCAACAACTCTCGCGCCAAAGGATGAACCTCACCGGTGGGATGGCTGCCAGCACTATAGGCGTGAACTTTATGGCACCCTTCTTTTGCCAGAATCGCTTCGGCCATGATGCTGCGCGCCGAATTTCCCGTGCAGAGGAAGAGGGCGTTGAGAATTCGATTGGACATGAGATTTACTCTTCCTCAGCCCCGCAGACATCCGCCAGCACACCCATATCACCGCAGATTTCAGGGCGTCCTTGGCAACAATCCTGAGTCAGAAAAGTCAAAAGGCGGCGCACAGCGTCAATCTCGACCGCATAATAGATACGCCTTTGACGGCGCCAGGAGCGCACCAACCCGGCATGCTCCAACTGCGCCAGATGGAACGACATGGCAGACGCGGAAATCCCGATGGTTTTCGCAATCTCCCCGGCGGGCAGACCGATTGGGCCTTGAGAGACCAGCAGCCGGAAAACGGCAAGACGGTGCTCTTGCGCCAAGGCAGACAAGGCCTTTATAGATTGTGCGGATTCCATAGTTCAATATTCATTGAAATATGGAACTAGTCAAGTACCTATCACCACACTTGACCCTTACCCAGGGGCATGGAGAAGCTGGCGTCCGAGAGAGGGGTGCGGCACTATGTTCCCTTGAGTATTGCGCAAACCTCAATCATATCGGGGCGCAAAGGGGAGTGAGCGGTGCCTTCTTGAATCACCCAACAGTCATGGCTCACGAATTTTGCTACTCTTACCGTTGATTCGACACAAGGACAGGAGCCGCGGGTGTCATGCCTTACGCCAGGACAACAAACACAAACGTACACTCAACAGAACTCGTGATGGGCGTTAGCCTGTTTATCGCAGCTCTGGGATCTGTCTTCTGGGCCTCACGCGCGATCGACCCCCTGTTGGAAGTCCATGCCTTCATTTTTGCGGCCGCCTTCATGCTGGGTGTTTTTACGCTCATCAACTCATCCAGCAAACGGACAGTGGCCCCAGCACCGGCGAGGCAAGAGGGTGCCGTTCAATATAGTGACGGCGTCATTAAAGCGGGTGTCATCGCCTCCACCTTTTGGGGGATTGCCGGTTTTCTGGTGGGCCTGATCATTGCGCTTCAACTCACTTTCCCGGCGCTGAATTTCGATACTGCCTGGATTAATTTCGGCCGCATGCGGCCCGTCCACACTTCTGCCGTGATTTTTGCTTTTGGCGGCAATGTTCTGATCGCAACAAGCTTTTACGTGGTTCAACGCACGTGCAAGGCACGGCTGGCAGGAGAGCTGGCGCCTTGGTTTGTCTTCTGGGGCTATCAACTCTTCATCGTGCTGGCCGCCACCGGCTATCTTATGGGCGTGACTCAATCGAAGGAATATGCCGAACCTGAATGGTATGTCGATCTGTGGCTGACGGTGGTCTGGGTCACCTATTTACTTGTCTTCCTCGGCACTCTCATGAGGCGGCGTGAGCCGCATATTTATGTGGCAAACTGGTTCTACCTTGCCTTTATCGTCACCATCGCCATGCTGCATCTGATTAACAACATGGCGGTGCCGGTGTCCTTTGCCGGGTCGAAAAGCTATTCGCTGTTCTCCGGCGTTCAAGATGCCCTCACCCAATGGTGGTATGGCCACAATGCTGTGGGCTTTTTCCTGACCGCAGGGTTTCTCGGCATTATGTATTATTTCGTGCCCAAACGGGCGGAACGGCCGGTCTATTCATACCGCCTTTCGATCATTCATTTCTGGGCCCTGATCTTTCTTTATATCTGGGCAGGCCCTCATCACCTCCATTACACGGCGCTGCCCGATTGGGCGCAAACGCTCGGCATGACCTTTTCCGTCATGCTGTGGATGCCGTCCTGGGGTGGCATGATCAACGGCCTGATGACCCTGTCCGGCGCCTGGGACAAGCTGCGCACGGACCCGGTGCTGCGCATGCTGGTGGTCTCCATAGCATTTTACGGCATGAGTACATTCGAAGGACCGGTCATGTCGATTAAAGCCGTCAACTCGCTCAGTCACTATACCGATTGGACGGTCGGCCATACCCACAGCGGCGCCCTGGGCTGGGTCGGTTACGTGAGCTTTGGCGCTCTGTATTGTTTGACGCCCTGGCTGTGGAAGCGCAAGGGCCTCTATTCACTTGA
>JAJFIO010000065.1 GCA_021774915.1 Alphaproteobacteria bacterium
AGACCATGAAAAACGCTATTATAGTGCTGCATGGCATTGTTCCTCTTCTGTGTCCAATCCGTCGTCAAACGCTTGGTGCATAGAAGAATCAATGTCATGCGACTTGTCCACCAAAATAAATGGGACAGTAGTGCGTCAAGCTCGGGTATGACGCGGAAGGGAACTCAGACGCATGAAAGCCTTTATCATTACCGCCTTCTCTCTTAGCATAGCTGCGTGCCTGCCTGCTCAAGCGACTGAATGCGAAATATATTACAGCCCCATCCCGCATAAAAACGCCACCTTCGCCATCGGGTCCGTGATGCAAAGTGCGATTGGAGAGGCGGACGATGCTGTCTGGCAACGCGTAATGGAAGAAGAAGCGCAAAAATTACCCATGCTTTTAGAGCTGATTCCGAGCGCGCAGGGGGCATTAAACTTGAGGAATGTTAAGCTCATCCTAGGAGGGTATCAGGGGCAATCGTTCACCACGATCAATGCTCAAATTACCCTCCAAGGCGAGGCGGACAGTCTCATTACGCTGTCATCTCTGCTGGGATATATCTACCTCCAAGATAGTGTTTTGCTGGTGTGTGATGATCAGCCCTCGCCCTCATTTGATTTGGCTTATGACCATCACATAACTGACGTAAACTCTGCTGCGCCTTTCCTCGACTTAAAAAATGCCCGCATGTTTTACGGTCTCATGATGGCTGAGAAGAATGATGTTGATGAAATCGGTTATTCTTATTACCCGGAAGACAGAAAATTCGTCCATCTTGATTTTGATCCGCAGTCGAATGCACAGCTTGCGTTGTTGAAGAACGTCAACAGTTATCTGAGCCATATTTCAAATGGATCGGTTGATCTCAAAATTGAGACTGAGTCCGTCTATGTGGATTTCCCCCACAATAACTGGGCGCTGGACAAGGAAGGGGAGGCGTATCTCTCTGTTCTGGATGGCAGCTCGATATCCATCGATGATGAGGCGTTGGCTGACCTTCAGGAAGGTTTTCTCCTGTCGCTTGCTGAAGAGGTGCTTGCCCCGTCAGAGCTAACTCAGTCAGACAACCCTGCTCCTTAGATCCGAAATCAGGTCAGTTGGACTCACCCCCTCACCCAGCTTCGACTAAGTTCGCTTGACGCTCACATAAGTCTGCGCATCCCTCTCCCCCTTGGGGGAGAGGGTAGGGTGAGGGGGTCCGTCCCAGTAATAGTGGATGTTAGACTTAAGAAATAACCTCACGGCGTTGGCCGCATCACGCCATCAGCGTCTCGTTTTAATGGGAAAGCCTGCATGGGCAGCGGGGCGCCGGGCACTTGGCGGATGCTGACGCCAAACTTCCAGTCAGGCGGGGCAATGGCGATATAACGGGCATAACCGCCGGTTCCCCCTTTGGGTTTGGCAAAGCCGATCACGATAAGTGCGCCGGCTTCGGGGACCTGATCGAGGTTCGCTACGCCTTCAGCTTGCGCAAAATTGTTATGCAGTAGCCAGCTTTCACCTTCTAGGGAAGGTGTTGTATCGGTGTCCAAAGGCTCATGACCATGGAACAAGATCTTCCTATCCAAGTGCAGGAATTTCAGGGCGTCCAGTCCAACGCCGGGGAATGGTTTTTGATTGAAACGTTCGATGTCGCGCCAGCGTTTGTACCAATCACTACGCACCATCACGACCGATCCTTCAGGTATCCGGCCATGGGTCTCTTCCCAGGCTAGGATATCGGATACCTGCAAATGATAACCCGGATCTTGCGAAACTTTGTCAGCAACATTGATCACCACAAGAGGCCGAATGGCGTAAGTGGCGGGGAGATCACTGATGGTGGCGCCCAGCGGGTTCCAATGGGCAGGCGGATCGAGCTGCGTTCCATATTGGTCTGTCGCAAGAGTGTAGGCTGTGGCGACAAATCCGTGATCTTCATAGGTGAAGGCTTCACCGGCTTTGATATAGCCCTCCATAGTTTGGCCTGCAATTGCCGGTTTGAATGTGGCCGTGCCAAATCCCGGCCACACGGCTTGGGCGGGTTCGAAAGCGTGAGTCAGGTCGATATATTTGGCATTGCGCAATGTGCCGGTATAGAAATCCCACAAGCTGGTGCTGCCCAGACCTG
This sequence comes from Alphaproteobacteria bacterium, assembly GCA_021774915.1. Lineage (GTDB taxonomy): Bacteria > Pseudomonadota > Alphaproteobacteria > SMXP01 > SMXP01 > JAJFIM01. The sequence goes on from JAJFIO010000065.1 coordinate 2,094, forward strand.
CACATCCGGAGCACAATAGTAGAATACCGCATAGCACAGTCTTATTCAGACGATGAGAAAGCATGGTCATAAGCTATGTCCTTTGCCGGTTTCCACTCAAGGGCTTTTTGATGAGACGTCAAAAAAAAGGGGACCAGCAAAGAGCGCCGGCCCCCAGGGGGAATTTTATGCGTTAGATGAGGCGAGCCCACTAAAACCGGAAGGCAGTGCGGACATAATAGAACGCCCCATTTGACCCGATGGGCGAGAGCACATCATAAGGCAAATTGCCGAAGAAATTGATGTCGGCACTCGACAGATCGGGATAATTATCGAAGACATTATTGGCCCCGACTGCCAGTGAGACCTGCTCGGTCACATTGACCTCAACATCGAAATCGATGGACCATTCTGCGCCATAGGTTTGCGGTGGGGGAAAGCCGCCGCCGAAATCAAAGACCCGCGTCGTTTCGCCAAAGCGCGTGGCCCTGGCCAAAACAGAGAAACGGTCATTCGACCAAGTGCTGGTCAGCACGAGTTTGGTTTTTGGCGCCGCCGTCTCAATCGTGTTGCGCTCTTCAATTCCAACGATTGCTTTGGTTACGCCGATACCTATCAGCTCAGCAGGCGTTGCGGCGATTTTACGGATATCTGTTTTGGAATAGTTGAAGCCAACGTTGAAATCAAAACGCCATTGAAGAGGTCTTGATTATAGTTAGTCACAACATCGACACCTGTGGTTTTTGTATCAACCGCGTTGGTCATATATGTCACGCTCTCAATGCCGGAAATACCGAACATACCGGAAATGAAAGGTTCAATGACCGCTTCATCAAATCTCTCCGAACGCGTGATGCGATCATCAACGTCAATTCTAAAGAAATCGACAGCCAGGGAGAGGCGCTCACTCGCTTGCGCGGTGAAGCCGATGGAGTAGTTCATCGAGGTTTCTTCTTTTAACCTTTTCGCACCAAGGGCCTGTGCGATAGGATTGCTGACCGGCAGATGCAACCCTGATACCAAGGCCCCACCGGCGCCGAAACTCGTGGTTCCGAACTGGAAGTTCGACTGGGTCAGCGCCGGCGCCCTAAAGCTGTTGCTCACCGAGCTGCGAATGGCGAAATTTGGCATGATTTCCCAATGCGCGGCGGCCTTACCCGTCAAGGCTTCTCCAAAGTCATCGTAGTTTTCAAATCTGCCCGAAAGTTGAAGGAGGAAATCATCCGTGACATCAAGTTCAAGATCGACATAAGCGCCGAATGTGTCGCGATTAACATCAACCTCGTCTTGCGGGCGCAAGCCTGGACCGGCCTGTGCGCCCACGTCTTTGGTGATGTCCGGACCAGCGGCAAAGGATGCCGGATCGCCCGCTTCCGTTTCAAACATCTCATGGCGGTATTCAAGACCAAAAGCAATATTGCCTGATTGCACCGCAGGCAATTCGACCTCCCGCGACACATCGGCATTCACAATCAATTGACCATAGGAATATTCAGCCAGATCAAATGAGGTCGGACTGGTCACGCCCAGAGAGGCATTGAGACTGTTTTTGAGGCCAAATTCAAAATTATTGTAGCCGTAAACAGCGCTAAGATCCCAATTCCAGTCACCATCGGTTTTGCCGCGCACGCCGCCGGTGACGGAGAAGTCCATGTTATCGCCCTGGGTAACGGGTCTAAAACCACCCGGGTTAACTGCCAGGATATTAGTGGAACTATCGGGATAGCGGAAAAATGCCGCGCCTTGCGAATCCCTGTTGCTGTACGTGCCGAAGGAATAGATATCCACATTGGCGTTCACCGGAACTTCGGCATTGTAGAAGAGGTTGATGCTTTCCGTATCGCCATCACCCGGTGCAAAATTACGCTGGCCGATGACGGCTGTATTAGGAGGCGTAAATGCTTCAAAGAAGGGAAGCGTATCGAAGCCAGCCCGGTTTGTGGAATTACGGTTTACATATTCCGCACCGATTCTCAAAAAACCGTCATTAAAAATAGAAAAGCCCGCATCACCGGAGACCGTGTAGGTCTCACCGTCAGTAATGTTTTTCCCTGTCGGTTTGAAATCGGTGTGGTGCAGCCCAAAGCTGCCTGTCAACAAGCCGCCTTCAGCGCCATCTTTCAGAATAATGTTAACCACGCCCGCAATGGCGTCGGAACCATATTGCGAACCGGCGCCGTCGCGCAGTACTTCGATGCGCTGAATAGAATTTGTTGCGATGGTGTTGAAATCAACAGGCGCGGTTCCCAAGCCGATCTTGGTATCTAATTGCAAGACGGATGAGATGTGACGCCGTTTGCCGTTCACCAGAACCAAAACCTGATCGGGGTTCATGCCGCGCAATTGCAGCGCCCGGATATGGTCTGACGGTCCGGAATTAGACTGGCGCGGAAAATTGACGGAAGGCACTAATGCTTGCAGAAGCTCGCCCACCTCACCGGGAATTGTCGCTGAACGTTCTATGTCTTCTGCGCTCACAACATCAATCGGTACGGGACTATCGAAAACGGATCTCCCGCCCCGGCGCGATCCCACCACAACAATCTCTCCCATGGGGGCAGAGGCGGCAGGCGTTGTTTCCAGCACCCAAATAGCGGCGCTTGATGCTGCTAGCAAAGTTGAAAAACTGACGGTCCCCCCGAGGACTTTACGTAACGTTCCCATGTTTCTTTCTCCTATAAGGTTGAGAGGAGCAAATTCGAAAAAAGTGTCAATTATCCGCCCCCCCGCGATGCTCACAAAAGAAGACGCCCCTCGCGTGGTTCTTTTGGAAATAAGTTTTTGAAGAATATTGCGGCAGCTTTGGTGCGCTGCTGTATTCCCCCGTAAGCTTTTGAACAATTGTTCACATGCTGATCAATATAATCAATGATACCGAGTCTAATGGCGCTATGCAAGCCTTGCCCTCAAGGGGCTATCTACTGCAAATGCATCGCAACAGTTTCGCGCAGCTCCCGGCAATTGTCGCTAAGTGAGGGGCCGCGCTTATGCAAGGCGCCGCCGATAAGATACACAACATCCCGGCCATACATGTTCACAATGTCGGGAACATTATCGTAGGTCATTCCCCCTCCCGGACTAGGGAAGGATGGCTTGATCGTGTGCATGGGGCTATGGGTTGCCGATTTAATTTCAAGGCATTGGTCTTTAGTAAAGGAAAACCGCCCACCCACGTTTGTAAAAATTGAAATGTCTGCGCCGGTCAAGCGAGGCAGTTGCCCAAATGTGAAAAAGTGCGACATGCCACTATGTGGAGAAGCGGTGAAGCTTCCCAGCATGGCGGGATGGCACAAAATGGGGAGGCCGAAGGTTTCATCATCGGCAAGCGCCTTCATCACATTAAAGCCGACCAGTCCAGGCGCAATCAGAACGGCGCCCGCCCCGCATTCTTTGACGAAATGCGCATCATCAAACATCTGGTCAGCCGACGCGCTGAGGCATGGGGCGTAGAGGGTGCGTCTGCCGGTCTTGCTGCTGGCATTTTCTATTGCTTCGACGCAGCGCACCACCCGCTCTCGAAACGGTGCAAAGGATTGATTGGCCAGGCCATGATCATCTTTGATGAGATCCATTTCCCCCAAAGCGTATTGGCTCGCCTGTTCGGCCAATTGCCGGGCCGAGAGGCCCATGGGTTTTAACGCCGTGCTGAAAATGGGTTGATTGTGAATATTCAATAGATCACGGATGCCTTGACGGCCAAAGCGTGGCCCTTTGTAGGCAGCGGCGAGGCGCTCGGACAGCTCTAACCTCTCGACACGAATATGAGGCCGCAGGCTCGTATTGCCGAAAATGACATTGAAGAACTGAGGGAACTCTTTGCCCGCCACCTCTTCGGCGAAGCTGAGGGTCACGAAGTGATCGGTCTCATTGATGGGTTCAATGTCATCGATCTGGCCGATGAGATGACGGCGTATGTCATCGTCCGCCACAAGGTCGGCCGGGAATTCGATGGTCTGCTCGACACACATTTCCTGTGCGATTTGTCTGACATCTGATCCGAATCCGCTCAGCCGGTAAACAACACGGAATCTATCACCGCTTAACGCCAGCATGACCTTTGGAAGCATCATAATGCCTCCGCTTTGGCTGTGCTGTCGGCATCTTCGCGGCGCGCTTGATCCATCGCGCTTTCATCAATATCAAACTGCGCGCCGATAAGCTCCTCAACGGCGCGCACCAGCGCCATGGCGTCCATGTGATATTCCCGCATAAGGTAAGCCTTACTTGCGCCATGCGCATATGTATCCTTCAATCCCAGCTTGACGAGGGGCTTGCCGATCCCATGTTGCGCCATCACCTCTCCCACTTCTGTCCCTAGTCCGCCTGTTACGATGTGGTTTTCCAGCGTGATAACGCCATGCTTGGCGTTCTGGATCGCTTCAAGGATTTGCGGGTCCGTGAAGGGTTTGTGCGTTGAGATATGAAGGTGAGTGACGGACACGCCGCTTTTTTCGAGGGCAGGGATGGCGCGCATCGCTTCTTCCGTGGTGACGCCAGCGGTGAAGATGGTGACATCACCCCCTTGCGACAAAACCCGCGCCCGGTTGAACTGCATCACGTCTTGTTTGCCGAACAGGCGCGGTATTTCTCCGCGCAACATCCGGATATAAACCGGGCCGTCTATATCGTGGGCGACATCGAGCACGCTTTCCACTTCCGTCCCGTCGCCGGTCTCAAGAATCGTCATATTGGGCGTGGCCCGCATGATGGCGATATCTTCAATGGCCTGGTGCGTGACCCCGCCCGGCGTTACAATGCCGGGAAGGAAGCCCACAAGCCTGACCCGTAAATTGGGATAGGCGACAGACATGGCGAGCTGGTCATAGGCGCGGCGGTAGATGAACACGGCGAAGGTGTGAATGAAGGGTTCAAACCCTTCGCGCGCCAGCCCACCGGCAAACCCAAGCATATTCTGCTCCGCCATTCCCATGGAGAAAAAGCGGTCGGGATAGGTGTCGCGCCACAGGCCCACTTCGCAAGAGTTTGTGAGGTCGGCAGACAGAACTAAAACTTCTGGTTTGTCTTTAGCCCAGGATATAAAGTTTTCTACATGAGGGCGTTGAACGATCTCCGGGGTCATGATCCGTAATGCTCCTCATAGGCTTTTTCAAATTTCTGGCGCTCTGCGTCATCCTTGAAACGCAGATAATGCATCAATGGGGCTCTGTCTTTGAGCGCCGGTATACCTTGCGCCGGATTGGTGCGGGCGAGAATAAAGAGCGGACGGCCATCAGGTTCTAAAGCCGACAAGGCATGCATGGCTTCAATATCATGACCGTCAACATCATAGGCGCGGGCCCCGAATGATTCCAGACGCGCGCGCAGGGGTTCGATATTCATGACTGAATTCATCGGGCCATCACACTGCTGTCCGTTGCAATCGACAATGACGCGCACAGTATCCAGTTTGTGAAAGGCGAGCGCCGAAACCGCTTCCCATGTCTGGCCCTCCTGGAACTCTCCGTCTGACATCATGACCCAGACGCGGCCTGAATCCCCTTTCAGCTTTCGGCCAAGGGCCATGCCGCCGGCTTGGCTGAGCGCTTGCGCCAGGGACCCTGTGGTGGTCTCGATCCCCGGAGAGTGCTCCGCGCCAATGAGTTCAACCGTGCTTCCATCCTGATTGAAAGCCTCTAGGCCCGCCGGATCCATCCGGTCGACCTCGATCAAAGCCACATAGAGGGCAAGCGCATAATGGGCGGGTGAAAAAATGAATTTGTCGAATTCAGGCCCCGCCGGACCGTTATAGGCCCCGCCATTAACATAATCCGCATTGCCTTTTCCCGGCGTTCCTGGAAAAGCAATGGGGATGCGGGGCGCTTGGGATCCCCCCAGGTGCATGATTTTAGTATAAAGCACGGCGAAAATTTCAGCGGTCGAACAGATCTGGCTGAGATAGCCGCCATTGTTTCTCAAGACGTATTCAAATCCCCTTTTGCGAATGCGATCGGCGACGCTTTGCGTTTTGCTAACCCAGCTAGGGTTAGGGCTGTTTTGAGAACTGGAATCTCTGGCGCATAATCTTGGAAAAGTTTCCAGATAGGGCGCTTGGGCAATGCCCTTTTCCGTGAGAAAGCGCGTGACCAAATGAGCAGGCGTGATGTCGAATGCCGGATTTTCCGTGCTCGTTCCTTCCGGCACAATGGATATCCCGTTAATGTGTGAGACTTCCTCCGCGTCTCTATTTTCAATCTCAATATCGGCGCCGCTCAAAGTGTTCATATCGATGGTTGATGTCGGTGCGGCTACGTAAAACGGAATGTCATGCGCCTTCGCCATAACGGCCAGATTATAGGTGCCGATTTTATTGGCCGTATCGCCGTTGCGCGCCACCCGGTCGCATCCAACCACGCAGGCATCAATCTTACCCGTCTTCATGAAGTGCCCCGTGGCGCCATCCACAATCACCGTATGCGGAATACCGAGTTCCTTCAGCTCCCAGGCCGTGAGCTTTGCGCCCTGGAGCCGCGGGCGGGTCTCAGAGACATAGACGAAGACTTTACGCCCGCTTTCATGGGCCGCGCGAATGACGCCAAGCGCCGTGCCGTATTCAACGGTCGCCAGCCCGCCGGTGTTACAATGATGGATGAAAGTGACAGGGTCAGGGAGCAGGGCCAGAGCGTTTTGGCCAATCTGCCTGTTGATGCGGCCGTCTTCATGGGCCATATCGGTTGCGATGGAAACAAGTTTTTCGCGATAGTCCTCGACGCCTTCAATCGTGTGTTTTGACAGCCGCGCGCGCACTTCGTCCAGCGCCCAGAACAGATTCACCGCTGTTGGCCTTGAGGCCTTGAGGATGCGTTCCGCCTCATCGACAGCCGCCATAACGGAGGGCAGATCCTGAGAGGGCGCTGTCACGGCGCCAAGCGCCAGGCCATAAGCTGCGGTGACACCAATCGCCGGAGCGCCGCGAATCATCATGTCTTTGATCGCGAAGGCAAGCTGCTCAACATCCCTGCACTCAATATACTCTATTTTTTGCGGCAGAAGGCGTTGGTCAAGGAGGCGTACAAATCCTGTCTGATCCCATTCTATACTCTTATACACGTCTGTTCTCCTGCAAAATGCGCCCCGTGTGTGGTGAGCATCTATTGTAACAACGCTGTGGCAAGTTTCATATCCACAACAAGGGTTGTCAGATATCCGCCCCGTATAGCGCCCAGAATGCTTTTTTTCTTAGCTTTGCCTGCCGCCGCGACAATCATATTGTCGATGGTCTTTAATTTTGTAAGTTCGACAGAGAGCTTTCGGTCAGCCCACGGCACCGCTATTTCAGATCCCTCTTCATCAAAAAAATTCCCGAGAATTTCTCCAACGGCGCCTTTTTGGACAACAGATGTCATCTCTTTTGAAGTTAGATAACCTGCTTTCAGTAGGGCCGACTGTCTGCCCACAACGCCAATGCCCACAAGGCCTATATGACATTTTTCCACAAAGCGCAGAGTATTTTGAATGATGGGATCAACAAGAAGGGTGTCTCGAACTTGTCTGCTCGCCACAAGCACAGGCGCCGGCATATGCTCCACTTGGGCGCCGAGTTTTGTGCCCAGATAGTTTGCGAGTTCATACGTTCCCGCGCCATTGGCTGAGCTGATAATGCCGCCAAGTTGCACGATGCGTGAGGGAGCCGTTTGATGCGCATCCATATGCTGGACGGCGCACATGAGAGTTGTGCTCCACCCAATGCCGAAAACATGTTTTTTCTGAAGTGTTCTTGATAAATATTTTGCGGCGCATTGGCCTACATGATCTTTGGCGGATTCCAAATTGTCTTCGATATTATCGGCAACGACAACTTCTTTCAGCCGGTATTCCTTGAACCGATTTTCCAGTTCTGTCTCAATACGCGTGGAGTCCGGAAGTTCCTTGGTGAGACGAATTTCAACGAGTTTACGTTCACGGGCTTCGCGTAAGACGCGAACGACGGTAGGTCTGGAAAGACCAAACCGTCTGGCGATTTCTTCTTGTGTCAGACCGCCCATATAATAAAGTGCGGCAATCTTGAGCACGAAGGATTCATCACGTCTTGCGCTAGCCATACCATTGCCCTTGAACTAACCCTTGATGAAAAAGGGTTTTAATGCTTTTAACGCGTATGAACATATGTTCTTATGATGAACAATCGTGCGATATTATCATCCCGCCTCGCTTGGGGCAAGTTCCTTGAGTTCAGTGAAGAGAAGATATTTCCAGCAAGGCTTGCATTTGTAAACAAGTATGGTTGTGCGTAAAGTGTTGGTGCCACTGTTCAGGTGGGCGGCATCATATCACACGAAAATTATGGGGACGGACGATAAAATGGGGGCAGATTTTCCGCTGCAAGGCTTAGTTGGTATCTTAGGTATACTCGTGATCGCCACTTTGCTTTCGGAAAACCGGGCTCGTATTCCCTGGCGCCTGGTGGCCACAACTCTGGCGTTGCAACTGGCGCTCATTGTTGTCTTTTTTGAAATTCCTTTGATGCGGGATATCCTTTTATCCTTAAGCTCGCTCGTCAGATTATTGCAAGCCGCGACGCTGGAAGGCACCAGTTTCGTTTTTGGGTATGTGGGCGGTGGCGCCCCTCCCTTTGAAATGACACACCCTGAAAACAGCGTTGTGCTTGCGTTGCAGATTCTGCCGATCATTCTCGTCACCTCCGCGCTTTCCGCCTTTTTGTGGCAGATCGGTTTTTTGCAGATTATCATCAAGGCGATGACATTCGCTCTGCAAAAGGCCGTTAAAATTGGGGGGGCGGCTGGACTGGGTGCGGCAAGCAATGTTTTTTTGGGGATGATCGAATCTCCGATTATCATAAGGCCGCACCTTCATCGCCTTTCGCGCGGTGAGCTTCTTATTGTCATGACTACAGGGCTGGCGACCGTTGCGGGTACGGTCCTTGCTCTTTATGCGTCGGTGTTGGAGACCGTGATTCCTGGTGCTCTTGGTCATATTCTGACGGCGTCGATTGTTTCGGTTCCTGGTTCCGTCATGCTGTGCAAAATCATGATCCCGGACGACAGTCAAACTCAAACCACGTCCAATGAGGGTGATGCTCTTTATAACGGCATTATCGATTCCATCTCGAAGGGCACACAGGACGGTATCCAGGTCCTGCTCAGCGTGACAGCCATGCTGGTGGCAATCATCGCGCTGGTTTATCTCGTCAATGCGGCGCTCGGGTTTTTGGGAGGCTTTATGGGCGTCGAGTTGTCCATGCAGATTATGCTAGGTTGGATCTTTGCCCCAGCGACGTGGGCGCTCGGTATTCCCTGGAGCGAGGCGACCATTACCGGCTCTTTATTGGGCACCAAAACTGTTTTGAATGAATTGCTCGCTTATCTTGAGATGGTCAAATATGACGCTGCCGAACTGTCCGATAGATCTCGCATTATCATGATTTACGTGCTGTGTGGATTTGCAAATTTTGGTTCTTTGGGCATGTTGCTTTCGGCGTTGAGTGCGATGATACCGGCGCGGCGGGTGGAAATCGTCTCGCTTGGCACAAAAGCCCTGATTGGCGGGACCATGGCGACCAGTCTGACGGGCGCCCTCGTCGGACTGTTGCTGTTTTAGCTAGTGGCGGGAAAAATGCAATGTTAGTTTCAGATGCTGGATATAGTTTGCGCGATTATGAGCAAGCGGCTGGAGCGATCCGTTCACGGATAAGTGAAGCCCCATCACTCGCCGTGATTTTGGGGTCGGGACTGGGCGCTTTCGTAGAGAGTATCCCGAACGCAACAGTCATCCCCTATGCCGATATTCCGCACTTTCCCGAGGCCAGTGCGCCCGGCCATGAAGGCAAGCTAATCATCGGCGACATTGCCGGAAAACCGGTGCTGGCCTGCCAAGGCCGCGTGCATACTTATGAAGGTTATAGTGCTGGCCAAGTCACTTTTCCCATCCGTGTGCTGCACATGCTGGGGGTGCGCGATCTTATCATCACCAATGCGGCGGGCGGGGTGAATACCGGCTTTCAATGTGGCGACTTCATGCTCATTAATGATCATATCAATCTGCCCGGCATGGTGGGGCTCGATCCTCTGCGTGGGGCCAACATGGAAGCCTTCGGGCCTCGCTTCATAAGCCTGACGGCGGCCTATAGCAGCGCGCACAGGCAGACCGCAAAACGCGCCGCTGCGGAACTCTCCATTGATCTCAAAGAGGGGGTCTATGCCTATCTGGTCGGCCCGTGCTTTGAAACACCTGCTGAAATACGCGCGCTGCGCCTGCTCGGCGTGGATGCAACGGGCATGTCAACAGTGCCGGAAGTTCTCACCGCCAACCATTGCGGCATGAATGTGTTAGGGCTCAGCGTGATCACCAATATGGCGATTGATCACATCGACAGTGGACGCGCCACCACAGCAGAAGAAGTTTTCGAGACCACCAGAAGCATAGCGCCGGACCTGGCGCGCCTGCTGACAAAAATAATTTCTGAAGTAGGATAAATGGCCGGGATATGAAAAATCACCCCTAATAATAAGGGTCATACATATATTCAGCTATGGCCTGCTCAAGGGCCGGCGGCTCAGGCGCATTCGCTAAGTCTTGATCATAAGCGATCTGGGCGACTGCCTTGGCAATTTCCATTGAGACGTTCCGGATGGCGTTCAATGGGGGGTACACGGCGCCTTTGCTTAAGTCTTCATCGGTCACCTGTTCAGCAAGTTTCTTCGCCGCCACCAAAAACATGTCATCACAAATATGACTGGCTTCACAAATAACAGCGCCGAGCCCGATGCCTGGAAAGATATACGCATTATTGCCTTGCCCCGGCGCAAAAGTTTTGCCGTTCACAGTGACTGGTGCGAAGGGGCTGCCGCTTGAAAAAATGGCGCGGCCTTGGCTCCATGTGTAAGCCTGCTCCGCTGTGCATTCCGCCCGTGATGTGGGGTTGGACAGGGCGAAGATAACGGGCCGTTCGTTGATCTGCGCCATGGTTGCGACAATCTCTTCAGTAAATGTGCCGGGCGCGCCTGTGGCGCCGATCAACACCTGCGGTTTGACCGATTTGATGGCTTGGGCAAAGGCAAGAGGCTTGTGGTCATGGGCATAGGGCAGATTGTGCGCCGCCAGATCGTCCCGGCCTTTCACCACCAGACCATTGATGTCCACAAACCAGAGGCGGCGCTGCGCATCCTCCCGGCTCAAACCCTCCGCCTGAAAGGCCTCAACCATGAGATCGGCGATGCCGGTGGCGGCCGATCCAGCGCCCAGGAACATGATGGTAAGGTCTGAAAAATCGAGGCCGGAAATCCGGGTTGAAGCATATACGCCCGCTAAGGCCACGGAGGCGGTGCCCTGGATATCGTCATTAAAACACAGCACGCGATCGCGGTATGCGCCCAGCAGCCGGTAGGCATTTGGGGTCAAAAAATCTTCAAATTGAATCAAGGCGCGCGGAAATTTATCTTGTACCGCCGCGACGAATTCCTCAACCAGTTCGTCATACGCCGCGCCTTCCAGACGCTCTTTTCTGACGCCCAGATAGAGCGAATCTTCACGCAAGTCTTTATTGTTGGTGCCCACATCAAGCATCACCGGCAAACATTGGTTCGGCTGTATACCGGCGCAGGCGACATAAAGGCTTAGCTTGCCGATGGGAATGCCCATGCCGTTGGCGCCCAAATCGCCCAGCCCCAAAATGCGCTGTCCGTCTGTGACAACGACAACCCGCACATCATTGGTCGGCCAATTGTCCAAAATGGTGCGGATGCGCCCCTTGTCATGCGGCGTGATATAGAACCCTCTGGGTTGACGGAAGATATGCGCGAATTCCCGGCACGCCTGGCCAACCGTGGGCGTGTAGACAATCGGCATGAATTCATCAATATGATCCATGAGCGTGCGATAGAACAAGCGTTCATTGCGCGCCATGAGCGCCATCAGCGCAATATAACGTTCAATATCCGACTCCTTGCGGCGCACGTTTTCCAGAACGCGTTCAATTTGTGTGGCTTGGGAGCCGATGGCAGCCGGTAGCAGGCCACGCAGTTTGAGCCTGTCGCGTTCTTCTTCCGTGAAAGCCGTTGACTTGTTGAGGGCTGCGTTGAGCAATATGTTAAAACCCGTCAGGCCTTGATCTTGCGTCATATGTTTGCCTTTTGCGTGCTGTCAAAAACTTATGGTGTACTAGCTCACTTTTATCAGACCCGGTCAAGGTGGGGGCGCGCACGAGAGATGAATCTCCCGACAAATATGTAATTCAAATGAAATCGCAAAACACTCTAACTTGCACTAAGGGCGCAGCCGCGACATGATGCACGATATTGCAATTGAGGACTTCCTGTATGGACGAATTTTCCGATCCGGAAACCATTGACCCCAGTGAAACCGAACGCCTTGTGTTGAGAGCGGCGCATTTGGGGAACTGGGCGCGCTTTACCGGGGGACAGGATCAGCAGCCGATTGGGGCTATGTTCCTGCGCTTACTGATCGCCGGATTGCGCCCCGATTGGCGGGTCGGGCAAGAGGGTGTTCGGATTCAAGGGGCGCGCATCACAGGTCCGCTTAATCTGGTGGATGTTAGAGGGCCCGGGGGTGGGGCTTTACCTTCTCTTGTGTTCGTCGATTGCGAATTTGATCATCCCGTTGTGGTGTCGGGCGGCAGTTTTCGCGCCCTGTCGTTTTGCCGCTGCTCACTCCCGGCGCTGAGCGGCAGTGGCCTGCGCCTGGAAGCTGATCTTGATCTTACCGGTTCACATTTTGGCGGCGTGGAGCGCGATGATGGCATCAATGTTGCGCCGCGCATCGCCATAGATCTCGACCGCGCCCGGATTGGTGGGCGCGTGGTGATGGCGTCGGATGGGGCGGCGCGGTTTACCGCACAAGGTGTTGTGTGTGTCGTGAGCGCCAAAATTGGCAGCGATCTGGTGATGAATGGGGCCAGGCTTGATGGGGCTGGAGGACCGGCGCTGAATGCCGGCGCGATTGAAATCAGTGGTGATGCCACGTTCAACATGGCAGCTGCGACGCGGTTTGAAGCCTCTGGTGAGATTCGTTTCCAGGCGGCGCGGATCCAGGGTGACCTTTCTTTCGCTGGGGCGCGCTTGTCAAATAGCCAAGGCCGTGCGCTCCACTGCGAAGACATTGTGGTGGAGGGCGTCTTTTTACGCTGGGAAGGCGAAACACCTTTTGAAGCGGCTGGCCGGATCAATTTTTTGTCCGCGTCTATCGGTGGCAATTTCGTCATGAGTGGGGGGCGGCTGACACCGGGGCCGGATTATGAAGGCGCCATTTCTGTCGGAGGTCCGGTCTGCCTCAATCTGCAACAAGCGCGGATTTCAAATGCCTTGATACTCCATAATATTGGATCGCGCATATCTGATGATGATAAGGTTTCGACGGGGAATGAAGAATCTGATCGGCAGGATGTTAAAGGCTGGTTTCTGTTATCTGGATCTCAAGTCGGTTCGATTGCCGATGACCCGGAAACGGGCTGGCCGGCGCACGGCTATCTCGATTTGGATGGATTGAGCTATACGCATTTGCGCACGCGCTCGGGTGGCGACATCGCAACAGTGCGGTTAAAATGGTTGCGGCGTCAGTATGAGAAAGGAAAGCCCAGAACCGATACATTCCGGCCGCAACCTTTTGAAGAGCTGGCGAGGATGCTGCGCATGCATGGGCGCGCCGAAGAGGCGGATCATGTCGCCATTGAAAAAATAAGGATGCGTCTTGCCGCGAAGGTGGGGGAAAAACGCGCGCGATACTTACCTCACCTGCTGATGGTGCTGAGTCATCATGGGTATAGTTCCAGCAGAGCATTGTTTTCCTTTATTGTCTTTATTCTGTTGGGTACGGCATTTTATGCGATTGCGTTATGGGGATTTGATCAACCCTTTCTCCCGGTGGAATTGGCGCCGGTACCCACGCATTACGCAATATTTTCAAACTGGATTGTGTCGGATCATGATCAAGGGTGTCCCGGTCTGGCTTTACCTCAATATGCGCTGGATGTGGCCTTGCCTGTTGTTGATTTGGGGCAGTCGTCGCTTTGCAGGTTTGCGCCGCAAGGTGGGGTCTTGTGGATCTGGCAGGCTTTGCACGCGCTTTATGCGATATTCGGCGCTGCGCTTTCTGCTATCGTGGTCTTGACGTTTACGGGCGTCTTGCGCCGGGATTGATCAGGTCATTTAGGCATGGCGACCTGCATGGCCTCACTCAAAACATCCATATCGCCAATATGATTAGCCAGAATGAGGATGAGTTTGGCATTTGCCAATTGCACTTCATCATCGCTCAAATCTTTTTGCATCACGATCAATTGTTGGTAAAAATCGTCGGGGCGCGGGATATTGGCTTTCACGTTGAGTTTCATGGGATTCACTCCTGAACCTTTGATGATGATGTTTGGCAAGTCGCGCGCGCCAGCGCGGCCTTTATTTTTTCCCCGTCGAAACTTCTCCATCTGGCGGCAACATGTTGATCGGGGCGCAGAAGATATACGGCTTCCTGGCCGCCATCATAGCGTTCTGCCAGGATACCCTTCATATCCCACAGCGTTTCTCCCACGGTGAGAACGGAAGCCTCAACCCCGCCCGCGCGAAGGCTTGAGATATTTGGCGCGCTCCCAAATACCAGAATTATGAAACCTTCTCCGAGGCAGTTGAGAAACCATGTCTCTTCTCCGCGATAAACAATCGGTGCATCGGCGCAATTGGCGCCGGGCGTCATCGCGCCCTCAAAATGCGTTTCATCTGGCGTGTTCAGGGAGGACTCAACATAAGGCGTTGGGCTTGAGAGGCGGCCGCTGTTCACCAGCGGACGAGCAAAATCATAGTCTTCCGCGAGCTCCAGGGTGGCATCTCTGAAATATCGACTGCTCTTGCTCTTGGGCGTGATAAAATCGGTTGAACGCGTTGATTGTAGCAAATTATCGTCTGCGGCATAGGCCCGTTCTTCATCATAAGTGTCAAGCAGCCGGGCGGGGGCTTTGCCATCCAAAACAAGTTTGAGTTTCCAGATCAGATTATCGGTATCCTGAACGCCGGTATTGGCGCCGCGCGCGCCGAAGGGAGAAACCTGGTGCGCCGCATCGCCCGCGAACAGGACGCGACCATAGCGGAAATTATCAATTCTGCGGCAGGCGAACTGATATATCGATACCCATTCCAGTTCAAACTCCTTATCATCACCGAGCATGGCTTTGATGCGCGGAATGACATTTTCAGGCTTTTTCTCCTCCACCGGGTCGGCATCCCAGCCTAATTGAAAGTCAATCCGCCACACATCGTCGGCTTGCCTATGAAGCAAAACGGACTGGTTCTTGTGAAAAGGCGGATCGAACCAGAACCACCGCTCTGTCGGGAAATCCGCCTTCATCACCACATCGGCGATGAGAAACCGATCCTGGAAAAACTGTCCGGTGAATTCTCCGTTCACCATGTTCCGCACGTCGCTGTTGGCGCCATCACATGCGATGAGCCACTCACATTCCATGGTAAAAATCCCGTCCGGCGTTTCGACGGAAAGAGAAACATAGTCATCATGTTGTTTGAGACTGATAACTTTGTGCTGCCAGCGCAAATCGATGAGATCGCTTTTTTTCGCGCAGCACTCAACCAGAAATTCTTCGAGATAATATTGCTGAAGATTGATCATTGCCGGCATTTTATGATCATCTTCGGGAAGAAGATTGAACTTGTAGGCTAATTTGTCCTTGAAATAAACCTTACCCAGGTTCCAGCTAATGCCTTTGTCGACCATAGGCTCGGCGCATCCCAGGCGATCCCAGATTTCCAGGGGTCTTTTTGCGTAACACACCCCCCGCGAACCGATACTAACCGTATGGCCATCATCCAGCACCACAACGGGTTGGCCGCGCGCGGCGCAATCAAGCGCAGCCGTCAATCCTATCGGGCCGGCGCCGACCACCACGACCGGATGACGGACAGGTTTTCCGGATTTTTGCTCCTGAGACTGAATATAGGGAAATTCAGGGTATTGATATGTGTTGAGCATGGGAAACTGCTCCTCCCGGACTTATGTAATGTGCGTTGCGTTTTGGGTTGCCTCTCTCACGAGGAAAATTCCTGTTTGTGCAGCCAGGCGGCATGAGGCAACGTCTTTTTGGTTTTTGTCCATTCCTCCAGCATCTCCGGCCCGATTTTATGGAGTTTGTCCATCATATCCTGAGATGCCGTGATGGTGGTGAGTTCGAGACGGTGCCCATTGGGGTCAAAAAAATAAATTGATTTGATAATTTCATGATTGGTTGGCCCGATGACAGCAATCCCTTTGGCTTTGAGTTCTGCTTTGGCCTTCAGTAACGCGTCTTCGTCTTTCACCTGGAACGCGATGTGCTGAACCCAGTCAGGCGTATTGGGATCTTTGCCCATGGGAGGGGAGTTGGGGATTTCAAAAAAAGCCAGGATATTGCCGTTCCCCGCATCGAGAAAGATATGCATATAAGGATCAGGCTCCTTGGTGGAGGGGACTTTGTCTTCTGAAATCGCCAGGATGAAATCCATATTGAGATTGTTGGAATAGAACTCCACCGTTTCCTTGGCGTCGTTACAGCGATAGGCGACGTGATGAATTTGCTGGATTTCCATAGGTTATGCTCCGCGCTGATTTAAGGTGCAAGTCTCCTCAAGAAAGACAATAGTAACAAATGATACTAATATATGTCAAGGGATGATGTGAAAAAATACAAGTAATCTATTGAGAAATAGAAGTTATACACATATAATAATAACGAATGAGTGTAGTTACTGAGAGGCAAGAATGAACAGTCAAGCTACTGAAGCGGCGCCTGCGGATCTCAAACTGCCGGGTTTTTTCCCTTACCGCCTGGCTGTTCTCAGCTTTGAGGTCTCTCAAACCATCGCGCAGCTTTATACGGATCGTTTTAATCTCACCCGGCAGGAATGGCGCGTCCTTGCCGCTTTAGGAGAGAACAAGCTTATGTCGGCCGGTGAAGTTGCCGAATATTCCACTTTGGAGAAAATGCAGGTCAGCCGCGCCGTCTCCAAACTGCTGAAAGCGGGTCTTGTCATTCGCGCGGAAAACACTCATGACCGCCGGTCTCATAGCCTGCGTTTGTCGGAAAAGGGAATTTCGACCTACCGGAAAATAGTTCCTCTGGTGCTGGCGCGCGAAGAGTTCATTTTATCCGCTCTGAGCGAAGGGGAACGCCAGGAGATGGACCGTATTTTTTCAAAACTGAGCAAACAGACGCTTGAAATGCGCAAGATGGGCTAAAGTATTTTTAGCGCCGGGCATGTGCCTTGAAGCGCAAGGGGTTTGTTGCCATGCTTTCTCATTGATATGACGGCGTTCCCATTGGAGAATTTATTGAATATGCACGATGTCTCTTTGCCGAAAGATCTGTTGGATCGCCTTGAAAAACGCCGAGGGCGATTGCATGTTTTTGACCGTATCGTTCCGCGTCAAACGGCGCTCCTTGTTGTCGATATGCAGAATATATTTGTCGCGCAGGAAGGCTCCCTTGCCGTCAACCACGCGCGCAGTATCGTACCGAATATCAATCGTCTCGCACAAGAACTTAGGGCCGTTGACGGCCATGTGATCTGGGTTCGCACCACCCTTGGGCCCGAGGGCCGAAAAGCTTGGGATATGTATTTCGACAACTTTGTGGCCAAGGGACAGGTGGATCAGCGAAGGGCGGCCCTGTCACCGGGCGATCCTGGTCATGAATTCTGGCGCGAGCTTGATATCAAGGGTGAGGATCTGGTGGTCGATAAGGATCGCTTCAGCGCCTTTATTGAAGGGGCTTCTACGCTGGAGGATGCACTGCGTGCCCGGAGTATTGATACGATTCTTGTCGCAGGGACGCTGACCAATATTTGCTGCGAGTCAACCGCACGGGACGCGATGATGCGCGATTTTCGCGCGCTCATGATCAGTGACGCAAACGCCGCCCAAACAGACGAAGATCATCTGGCGGGTCTGAGCACTTTCGTTCAGGTCTTTGGAGATGTGATTCCAACTGATGAGGCGATCAGGATGCTCCGTGAAGGCCATGCACCATAGTATATCTTGACCTTAGTCTAAAAAAATGGTCCAGACTTTAGTGAGCGGTTCTGGCTACAGTTTGGTCCAAGTTCAGTGGAGACAAAGAAAATGGTGAATAAAACCTACGAGGATGCGTCACTCGCCCTCGAAGGCCTGTTGTTTGATGGCATGACGGTGATGTCAGGCGGGTTTGGCCTTTGCGGCATTCCGGAAAACCTGATCCTGGCGCTGCGGGCGTCCGGCGTCAAGGACATCACTGTGATCTCCAACAATGCTGGAATTGACGGCTTTGGGCTGGGGCTTCTCCTGGAAACTCGCCAGATCAAGAAAATGGTGTCGTCTTATGTCGGCGAAAACAAAGAGTTCGAGCGGCAATATTTGGCGGGCGAGTTGGAGTTGGAATTTAACCCCCAAGGCACGCTGGCGGAGCGTATTCGGGCCGGTGGCGCGGGCATTCCGGGCTTCTACACCAAAACTGGCGTCGGCACGCTGATCGCGGAGGGCAAGGAGTTGAAGGACTTTGACGGTGAATCTTATGTCATGGAAACCGGCCTTGTAGCGGATCTTTCCATTATCAAGGCATGGAAGGCGGATCCGGAAGGTAATCTTGTGTATCGTAAAACAGCGCGCAATTTTAATCCCATGATGGCGAGTGCGGGCAGGGTGACCGTGGCGGAGGTGGAGGAGATCGTCGGCTTGGGCGATCTTGATCCTGATCACATTCATACGCCGGGCATTTATGTGCAACGGCTGATGCAGGGCGCGCACGAAAAGCGCATCGAGCAGCGCACCACGCGTGAACGCGTCACAGCAGGGAGTGCATAGATCCATGGCTTGGGACAGAAACGATATGGCGGCGCGGGCCGCGCAAGAACTCGAAGATGGATTTTACGTCAATCTCGGGATTGGAATTCCGACGCTGGTGGCGAACTATATCCCGGATGATGTGCATGTGACCTTGCAATCGGAAAATGGCATGTTGGGCATGGGGCCTTTCCCCTTTGAGGATGAAATAGATGCGGATCTCATCAATGCGGGCAAGCAGACCATCACGGAGCTTCCCTCAAGCAGCTTCTTTTCCAGCGCCGAGAGTTTCGCCATGATCCGGGGCGGGCATATTGATTTGTCAATTCTCGGCGCCATGGAGGTGGCGGGCAATGGGGATCTGGCCAATTGGATGATTCCCGGCAAAATGGTGAAGGGAATGGGCGGCGCCATGGATCTTGTGGCCGGTGTCAAACGCGTGGTCGTGATCATGGATCATACAAACCGGGCGGGCGAACCTAAAATCCTCAACGCGTGCACGCTGCCTTTAACGGGCAAGGGCGTGGTGGATCGCATCATCACTAATCTTGGCGTGTTCGATGTGGAAAGACATGGCCTTAAGCTTGTCGAACTGGCGCCGGACGTCACCGTGCCGGAGGTTAAAGGCAAAACGCAAGCGAGCTTTAAGGTTGGGGCCGATCTGTAAACTCTCTGAGACGTTTCAATCAAAGGTAAATTCATGCTGAAAGGAAAGGTGGCGATTATCACCGGTTCCACCAGTGGGATCGGGCTCGGGCTGGCGACGGCCCTGGTGCGCGCGGGCGCGCACGTTATGCTGAATGGCCTGGGCGATGCAGATGAGATCGAGGCCACTCGCAGTACGCTTGAGGCCCAGGGGGCGGGCCCGGTGCTCTATCACGGAGCGAATATGTTGAAACCCGCTGAGATCGCCGACCTTGTGACCACCACAAGGGAAAAGCTTGGGGCAGTCGATATTCTGGTCAATAATGCTGGCATCCAATTTGTTTCTCCCATCGAAGATTTTCCTCCGGAAAAATGGGACGCTATTATCGGCATCAATCTGTCTTCCGCTTTTCACAGCATCCGCGCGGCAGTGCCTCTCATGAAACAGTCGGGGTGGGGGCGGATCATCAACATGGCCTCAGCCCACGCGCTTGTGGCCTCGCCCTTCAAGGCGGCTTATGTCGCGGCCAAGCATGGCATTTTGGGATTGACCAAGACGGTGGCTTTAGAAGTTGCGGCACATAACATCACCGTGAATGCGATCTGTCCGGGATATGTGCGCACGCCCTTGGTGGAAAAGCAGATCCCCGATACCGCTAAGGCACGCGGCATCAGCGAAGAAGACGTGATCCGCGATGTGCTGCTCGCCGCGCAACCGACCAAGAAGTTTGTCACGATTGAGCAACTGGCCGGGCTTGCCCTCTTTTTGTGCAGTGATGAAGGCGCGTCGATCAATGGGGCGGCGCTTCCCGTGGATGGCGGCTGGACAGCGCATTGAGGAGGGGCGGGCGCTGTGGTGCAGGTTGTCGGCCTTAAGGGGTAAAGTGAAAAAAACCAGGACATTCCCAAAATACAAATATTTAAATTACAAACATCCATCTACCAAAACGAGCTTACTGGTTGTCGTTTTATGGCGTATGTCAAAGAGGGGCTGCGCATCAGGGTCTTGCAAAAAGCTTTGAGCGTTTTTTCTCGAAGGAAACTCTATGACGACCATTCTCTCAGGCTTCCAA
>JAJFIO010000066.1 GCA_021774915.1 Alphaproteobacteria bacterium
TGCGCCTTGGGCGCTGGCGGATTTTGGCATCCGGTGTGTGATCGCACCCGATTTTGCCGATATCTTTTACAATAATTGTTTCAAAAACGGCATTCTACCGATCAGGGTTGGCAAGGAAACGTGGGAAAAATTGCTGGATGATGCGACGCGCGGCGCCAATGCGACCATCACCATCGACTTGCAAGCCCAGGAAATACGCGGTCCTGATGGCGGCGTGGCGACGTTCGATGTCGATCCTTTCCGCAAAGAATGCCTGCTCAATGGCTGGGACGATATTGATCTGACCTTGCAGAAAAGCGCCGCGATCGACGCATTTGAGAAAAAACGCGCCGCCGCTTGGCCCTGGGCGGAACGCGCTTCTTCAAAACCGTGAACCCTTAAGAGGAATGGTGAGATCTGTAGCCGGGAGCTCTTATCATCCTTGTAAAGAACATTGAGAACACCATGACGCAAAACCCTCAACTCCTTCTCTTGGCTGGCGATGGCATTGGCCCTGAAGTGATGGCCGAAACCCGCCGCGTGATTGCGTGGCTTGGCGATCATCGTGGGCTTGTGTTCGATCTGGAAGAAGATCTCGTCGGGGGCTGTGCGTTTGACGCTGAGGGACATCCGGCGCCGTCATCCATGATCGCCAAAGCACTATCGGCAGACGCGGTGCTGCTCGGCGCCGTTGGCGGGCCAAAATGGGCCGGGGTCGATTATGCCCATCGGCCCGAACAGGGGCTTCTGGACTTGCGCAAATCTTTGGGGCTTTTTGCGAATTTGCGCCCGGCAATATGTTTTGATGCGCTGAAAGAGGCCTCAAGCCTGAAGCCCGAACTGGTGAGCGGGCTTGATATTCTGATCGTGCGCGAGCTGATAGGCGGGATTTATTTCGGCGAGCCCGCTGGCATTGAAGATCTCGGGAACGGACAGCGCCGCGGCGTCAATACGCAAGTCTATACAACACCGGAAATCCACCGCGTCGCCCGGGTCGCCTTTGATCTGACGGGTAAACGCAAAGGCCGGCTGACATCGGTGGATAAAGCCAATGTCATGGTCTCAGGCCTGTTGTGGCGCGAAGAAGTGCAAAAAATCGGCGATGCGGAATATCCGGATATCCAGCTCGATCATATGTATGCGGATAATTGCGCTATGCAATTGGTGCGTAGCCCGAAGCAGTTTGATGTTATTGTCACTGACAATCTATTCGGCGATCTTTTGTCGGATGAGGCCGCCATGCTGACGGGATCTTTAGGCATGCTGCCTTCTGCATCGATAGGAGCCAAGGATGAAAGCGGTAAGGCGCATGCGCTTTATGAACCGGTTCATGGCTCCGCGCCGGATATAGCAGGTCAAGGCAAGGCCAATCCCATCGCCATGATCTTGAGTTTTGTGATGGCGCTGCGCTACAGTTTTAACCGGGAGGTGGAAGCAGATCTCATTGACCAGGCGGTGCGCAATGTGCTTGGCCAAGGCCTGCGTACGGCGGATATTGTCTTGCAAGGAGAAACGCCACTCTCCACCGCAGCGATGGGTGATGCAATTTTAAGCGAAATGGAATCGCTCAATGTATGATAATTTTAAAGGTAAAATCTCGTGACCTATAAAGTGGCTGTTGTCGGCGCGACGGGGAGTGTCGGCCGGGAAATGTTGAACATTCTCGAAGAGCGTAAATTCCCGGTGAGTGAAGTGGTGGCGCTGGCCTCTCGAAAGAGCATCGGCAAGGAGGTTTCCTTTGGCGATCGGACACTGAAAACCAAGGTGCTTGAGCATTTTGATTTTGCCGGAACCGACATTGCGCTTTTTTCCGCCGGGTCTTCCGTTTCCGCCGAATGGGCGCCTAAAATCGGTGCAATGGGATGTGTGGTGATCGACAATTCGAGTTGTTTCCGCATGGATCCGGATGTGCCGCTGATCGTGCCGGAGGTGAATGCAGCCATGCTTTCCGGCTACACGAAGAAAAATATCATCGCCAATCCCAATTGTTCCACCGCGCAGCTCGTGCTGGCTTTGAAACCCTTGCATGACCACGCGCGTATCAAGCGGGTTGTGGTCGCGACCTACCAGTCAGTGTCGGGTGCCGGCAATGCCGCGTTGGATGAGTTATGGACCCAGACTCGGGCGCTTTATGTCAACGATCCGGTAGAGCCGCAGGTCTTCCCCAAGCAAATCGCTTTTAATGTCATTCCGCATATTGACGTTTTCATGGAAGACGGAGCCACTAAGGAAGAGTGGAAAATGGCGGCTGAAACCCAAAAGATGTTGGACCCGGATATCGTCCTGACGGCAACCTGCGTCCGGGTGCCGGTCTTTGTCGGTCATTCTGAGGCGGTGAATATCGAGTTTCACGATCCGATAAGCGAGAGCCAAGCGCGTGATATCCTGCGTGAAGCGCCGGGCTGCCTAGTGGTTGATAAGCGCGAAGACGGTGGATATGTGACGCCTCTCGAATGCGTCGGCGAATACGCCACCTTTATCAGCCGCATCCGCAAAGATCCGACCATTGAAAACGGACTTCATCTTTGGGTGGTGTCGGATAATCTGCGCAAGGGTGCGGCGCTAAATGCCGTGCAAATCGCTGAGACGCTGGTGGACGGCCCTTTGCGCGGCAAGGCGCAAAACCCATGAAGCGCAAACTCTCCGTGCTTAGTGTACTGATCGTGCTTGTTGCCGGCGTGTTGGTGTGGCGCACCTTGATCTCAGCGGGAGTTTTTACTGTCCTCGCGTCTGGGCCGGATCTGACTTGCGCGCGTGTACCGGGCGCTCCGGGTGCGGAAGATATGGTCATGGACCGCGCCAAGGGTCTGGTTTATTTGTCGTCTTATGATCGGCGGGTGGCATCCCGGGGGCCTGTGGCCGGGGCGATTTACCGGTTCTCTTTGCAAGATCCCGTCGGCACGCTCACCGATATTACGCCCTCCACGTTGGAGCGTTTTGCACCGCATGGTCTCAGCCTCTACACCGCGCCTGATGGTGCGCAGACGCTCTTTGTTGTCAACCATGCGATGAGCTGGAACGAGTCCACGGATCTTTTTGGCAGGGGTCAGGTTGTGGAGGTTTTAACTCTTGTTCCCGGTGAGGCCGCGCAGCATCGCAAAACGGTGAGCGATCTCGCCTTCTTTTCCCTCAATGATGTTGAAGCAGTGGATGAGAGCCGGTTTTATGTCACCAATGACCACGGAAGCCAGCCGGGCTTTGCGCGGCTGCTGGAAGACTATGCTCTGCTGGGTCGGGCCAGCGTGGTGTATTTCGATGGCGCGGCGGCAACAACCGTCGCAGACGGTTTGACTTATGCCAATGGGCTGCGTTTGAGCCCGGATGGGGGCATGCTTTATGTGGCTGAGACCACCGGGCGAGCACTTTCACTGTTCAGTGTGGAGCGCGCCACCGGGGCGCTGAAGCTGTCGTCGCGCATTCCTTTTGAGTTGGGTCTTGATAACATCGATATTGACGTTACAGGAACGCTGTGGGTCACCGGCCATCCGAAACTTTTTGATTTTCTCGCTCACGCGGCCGACCCGGCCCGTCTGTCGCCCAGCCAAGTGGTCACGGTTCGCCTGCCGCCTGGCGACGCGCCGGAGATCCAGACCCGGTTTTTGGATAAAGGTGCACTGCTTTCCGGCTCCTCTATTGCTCTCGCTGATCAGGGGAAATTGATGATAGGTTCGGTGTTCGAGTCTGATTTTCTGGTTTGCGATTTGCCGTAAAACCAAGGATGGCCTTTCAAGGAGAGAATTGACGTGCCCCATGCGATCCGCCCCCGCCGTTCTGTTCTTTACATGCCGGGCTCTAATGCTCGCGCTTTGGAGAAAGCCAAAGGCCTGCCCGCCGATGCGCTGATCTTGGATCTCGAAGATGCGGTGGCCCCGGGCGCCAAGGATGAAGCGCGCACCCAAGTCTGTGCGGCGGTGCGCGATGGCGGGTATGGCGCGCGGGAGATTATCATCCGGGTCAACGGGCTGGATACGCCCTGGGGGCTCGACGATGTCAGGGCTGCCGCCTCAGCCGAGCCTGATG
This sequence comes from Alphaproteobacteria bacterium, assembly GCA_021774915.1. Lineage (GTDB taxonomy): Bacteria > Pseudomonadota > Alphaproteobacteria > SMXP01 > SMXP01 > JAJFIM01. Next base: position 4,000 of record JAJFIO010000066.1, read on the forward strand.
CCATACTCGTGCCGAAAGTGGATACTGCCCATGGCGTCCAACAATATGAGGCGCTGATGAATGACCATGGAGCGGCGCCAGAGGTCGGCTTGTGGGCGATGATGGAGACCCCGCTCGCCATGCTCAACGCCCAAAACATCGCCGCCAGTTCTACCGAGCCGGGGTCCAGATTGACGGCGTGGGTTATGGGCACCAATGATCTCGCCAAAGAGTTGGGGTGCGCGCAGCCGCCGGGCCGGGAGCCGCTGATCACATCGCTGGGGCTGTGCGTGCTGGCGGCGCGCGCCTATGGACTGGTGCTGATCGACGGCGTGTTCAATGATATTCAGGATGGGCAAGGTTTCGCGGATATGTGTGTGCAAGGACGTGCTTTCGGGTTTGACGGTAAAACATTGATCCATCCCAGTCAGATTGAAACCTGCAATGAGATTTTTTCACCGAGCGCAGATGAAGTTTCCTGGGCGCAAGCGGTTATTGCGGCTTTTGACCACCCGGACAATCAGGGCAAGGGCGCTCTCAAAGTTGACGGCCAGATGGTCGAGCGTCTGCATGCGGATATCGCCCGTCGCACTGTTGCCGTGGCTGAGGCGATTGCCGATATCGCGGCGGCAATAGGTTAGGTATATTCAATAAAAGTTCCCAGAGGAACGCAAGGGCAGCCAAGAAACCCCATGAGCAAAACCAATTCCGGAAATTTTTTTGAAGATTTCAGACTGGGGCAGAACATTGTTCACGCCACCCCGCGCACGATAACTCATGGTGATGTCGCACTCTACATCGCGCTCACCGGCAGTCGCTTTGCGCTGACGTCATCTGACTCTTTTGCGCGTAGTCTGGGTTTATCGCAGGCGCCGGTGGATGATTTTCTGGTTTTTCATATCGTCTTTGGCAAAACCGTCCCCGATATCTCGCTCAACGCCGTGGCTAATCTGGGCTATGCCGAGGCGCGGTTCCTCGCCCCTGTTTTTCCCGGCGATACGCTTGTCGCGACCTCTCGAGTGATCGGACTGAAAGAAAATCGTTCAAGGCAGACCGGCATTGTCACCGTGCGCTCCACCGGGGTGAATCAAAGTGGCGATATCGTGCTGACCTATGTGCGCTGGGTGATGGTCAATAAGCGCGATCCGGACGCACCGGCGCCTGAGCCTCATGTGCCGGATCTCGCGGCGGCGGTGAGCGCGGCGGATCTCGAATTGCCGCCCGCGTTGACTTTTACTGATTATGATGTGGCCCTTGCGGGCAGGCCTAGTCTCTGGGGCGATTATGACGTGGGGGAGCGCATTGATCATGCTGACGGTATGACCGTGGAAGAGGCCGAACACGCCCTGGCCACGCGGGCCTACCAAAACACCGCGCGAGTGCATTTCAACCAGTTTACCGAATCGAAAGGCCGCTTTGGCCGACGGCTGATCTACGGCGGTCATGTGATCTCAATAGCCCGGGCGCTGTCCTTCAATGGACTGGCGAACGCACAAAAAATATTGGGACTGAATGGCGGCGCCCATGTTGCGCCGCTGTTTGCCGGGGGCACAGTGTTTGCCTGGTCTGAAGTGCTGGAGAGGGCTGAACTGAAGGGTCGCACGGATGCCGGAGCGCTGCGCCTAAGGTTGGTGGCGACGAAAGATTGCCCCTGCGCCGATTTCCCCTACAAAGATAACGCGGGCGCCTATGATGCGTCCGTCATTCTTGATCTCGATTATTGGGTGGCTATGCCGCGGTAGATGACAAATCTTCTACCGCACTTTGCATTGTGGTTGGCAGATGTCGACACCGTCCACTCCCTGGTCACAAAGACCCAGCTCAATGTCCACCGTCCGGTGCCGCAGCGTGACCATTTTGTTGCGTATGGATCCACCTTCAAGTTCCACACATTCACCGGACAGGTTAGTACAGGGCACGTCCATCGCACGCTCCAATGAAGATGTGTCGTTGCCGGGCGTCATGGGCGTGGGATGCTTGGGCGACAGTCTGACAAGCGTCACCTCGCACTGGCCTGAGATCTGCGTTGGTCTGCCGCTCGTACACCGGCCCTCTACGTGATAAGTCAGCGCGGCGGGCAGAGCCCCGGTCATCTGGATATCGCCCCGCTCCCCATAATCAATGGAAACCCGGCAGGTCTCAGCTCCCTTGGGACATTCCCCGTCGTCCAGAATCACCACCTCTATGGCGCCACAAGTGCGATTGTAAAGATGGAGCGCAGTAGCCGCCTGATCTTGCGCCTCAACCGAAGTGGATCCAGCTAGTAGAGTCACAATCGTCAACGCCAGCACGGCGCCAGATGCAGAGTGGAAAAGAGTGTTCATTGTTGATCTCCCTTATGGGGTATTTAGCCCTTGCCGGAGAAGGATACAACCATCTGCCTTGAAGCGGTACACACGTCGCCGCGATCAGGTCGTGGGCATATTTTGAAAGGGTAGCAAGGCGCGGATGGGCATTTTTGCAGGCTTTTCGCCCTTGAGGCGCGCGTCTCATAATGTCATAACAAAGGCGATTCGGTGTGCAGGCGGCAACTCACCCCTTCCCAATCTCTTCCAAGAGATGAGAGTCCCTAGGCTGGCGCACCCTGATGTGACGATCTTTAAGTCCGTATCAACCGTCTTTTGAGGAAGTGACACACATGGCGCAAACTTCTCTTAAGCGATCACGGCCTCTGTCCCCGCATATGCAGATTTACCGCTGGCCGTGGACCATGGCGACCTCCATCGTTCACCGCATCACTGGTGTCGGCAATACGCTGGGAACGGTATTCCTTGTCTGGTGGCTGATCGCCGTGGCCAGCGGACCCAGCGCCTACGCCGATTTTCAATCGGTTGCGGGCAGTTATTTAGGGCTGTTTGTGCTGTTCGGCTACACATGGTCGCTGCTCTACCATCTCATCAATGGCGTGCGGCATTTGGGTTGGGATCTAGGGTACGGTTTTGACAATGACGCGGCGGAGCGCTCCAGTCTTGTGATTTTTGCGCTGTCCGGCTTGGTCACGATTGCTGTTTGGATTGTTTAAGGAGAGCCTTATCAGATGAGCTTGAAAACGCCTCTTGCCCGTGTACGGGGTCTGGGATCGGCCCGCTCCGGGGTTTCCCATTACTGGATTCAGCGCCTGACCGCTATTGCACTGGTACCGCTCACATTGTGGTTTATAGCCGGGCTGCAGAGCCATATCGGTGATGACTATGCCATGATGCGCGCCTGGCTGGCGCAGCCGCTTACAGCAATATTCATGCTGTTGTTTGTTCTGGCTGGTGTCATACATATGCGCTTGGGCATGCAGGTGGTTTTTGAGGATTATATCCATAACGAGACGGTCAAGCTCGTTCATTTCATCGCCAACACCTGCTTTGCCGTAGGATTGGGCGTCGCCTGTGTATTTGCTATTTTGAAAATCTCTCTGGGGTCTTAAAGCCATATGGCTATACAATCTTATCCGATCACTGATCATACCTTCGATGTTATCGTGGTGGGTGCCGGCGGCGCCGGCTTGCGGGCGACGCTGGGCTGCGCCCAAGAGGGCTTGCGCACCGCGTGCATTTCCAAAGTATTTCCCACCCGCAGCCACACCGTCGCTGCCCAAGGCGGCATCTCTGCGGCGCTCGGCAATATGGGCGCAGATGACTGGCGCTGGCATATGTATGACACGGTCAAGGGGTCGGACTGGCTGGGCGATCAAGACGCCATCGAATATTTGTGCAAGCACGCCCCGCAGGCGGTTTACGAATTAGAGCACTTCGGCGTGCCGTTTTCACGCACCGAGGAGGGTAAGATCTATCAGCGCGCCTTTGGGGGCATGACCTCCAATTACGGCGAGGGGCTTGTCCAGCGCACTTGCGCGGCTGCGGACCGCACGGGCCACGCCATGTTGCACACTCTCTATGGTCAGTCTCTGCGCCATGACGCACAATTTTATATCGAATATTTCGTCATCGATCTTCTTATGGAAGACGGGGAATGCAGGGGCGTGATGGCCTGGAACCTGGACGATGGAACAATCCATCGTTTTCGTGCCCAGCGCACAATATTGGCGACCGGCGGTTATGGCAGAACATACTTTTCCTGCACCTCCGCACACACGTGCACTGGTGATGGCAACGGAATGGCCTTGCGTGCGGGCATTGCGTTGCAAGACATGGAATTTGTGCAGTTTCACCCCACGGGTATTTACGGCGCGGGCATGTTAATCACCGAAGGGGCGCGCGGCGAAGGCGGTTATCTTGTCAATTCGGAAGGCGAGCGCTTTATGGAGCGTTATGCGCCCTCGGCTAAGGATCTGGCCTCGCGTGATGTGGTCAGCCGCTCCATGACCATCGAGATTCGCGAAGGGCGCGGTGTGGGGCCAGATAAGGATCACATCTTCTTGCACCTGGATCATCTCGATCCGGCTGTGCTGGCTGAGCGGTTGCCCGGCATTTCCGAAAGTTCGCGGATCTTTGCCGGTGTTGATGTGACCAAGCAACCGATTCCGGTTCTGCCAACGGTGCATTATAACATGGGCGGTGTGCCAACTAATTTTCACGGAGAAGTAGTGACCCTGAAAGACGGCGATCCGGACGCGGTGGTGCCGGGCCTGATGGCCGTTGGGGAGGCGGCTTGCGTGTCTGTGCACGGCGCGAACCGGCTGGGCTCCAATTCGCTGATTGACCTGGTGGTGTTTGGCCGCGCTGCCGGCATGCGCTGTGCCGAAGTGCTCACCCCCGGGGCCAAACAGCCTGATTTGCCTAGCGGCGCTGGCGATAATGCCATCGGCCGTCTTGATGGTTTGCGCCACGCCGAGGGGGGAACGCCAACGGCGGAGCTTCGATTGCGCATGCAAAAAGTGATGCAGAACAATTGCTCGGTGTTCCGCACGGGCGAGGTGTTGGAGGAAGGTAAGGGTCTTATCAGAGAAGTATTTGATGCAGCGTCGGACATTGCCGTGACCGACCGCTCTATGGTGTGGAATTCCGACCTTGTAGAAACACTGGAATTTGAAAATCTCATTGCCCAAGCGGTGGTGGTGATGAATGCTGCGGCGAACCGTAAGGAAAGCCGGGGCGCCCATGCCCGTGAAGATTACGGCGACCGCGATGATGATACATGGATGAAACACACCCTCGCCTGGATTAATGAGCAGGGTGAAGTGCGGCTGGATTATCGGCCAGTGCATGCCTACACGCTCACCGACGATATTGAATATGTCAAACCGGCGAAACGTGTCTATTAATCGGCGGAAGAGGAAAAGATTTCATGGTTGAACTGTCATTGCCAAAAAACAGCAAAGTTGGTGTGGGCAAAGTCTGGCCGAAACCGGAGGGCGCAACAAATATCAGGACATTGAAAGTCTACCGCTGGTCGCCGGATGATGACAAAAATCCCCATATGGATAGTTATGAAATTGACCTGGAGACCTGCGGTCCGATGGTTCTGGACGCGCTCATTAAAATCAAAAATGACGTGGACCCGACGCTGACCTTCCGCCGCTCGTGTCGCGAAGGCGTGTGCGGCTCCTGCGCCATGAATGTCGATGGGCGCAACACGCTGGCTTGCACCAAAGGCATGGACGAGATTGACGGCGTGATCGAAATCTTCCCTCTGCCGCATACAGAAGTAGTGAAGGATCTGGTGCCCGATCTCACCAATTTCTATGCGCAATACGCCTCCATCGAGCCCTGGCTCCACACTGATACGCCCAAGCCTGAAAAAGAGTGGAAACAGTCGGAAGAAGACCGCGCTCTGCTCGACGGTCTCTATGAATGTATCCTCTGCGCGTCCTGCTCGACCTCGTGTCCCAGCTATTGGTGGAACGGGGATCGCTATCTGGGGCCCGCATCTCTGCTTCAGGCCTACCGCTGGCTGGTCGACAGCCGCGACGAGGCGACTGGCGACCGGCTCGACAATCTGGAAGACCCCTTCCGGCTTTACCGCTGCCACACCATCATGAACTGCACGAACACCTGCCCCAAGGGTCTCAACCCGGCTAAAGCCATCGCCAGCATTAAACAGATGATGGTGGAACGCAGCGTTTGATTTTGCTG
>JAJFIO010000067.1 GCA_021774915.1 Alphaproteobacteria bacterium
TTCCGAAAATGGAATCGCCGCCGGAAGTTGCCTTTTTTAACTTAAACGGGACGTGGCTAGGCCTATCCGGTCGCGATGATCTTGCAAAAGACGCAACAGTTTCCTCTAAGGGAAGCGGCTATAACTGTTTTAATCTTGCCCATAATGTGACATCGGAAGCAGAGGTGGACCACGTGTTGAACCAAGCACTGGCCGCAGGCGCGACGCTTGTAAAGCCGGCTCAAAAAGCCTCCTGGGGTGGCTATTCCGGGTATTTCAAAGACCCGGATGACCATCTATGGGAGATCGCCTACAATCCATTCTTCTGGATCGGCCCTCAAGACGAAAACGGGGCGGTCACCTCGCTGTAGCCGTCTTCAGCACAATCCGTTCTGCGGGCAAGCGCACCGTCACAGTGGTGCCGACGCCGACCTCGCTTTGCAGATCGAGCGAGCCGCTGTGCATTTCGACGAGAGACTTGGTCAACGCCAGGCCGAGACCGGTCCCTTCGAACTTACGATTGAGATCGCTGTCAACTTGCTTGAACGGGGTCAGAACCGCGGGGATGTCTTCCAGCGCGATGCCGATGCCCGTGTCGGCGATCTGGAACACATAGCCGGCTTCCGGGCGAGACCAAGTCTTTATCACAACCTCGCCGCCCGCTGGTGTGAACTTGATGGCATTGGACAAGAGGTTGATCAGAATCTGTCTAAGCTTGAGTTCGTCGGCATAGAGCGGTGCGGCGCCTGTCAGCACGTCACATTTCAGATCCACACCGCCCGTTTTAGCGCGCCGCTTCACCAAATTCAAACAGGATCGAACAGCCTCGGAAACCTCAATAACTTCCTCATCAAGATCGGCTTCTCCAGCTTCAATCTTCGATAGGTCTAAAATATCGTTGATGATTTTCAGCAAGTGCATGCCAGACTGGTTGATGTCATCTATGTATTCAAGATACTTTGAACTCCCCACGGGTCCATATGTTTGTCTACTGATTGTTTCAGAGAACCCAATAATTGCATTCAATGGAGTGCGCAGTTCATGGCTCATATTAGCAAGAAAGCTGGACTTTGCATGGTTGGCCGCTTCCGCAACCAACTTAGCCGTCAGTAATTCGTCGTGCGCCGCTTTTTCCGGTCCGATGTCTCTCAAGATAAGGGAGTAGAGATATCTCTTGCCAATCTGAAGTTTGGACAGAGATATGGCGGCCGGAAATTCCTCCCCGTTTTTCCGCAGCCCCACAAACTCTATCCGCGAATCCATCTGAATGCTGTTGTGCGGCCCTTCAGAAAATTTTCGGACTTTACCCGAATGCGTGGCGCGATACCGTTCCGGGATCAACTGCTCGATGAACTTGCCAATCGCCTCATCCCCCTCATAGCCGAACAAGCGCTGCGCGCCACGGCTAAATTGAATGATGCGCAGGCTGTTGTCGGCAAGGATGATCGCTTCTTCCGCAATATTCAGAATCCCCGAAAGCATGACGCGACCCTTGCGCAATTCGTCTTCCGCCTCCTGTTGCTCGGTGATATCTTGGACCGTCCCGGTCATTCTCAGTGGCTGACCCGCAGCGCTGTACTCCACTTCTCCCAGTTTGTGCACAATCCGAACTTCACCAGTCGGCAAAATGATCCGATGCTTAACGTCGTATCTCGTATGATCATTGATCGCCTGCTCGACCGACTCTTCGACATGCGAGCGGTCGCTCGGGTAGACGCGCTCCAGGAAGGCTTCGTAGGTATTGCCGAACTCCTGCGGCTCCATATCATAGATTCGGAATATCTGGTCAGACCAAAAAAGTTCGTCAGCAGCGATGTTCCACTCCCAACTACCCATATTTCCGATACGCTGGGCATTGGCGAGACTGGCCTCACTGGCGACAAGGGCTTCATGTAATCTCGCCGATTCTTCTTCTATTTCTTGCCGCTGAGTATAGGCAAAAAACCCGATCAAAGTGATTGTCGCCGTAGAAATAAAAAACGCTGTAAGAGCACGCGTAACCAAATAAGTTAAGCCGAATACGGTTTCAAAATTCGTTGGGTTGAAAAGCAACGAGGGAAAAAGTTCTGCCAGGCCCGAAAAAACCTGTAAAAGGCCAAGTACAGCAAAACCCAATCCACCAACAATAGTTGCGCGTTTGATTGGTTCGCCCTCGGCACGAAATGATTTGTCCCATACATACGCGTAGGCCGCTATAAACGATGCCGGAGCGCCGATGGCAAAATGCGTGAGAATTTCCAGTGCGGCGGGGTTAGGGATAACCCAAGCGGAGACACACCACATCGCGCCTAACCCAAAAACCATTACAAACATTATCTGATGCCGGCGCACCAGCACCTCAAGGGCAAACCAGTAAAGAGCGAGGAAAGAAAGGGCGACCACAGCCAATAATTCTTCAGGGCTAAAATGTGCGGGATCAAACAGATCAAAATGGATCAGCCATTCGGAAGCGCCGTAGATGAGACCAAAAGCAGCGAGGCCTGAGAAGCGCCGGCGGATATGCGGCACGAGGCTCGTCGCTGCACGAAAAGCAACAATCAGCCCCATGACAAAAAATGAAAGGCCGCTGAAGGGCAACAAGATCAAGTCGATATGGCTCATAGAGACGCTTCTGAAAGTTGCACTTAGGTACGTGTGGCCGTTAACGATATGGACACGGAACATTATGATGTAAAAAAGTTAACCTTGAATAACCAAGCACCACAGACCACAGCTTAATAGTGCATTTGGATACACAATTGAACTTTATAGGGGCATTTAAAGATCGCCCCGCCTCCGCCGCCGCACAGAGTTGCATCACACCTAAAGCGAATCAGCTATCCTCGCCCCGAATTAAAGGAAAACTCGTCTATCATGGAACCTTTGGAACATCTCGCGATCATCTGGTGTGGTGTATTTGTCGCGATCTTCGCCGCGCGCAAAACCAAACTCACTCCTGTCCTTTATTACCTGGCTGTCGGAGCGATTTTGGTGAATACCGGCATTCTGCCCGCCGAAAGCTCGCCCTTCATCCGGGGCTTCGCCGAGGTCGGCATCGTGGTGATCATGTTCGCGCTCGGTTTTGAGGAAACCACCAATAATTTCCTGAACAGCCTCAAGCGCAGCTGGGGGATCGCGTTTTTCGGCGCTGTCGCGCCCTTTTTTACGGCCTATTGGATCGCCGATTATTTCTGGCAGGATACCAATATCGCCCTGATGTGCGGGCTGGCGATGACGGCAACGGCCGTGTCTTTGACTATGGTCTCGCTCAAAAGCGAGGGGCTTCAAACCTCTCCGGCCGCCACCGGCATCATGACATCCGCCGTGCTCGACGATATCGCCTCGCTGACACTGGTCGCCATCCTGGTTCCCGTGGCGGCCGGCGATACCGCACTTAACTTGATCGACATCGAATGGGTGCTGGGCAAGGCCCTTCTGTTCTTCGGCCTGGTGACACTTCTCGGCACATGGATTTTTCCACATATTGCTGTCGGCATGTTGGCGCGCATCCCGCTCATCCGGCGTTTCGGGATCAAGCATTTGCTGTCTTTTGCCGATGGCGAACAAACCACCCTCAGTGTACTGACCATCGCTGCGCTTGTCGGCATTCTGGCCCATGCCTTGGGCTTCCATCCGGCGGTCGGCGCTTATATGGCGGGTCTCGTCATCAAAGAGGAATATTTCGAATTTCTGCAGCACCCGAAGGTGAATTATTACGAGAACACCAAAAAGATCGTCGACGACATTGCCTTTTCCTGGATCGGACCGGTGTTCTTTGTTGAGCTTGGCACCAAGATCCTGCTCGACTGGGAGATGTTTGTCTCCGTCATTCCACAAACGGTCCTCCTCACCGTCTGCCTGATTATTGCGCAGATCTCCTCGGCGGGTCTCGCTGCGCGCTATACCGGGCGTTTCGACTGGCATGAAAGCCTGATGATCGGCTTTGGCATGTTGGGCCGGGCGGAACTGGCGTTCGTGGTGATCGACATTGCCTATGTTCAAAACAATATCCTGAACACGCAGGCTTTCTACACGCTGATGTTCACCGCCTTTTGGCTAAACATCGCGGTGCCGATCTCGATCTCGTGGTGGAAACCTTATTTCGTCCGCCGCAAAGGCGCGGGCTGATTAGACTAGTGGATCATTGAAATGATTTTGGAAGTCGCCATATTGGATGTGAAGCCGTGCCGGGAACAAGAGTTTGAAACGGCTTTCAGCGCAGCGCAGAAGATCATAGCGGGAATGGGCGGCTACGTGTCGCATCAGCTTTCAAGATGCCTGGAAAAACCCAGCCGCTACATTCTGCTGGTGAACTGGCAAACCCTTGAAGACCATACAATCGGCTTCAGAGGTTCTGAAGAGTACCAGGAATGGCGAAAACTATTGCACCATTTCTACGAGCCATTCCCTGAAGTCTCGCATTACACCAGCGTGTTCGACAACAAAACAGGATGAAAACATGTCAAAGCTTGAACTAAAAATTCCGCCGCCGCTTGTGATGATTATTTTTGCCGCAGCGATGTGGCTGATCTCCATAACCTTTCCGGGCATCCCAACACCCGGTGAGATCAGGGGGGCGGCCTTCGGTATGCTGGCGCTGCTGGGTTTTTCTTTCGCGCTGGCCGGGGCCCTGGCGTTCAGAAAAGCCAAAACGACGGTCAACCCCACCAAGCCCGGCAGCGCCTCATCGCTCGTCACGTCCGGCATCTATAAATTCACGCGCAACCCGATGTATGTCGGCCTTCTGTGCATACTCATCGGCTGGGGCGTCTTTCTGTCAAACCTTTTCGCGCTGGCCTCTGCCGCCGGTTTTGTTTTGTACATGAACCGCTTCCAAATCGCCCCGGAAGAACGCGCCCTCGAAGCGCTTTTTGGCGATGCGTTTCAGGCGTATAAAGAAAAAGTCCGCCGGTGGCTGTAGGGCAGGCGGACTTGTTCGGCAATATTTGAGAGAGCTCAAGAGCGTTAAACTCACAGAAAGATATGAACAAGAATTTAAACAAAGAAAAATGGATGACAATCCTTGGAGTTATTCTTCTCTCCGGGATGTTTTATGCTGCATGGTTAGGGTTTTCCTTTTTTATAAGAAGCCTTGTATCGGCGGATCCAAAAATAGCGGCTGCAATAATTGGTGCAATGACAACGGTTTTTGTTGGACAAAATGATCAAGTAACAATTAAGGCGCAAATCACAAGGCGTCATGCCCGTACTTGATACGGGCATCCAGAACAATCAGAGACAGCGCACTTTATTGCAATCCTCGTTCTCTGATTGCACTGGATCACCGGGTCAAGGCCCGGTGATGACGCATAGAGGAAATTCATGAATCTGCGTCATCGCCCTCACCCTCATTTTCCGCTTTTTGCGTCTACCGTTTCCAACACCCAGTCCATGACTTGCGGAGCGATTTCCGCCATGGCCTCGTCAAATGCCAGGACGATGGCTTTGGCGCCTTGACCACGCGTGCGGGTCTCGCGCTCAAACACCTTTGAGGCCAGAATATCCGCGCTGGCCTGCTCAACCAGGACAAATTTAATCCGTATACGGGAAACACGGTTGCCGCCGCTGCCCTCGGCCTGGAACGCCTGGAGCGTGCTTGTCAGCAAATAGGGCGCGCGCATCCCCACAGAACTGCTCGCCACCAACTCCAACGCATCAGCGCGATCAAACGTTTCCACAAACACCCCTTGCAGCAGGCGCGGCACGCGGTCGCTCCACAGCGCGCCTTTGAGATAGTTCACCTCCACGGGCGAGGACCAAAGCGCAATGCGGTCGGTGTCCAGCGTGCGCGAGGCCGCAGGCTCACCGATGAGCAAGCGCCAGTCACGTTTGTCATAGTCACGCTCCGCGTCGCGCACAGCCAGGCTGTAGATCTGCGGCGCGGGGCCCGAGCCCGGCAGCTCTACAATGGAGCCGCAAGCAGCAAGCCCCAACACCCCAACCAAAGCCAGAACTTTCAAGACACTTCTCCCCCGCATGGCGCGCTCCTTTGTCATGTTTCTGTCGCGTTCATTACTCGGCCTCGACCTCCGCGGCGTAATTGCCCGACAGATAGCGCGCCGGATCGCTTTCGAACCGCCCCAGCACCCGGTCGAGCGTGCGCACAAGCTGCCGCGTTTCCCCTACAAACAAACCGAACTCGGCGAGACCGCCATCAGCAAAGGCGCGGATGGAGGCGCTGTTGTCAATCACCACATCATTGGCGCTGTCAGCCAGGGTTCCATACGCACGCACGGCGCTCGTTGCTTCTTCGATGAGCACGCGGCCCTCTCCGTCGACCAGGCCGGACAGATTGGTGGACAGTTCATTAATGGCGCTGGTGGCTTCAGCCAGATCGGCTGCAATGGCGGCGCCGCTGACCAGAATGGCATCAATCTCTTCCGCGCGTCCCGCCGCGGCTTGGCTGACCGTTTCCAGATTGTCCAGAAAATTGGCAAAGCGTTGCTGGTTCTCTTCATTCAACGCCTGCTGCACCTGCAGGATGACGCGGTTCGCGCCGGTGAGCACATCGGGCGCCCCGGAGAAAAGCGACTGAATGGCCGAAGGCGTCGCGACAATGGACGGCACGTCTTCTCCCTTTTTCAACTCCAGAGGCTTGGATTGAGGTCCACCACCCGCCAGGGCAATATAGGCCACGCCCGTCAAGCCGATAAACTCGAAAGTCGCCACAGAATCTTGCGAGACCGGCGTGGTCGTATCAATGCGGACATAGGCAAAAACACGGCTCGGATTTTCCGGGTCCAGAGACAGCCGCGTCACTTCGCCGACCTTGATGCCGTTATACCGCACGTCGCCGCCCCGGCTGAGGCCCGTCACATTGGATTCGAAAATGATATTGTAATCGGCAAAGTCGCGGTCAATCTCCACTTTCGCCAGCCAGAGGACGAAGAGAAAAACCCCGACAAAGACGGACATCGTGAAGGTCCCGATCAAGACAAAATGTGCACGCGTTTCCATTAGTTTCCCCTTAACAAAAGCATCGCCTTATGTGAGCACAACTTCAAGCCTCATGCGTGACCATGCGCCCGCGCGGTCCGTGAAAATATTCCCGCACCCAAGGGTGCGTGCTGGCCAACATATCCTCCATGGTTCCGATCACTATTACACGCTTATCCGCCAGGACAGCAATCCGGTCGCAAATCGCATGCAAGCTATCCAGATCATGCGTCACCATAAAAACGGTGAGGCCCAAGGTTTGCTGCAACCGCTTAATCAGCTCATCATAGGCCGCCGCCCCGATAGGATCGAGACCGGCTGTGGGTTCATCGAGAAAAACAACTTCCGGGTCCAGCGCCAGAGCCCGCGCCAAGCCGGCGCGTTTGCGCATGCCGCCCGACAGTTCGTAAGGGAGTTTAGGCGCTGCATCCGATCCCAATCCAACCATGGAGATCTTGATTTCGGCAAGCTCCTTCATCAGCGTTTCTGATAAGGAAAACTGCTCGCGCATGGGCGTTTCTATATTTTGCAAAACGGACAATGATGAGAACAAGGCGCCATCTTGAAACTGCACGCCCCAGCGCTGTTCCGTTGACCTGCGTTCTTCATCACTCATCTGGCCGGTATCATTGCCGAACACCCGGATAGTGCCGGCTGCCTGTTCGATCAGACCAACAATCGTGCGCAACAGAACGGATTTACCCGACCCGGAAGCGCCCACGACCCCGATCACCTCGCCCCGATAGACTTCAAGGTCCAGGTGATCGTGAACCACATGAGAGCCGAACTGTGTGCGCAAGCCTTCAACCGAAATGATAACGTCGCTGTGCCGGGAGACCATATTTAATAATCCACTTCGATATAAAACATAGCGAACAATGCATCCAAAACGATGACCAGAAAAATCGCCTGCACCACCGAGAGCGTCGTATGGCGCCCGACTGATTCGGCGCTGCCTTCAACTTTCAACCCTTCATGGGAACCGATCAGCGCAATAACAAAGGCAAAGAAAGGCGCCTTGATCATGCCCGCCCAGAAATGATTGATGGGAATAAATTCATTCATGCGAATGAGAAACATGCCCGGAGAAATATCCAATTGAACCCAGGCAATCAAAATGCCGCCAAAAAGCCCCATCACATCACCAATGAATGTGAGAATCGGCACCATGATGACGAACGCCAATATCCGGGGCACAACCAGAATCTCAACCGGATCGAGGCCGAGGGTGCGCATCGCATCGATCTCCTCATTGACTTTCATCGATCCGATCTGCGCCGTAAAGGCGCTGCCCGACCGGCCGGCCACAATGATCGCGGTCAGCAAAACCCCCAACTCTCTCAACACGGCAAAACCCACCAGCTCGACCGTAAAAACCTCGGCGCCAAAGGTGCGCAGAATGCTGGCGCCCAAATAAGCCACCACCGCGCCGATGAGGAAGGTCAGCAAGCTAATGATAGGCACCGCATCAAGACCCGCCTGCTCCATGTGATGAAACAGAGACGTCACACGTAGTCTTCTTGGGTTTTTGACCGTTTGCCCCAGATTGACGACGACCTGGCCGCACAGGTTCATGATGGATCTGGCTTGCTGATAGGAATGTTCAACCGTCTCGCCGATGCGGTCGAGCACCATCAGCAAGCTGTTGCGCGGCATGGGCTCTTGGTCGCAAGGGTGGTCATTCGCCGCCACCTCATCCAGCAGGATCTGAAAATCTTGCGATACATTGTCATAGCCCGATGACGCACGCGCGTTTTCCACATCCCTCAACGTGCGATGCAGGACAAAAGCCCCGGCGATGTCCAGCCGGGTGACACCAGAAAAATCCATGATCACTTCCCGGCCCGCCAGCCCGTTGAGCCCGCGCAGATCGTCGTCCACCAAATCCAGATTGGCGATCACCCAGTCCCCTTGGGCCACCAGACGAAATCCCTGGTCCGTGGGCTCCATCACAAAGGAGGCCGGATCCGAGACGCGTGCATCCATCAAATTTTCCCCTGGTGCTGAAGCGACATCACTTGATAACTTAACCAGTGCTGGCCAGAGGGCAAACCCGCTGATCTCATCCCCCAAGCGGCGTCGGATTTGCATCCCCAGCACTCATACGCTTGGATTGTTCCCGCGCAACCTAGCATAAACGGGGAATTTTCCATCGGAAAAGCCGTCTTAAGAGCATATCAGCACAGGGGGTAGTGAAGAAAAGTGGCCAAAAACAACCAGCGGCGCGATCATAGGCGGATTCAGCGGTTTTATCCCCTGCCCGCTCTTTTGCTGGCTTTGGTGGCGCTTTTTGTCTTGTCTGACCCTGCGGCCTGGGCCGAAACGGCGCGCGCCAAGTTTTTTGATCTTTATCAGGTCTTGGCGCCCCGTCCCGCCACTCCCCTGTCGCAAAATGACACACAGCCTGTGATTGTCATCGATATTGATTCGGACAGCCGCCTGCGCTATGGGGCCTGGCCCTGGCCGCGCACCCGCCTAGCCGAACTCGTGCAACGCACCAGAAGCCATGGCGCCCGAGTCATCGGGTTCGATATGGTGTTCGCCGGCCGCGACCAGACCTCACCCGAACAGATGATGGAAACATGGTGGAACCGGCCGGGCATGACGGAGCTGGTCGGCCCTTTGAGCCGCCTGCCGGATCATGATGCGGTCTTTGCTGAAGCTTTAAGCGGCGGCGACACCATCACGGGCTTTGCTTTATCCAATGCCAAGGGCGCCGTTCCCCCGGTGCTCAAAGCGCCTTTTGAGAGGACAGGAATACCGGGCGCCCTGAGCCTACCCGCGTTTAGCGGAGCCGTGACCACCATTCGTCCTTTGAGCCTGTCCAGTGCCGGCGTTGGCGCTGTGACCCTGACCCCAGGACGTGATGGTGTTGTACGGACCGTGCCTCTTGTGGCGCAGATCGACGGCGCGCTTTATCCTTCTGTTGTCCTGGAGACGCTGCGTCTTTGGCAAGGCTCCAGTGGCTATCAAATAAAAACAAACCGCACGCGAGAGGCAAATGCACTCTCTTTTCTCAACGCATCTTCTTCCATCACACTGGGCGCCCTAGAAATTCCGATGACGCAAGCAGGGGAATTACGCTTTTATGATTCCCGCGCGGATACACCCATGGTGCTCCCGGCCTGGCAGCTCCTGGAGGAAGGGTTCGACGGAGCGCCCTTAAAAGACGCCCTGGTGTTGATCGGCGCCAGCGCGGAGGATACAGCCCATTTTCTTGGCGCGCCGCTAGGCACGGCTCTGCCGGGCACGCTGATCAAAGCCGCCGCGCTCCGCCAGATCATGAGCAGTGACTTTCTCTTCCGGCCGCCCTGGGCGCTCTGGGCCGAACTGGGCGCGATGCTCGTCATTGGCCTACTGATTATTGTCATCACCTACAAAACGAGACTGATCTGGGCGGGCTTGATCACCACACTGATGATCGGCAGTGCTGTATCCGGTTCTTATCTACTGTTCAAAGAAATGGCTTGGCTTGTGGATCCGCTCTGGCCCAGCATCGGCGTTCTTTTGTCCTTTGCCCTGGCGGCGCTGATTGTCACAATCCGCACAGAATCGGAAAAAAGTTATGTGCGCAAAGCTTTCGGCAATTATCTTTTCCCCGATGCCGTCACCGCGCTCGCCAAATCGACATCGCAATTGAAATTCAGCGGAGAGAGCCGCACCGCCACCATCATGTTTTGCGACATTCGCGGTCTGACCCCTGTGGAGGAAGCCTTTCGAGACAACCCAAGGGAACTGGTCGCCCTCATCAGTGAATTTCTCACCTTGATGACCCGGCATATTCACGACGCCCATGGCGCGGTCAATCGTTATATCGGCGATCAGATCATGGCGGTGTGGAATGCGCCGCTTGACGATCCGGCGCATGAACGCCATGCCTGCGAATGCGCGCTGAGGATGCTGGAAAGCCTCGATAAGCTGAATGAACGCCTGGAGGCCCTGTGCCTGCGCCATGACGTGACATACACGCCGATCCATCTTGGCATCGGAATCAACAGCGGCGAAAGCACGGCCGGGATCATGGGATCGGATTTGCGCGATGATTATTCCGTGCTCGGACGCCCGGTGCGCACCGCCAGCCGCCTGCATCGCTATTCGGAACATTACGGCCCCGCTATTATCATCGGCGAAGCCACCTACAGCGCCATTCATCATTCCTTCGCGCTGCTGGAGATTGATGTGGTCGAGGTGAAGGGGAGCGAGGACCCCATGCGCGTTTTTGCCTTGCTGGGCAATCCGGTGATGAAAGCCAATCCACGCTTTCGCGCTCTGGAAGAAGCGCACGAGAAAATTTTCAGCGCCTACCGGAGCAGAAACTGGGATGAAGCGCTGGCGCACACCTATCAGACAGCTAAGTTGAGCGGCGCCATGCCGACCCTCTATGAGCTTTACGAAAACCGCATCCTTCACTTCCAGCACAATGCGCCCGATGAGAAATGGATCGGCGCCTTCACCGCGCCGTTGCGCTAAGTGAAGAGGCCGCATCTATCTGGCTGACCCTTGTCATGCCCCGGAAAAGAACGCTACCATGAGCGCTAACAAGGAGACTCTCTGATGACGAAATGGTGGATAAGTCTGGCCGGATTGAACGGCATTCTGGGCGTCGCTTTGGGCGCCTATGGATTTCATAATCTCACGGGTAAAGTCACAGAGGCGCAACAAACCGCCTTCCAGTTGGGCGCCCAAATGCAGCTTACCCATGCGGTGGCGCTGATCGGCGTGGCCTGGTTGGCGAGCAGAGCCACACCGCTCGCAAATCTGGCGGGGTTTGCTTTCATCCTCGGCATTATTTTATTTGCCGGCTCGCTCTATGTCTTGCCGTTCATCTCATCTAGCCTGGTAACCATGGCGACACCGCTGGGCGGATTGACGTTCATGATCGGCTGGGCACTGATGATGCTGGGCGGGCTGCGTGACAGCGCTTCATGAGCGAGCAACAGGCGCTTCTTTTCAACAATGACGTCTTCTATCAGGCCTTCGCGGCCCGCGATCTGGAGGCCATCGACGCCATCTGGGCGGTGGACGCGCCGGTCGCTTGTCTGCATCCCGGCTGGACGCCGCTGTTCGAGCGAAGCGACATCATCCAGTCCTTCGCCGCCATTTTCGAAGGGCCCTCCCCGCCGGATATCAAGTGCCTCGGCGCCCGCGCCCTGCTCTATGGCGCGGTCGGCGTGGTGATCTGTTATGAAGCGCTCGATGAAAATTACCTGGCCGCAACCAATGTTTTCGTGCGGCGCGACTCAAAATGGGTGATGGTTCACCATCAGGCAGGCCCCACCGAAGAACCGTCCGAGGAAATTCGGGAAACACCGCAAAACCCCATCAATTAATCTGAAAAGGCCCTTGGAAACGGTTTCAGGCAAATGGATCGCCTTCGTGTTTACAACCGACCTCATCTCTCTTGCGGTTGATTATTCGGATGTGCTGAGGTTCGCTCTGGGAGAAAGAGTGTAGCTTGCGCCCCCAAACCTGCGGTTTTTAAGCTCACACCACTTCCGGGATGACAGGAGCGTCATTTATAGCTATGTGACCTAGAGCCAACCAACCGCAAACACCGCCCCAAGACCAGTTTGTTCAACTGAAACGTAATGCCCCATGCTCGACGGATATACGCGCTTAAACCCTGCCACAAGACCAGAGGCCTCAGGGCCCGCCGATGAGGCGCACAGTAAATCCGGGAAAACCGATGCCCCGTTGCGCATCCTCCTGGCGTCATATCGATCGCACCCGCGCGCCGGGGGCCAGGGAATTTACGTGCACTATCTGTCCCGCGCGCTGGTTGATCTGGGACATCACGTGGATGTCATCTCAGGCCCGCCTTATCCTGATCTCGATTCCAAAGTTGGCTTGATCAAACTCCCTTCGCTAGACCTTCATGCCGTGCCCAACGCCTTGTTTGCGTTTCGCTGGCGCTTTTTGCGCTCCTTTAGCGATCTCTATGAATGGGGCGCCCATAATACCGGCAAATTTTCTGAGCCTTATACGTTCGGCCGGAGACTAACCAAACACATGAAATCCGGCAGGCCCTATGACATCATCCATGATAATCAGTCCTTGAGCTGGGGAATGCTTGCCCTGCAACGAAGCGGAGCGCCGCTCGTCTCCACCATTCACCATCCCATCACCATGGATCTCAAGATCGCGCTTGAGGCGGAACGACGCTTGCATATGCGCTTTTTCCTCAGGCGTTGGCATTCTTTCCTGACCATGCAGAAAAAAGTCGTCCAGCAGCTTATCCATCTCATCGCGGTTTCTGAATGCACACGCCATGACGTCTCGCAAGATTTCTCCATCGATGAGACACAGATGGACGTGATTCACAATGGTGTTGATACGGACACCTTCCGCCCCTATCCAGACATGCCGGTCAAACCCGACACACTCATGACAACGGCAAGCGCAGACGTTCCTCTAAAAGGCCTCATCTATCTGCTCAAAGCCTTCGCCATACTGGCAAAACCAAGACCCAATCTTACACTGGTGGTCATCGGCCGGCTTAGAGACGGCCCCACGAAAAATCTTCTTGAGAATTTAGGCATCAGCGATCGCGTGTCATTCCGCTCTGATTTGGACACGGATGAACTGGCGTGCGCTTACGCACAAGCAAGCATTGTTGTGTGCCCCTCCCTCTATGAAGGGTTTGGCTTTCCCGCCGCCGAGGCCATGGCCTGCGGCACACCGGTGGTCGCCACGACCGGCGGCGCTTTGCCGGAAGTGGTGGGAGATGCCGGCCTTCTGGTGCCTCCCAAGGACCCGCAAGCCCTCGCCCACGCCATTGCGTCTCTTTTGGATTCTCCGGCGTTGAGGCAAAAACTCAGCCGAGAGGGGCGAAAGAGGATGCTGGAGAAATTCAGCTGGAAGACCGCCGCCCGATCGTATGAAACCGTCTACCGCCGCGCCATCGCTCATGCTCACCATTGATCTCGATGCCTTAGGTTTACAAGACGGGACGCGCGTGCTCGACCTGGGCTGCGGGCAGGGCCGGCATATCCATAACATCTATCACCGCGCGCCGGTGCATGTGATCGGCGTTGATCTCAGCCTTGAGGACGCCATTGCGACCAGAAACGGACTGACTTATTTTCCGCCGCCCAAGCCCTCACCGCAAGGCTTGGAGCATATCGCCCATATCGCCGTGGCCGACGCCACCCGCCTGCCCTTTGCCGATGCCGCCTTCGACACCATCATCTGCTCGGAGGTTCTTGAACACATCATGGAATACAAACAGGCTTTGCAGGAAATCACCCGTATCGTGAAACCCGGCGGGGTTGTGGCTCTGTCCGTACCCAGAGCATGGCCTGAATGGCTGTGCTGGCGCCTGTCGAAAGACTATGCCAAAACGCCTGGCGGTCATGTGCGGATTTTCAACGCGCAGGCTCTAAAAAGCGACGTCGAAGCGTGCGGTCTTGAGTTCATCGGGCGCCATTGGGCCCACGCCCTGCACGTGCCGTATTGGTGGCTGAAATGCCTGTTCTGGAGCCGTCGTGATACGCTCTGGTTGATCCGCCTTTACCGCAAGATTCTGGTCTGGGATCTGTCAAAACGCCCTTGGATCACCCGTGGTCTTGAAACCATGTTAAACCCGCTCATGGGCAAAAGCGTCGTCCTGTATTTTCAAAAGGGCCTGGCGCCTTGACCTCCTCAGCACTAAAAACCGCACGCTCGTCTCACGCTTTTCAGGGAGCTGCCGCGCGCATCCTTGAACTGCAACGCAATGACGGCGCAATCCCTTGGATGGAGGACGGCGCGCTTGATCCGTGGAACCACACCGAAGCGGCCATGGGTCTGTCGGTCACCGGATATTTTGAGCAAGCCGAAAAAGCCTATGCTTTTTTGCAAGACACCCAATTGCAAAATGGCGCCTGGTGGGGCGACTATGGCAATGCAGTGCCCATGGAGGATTACACGCACCTTGCCCGCACGCCGCCGCCACAGGCCCGCGATTCCAATTTCACCGCCTATATCGCCACCGGTGTATGGCATCATTTTCTGGTGACCCATGACAAGCGCTTTCTTACCCAAGCCTGGCCCATGGTCCACCGAGCCATGGCATTTGTTGTTTCCATGCAAAGGCAGGATGGCGATATCTCCTGGTGCCTCGACATGCAAGGTCAGCCTGCTGATGATGCGCTCATCGCCGGGTGTTGCTCCATCTATAAAAGCCTGGGCTGCGCCATCGCCATTGCCGAAACACTGGGCGATTCTGAACAGACACGCGTCACCTGGCGGCAAGCGCAGCAAAAGCTGGGGCACGCGCTGCTCCACATGCCGCACCGGTTCGACCGTCAGGGACAGACGGGCAAACGGTTTTCCATGGACTGGTATTATCCCGTCCTCACCGGCCTCATGCGAGGCCGGGCCGGGTGGACACACATCAAAGAGCGCTGGGACGAGTTCGTCGTTGAGGGCAAAGGGTGCCGCTGTGTCAACGATCAGCCCTGGGTGACCGTCGCTGAATCCTGCGAGCTGGTCATTGCCCTGCTGAATGTGGGGGAGCGGACCCGCGCTCAAGAGCTTTTTGACTGGCAAAAGCAATGGTGCGACGAAAAAGGTGATTTCTGGATGGGGTATCAGTTTGAAGAAGGCATTCTATGGCCGGAAGAAAAACCCGCTTGGACGTCAGCGGCAATCATCCTGGCCGCTGACGCCTTTGTTGAGGACAGCCCCACCCAGCGCCTGTTCGCGAGCACCGCGGACTGATCCATCCTTCATTCTTAATGCTGGCGGCGTAATATCCGCAGGCTGGACACGGCCTCTTCTTCTTTAAAAAGCCCTGAGGCCAAGGCCATCTGATAAATCTCAAAAGGCGGACGACCGCCTGTCGCCGGATCGGGAAAAACATCGTGAATGGCCAGCACGCCTCCGATGGCGACATGAGGAGACCACAACCGGTAATCGGCCTCTGCCGCCTCAAAGGTATGGCCACCGTCGATAAACACGAGGCCCAAAGGCTGCGCCCACACACGCGCCACAATGGCGGACCGCCCGACAATGGGGATCACGGTCTCTTCCAGGCCTGCGCTGCGTAACGTGCGGCGCAACACCGGCAGCGTATCCAGCGCCCCCGCGCTCTCGTCCCACAGATCCCGGTCATGATACTCCCAGCCCGGCTGGTTTTCCTCAGACCCGCGATGGTGATCGATTGTAAAAAGCAGACCCCCCACTTCGCGGCAGGCCGTACCCAGATAAACGGCTGATTTTCCACAATAGGTACCGATTTCGAGACACGGGCCCAGCCCCGCCACGGACAAAGCCGCCTGATAGAGCGCAGCGCCTTCTTCCGCCGCCATAAATCCCTTAATCATCTCGATATCAACCGGCAATGTGATCATTTCCCTACCCTCACGCGCGTCTTCCCCAAAGGACCGCTCTTGCCCTAAATATTAACGAAATATTTTCAAGACAATCGTGCGCCCTCCAGACTCTATTCCGGCTCACTCACCTCGGCGTCAACCAAAAAGAAAGCATTCTACCGGAATATGGTGAACTTAATTCAGGATAATCTGTCTGGGCGCGCAATCCCCGGTCGGATGAGGAGCCCAGCCTATGAGCGAAGAAGCATTCGATCCTTCACCCGAGACTTTTGATGACATTCTACAAGCGGTGCGGGAAACACCTCGAGGCCGGTGGTTTATTGATGAACTGTCCAAACGCAACCGCGTGTCAGATACAGAGCAGGTTCTGCTCGGCCTGGAGCGCTTGCGCTCGGCCTTTGCCCAGCCCCAAGAGAAGACCCATGACGTACAGGACAGCAATCGCATCGACATATTGCGCCTCGAATTGCAACAGATGTCCGCGTCCATTCAAGAAACGCGCCGAGAGATTTCCGCCATTAAACCTACGTCGAACAGTGACAGCCGCATTATGGCGGCGACGGAAGAACTGGATGCCATTGTCACTTCCACTGAGCGGGCCACGACTGATATTTTGACATCGACGGAAAAACTACAGGAAGTCGTTGATGGTTTGCGCGATAGGGGTTTTGAGCCCGGAGCCTGCGACGAACTGGAAGAATTGATCACGAACATCTTCATGGCCTGCTCCTTCCAGGACATTACAGGACAACGCACCACCAAAGTCGTCAATACCATGCGTTATCTCGAACAGCGCGTGAACTCAATGATTGAGATCTGGGGAACTTCACAAACTGGACAGGCTGAGCCAGCACCCCAAATTCCGGAAGGAACCGACAAGCGACCCGATGCGCATCTGCTGAACGGCCCCGCCAAAGAGGGTGAAGGCGTGAGCCAGGATGATATTGATCGCCTGATGAACGGGGAAGCACCGGCGAACGAGGGTTCGGTGGAAGCGGTTCCTACGTCGAGTAAGCAGGTAATACAAAGCGTCGACACCGATCCGGAAGCTGCAGAAAGTGACAACGTGACGGGATATGCCATGATGGAAGAGAGCGATGAGGCGCTCCCCGAAATTAATTTCGATTCAGAAGAGCTGGACACAATCGACACGAGCAAACCCGCGTCTCAGGAAGATATTGATGCACTCTTCGGATAGAGCGCTATCTGATGTAGGTCAGGCTTTAAGAGCTCTCGACCATGAAATCACTTTTGAGATGAAGTGAAAAATGCCTCTGGACTTTATGCGCCAACCGTCGCCAGGGCATCTGACAATGCCATCATTCGATTGATCTGCACGGCGAATGAATTGAGCTCCTGACCAAGAACGTCTGTATCAGCTTGCGGATGTTTTTGCCGCAAAGCCAGTTGGGCCGTTTCGAAGGTCGCCTTTTGCTGGCGCGCATCGGCAATCGAACTCTCAATTACTTTTTTATCTTCACGCCATTCAGCAATTCCGCGCACGAGAGCGGATGAATCCAGAACGGCCACATTCGTGGTCTCACGGCGATGGCTGTTCAACACCGCTTCGGTCGCCTTTACGAACGCTTCGGCATCTGATGTCTTCTTGCGTAAATCAGTGACCATGGCCTCAACCTGAGCATCAAGGCTGCTGTATTGCCGTTCCTTCTGTTCGACATAGGCGGCCGCCACAGCATAACCCGGCGCCCGGTGATCAGCGACAAGCCCTGGACCCTCTGGTTCGTCTTGCTTGCCGTTCACGAGCATGCCAGCCAGAACCCCAAAGAAGCTGGAATCACTGACCGTCTCCCAAACAGTTTCAGACAATTCAGAAGCCTGGGTGCGCAATTCTTTCTGAGTGCGTGACAGATTGCTTAGCGTTTCCCCGCCGGTCATATTGACTGTCGTACAGGCCGACAGCCCGACAAGAACACACAAAGACACAACCATGGGCAGAACCCGGCGAACTAAAACAATCATAAAGAAACTACCCCTTTAAAACTGTATTCAAACTAAATTTAACTCGCATAGATCAGGAAAAAGTTTGAAACTTATCCCTTCACCCCCCTACTCAGACTCAAAAGACATACGGCTTAACCCATCGCAGTATAACAGATACGATCCAGCTTCGAAACACCTCACATCTTCACATTTGACCCTTTTCTTATTAAGCCATATGCGCCCTTAGAGACTGTTAAACAAATATGCATCAATTGACTCGATCTCAATCTTTATACCCTCCCCTGACACCTTATGTCGCAGGTCACCTGGATGTCGGTGAAGGGCACACGCTTTATTACGAGCAGAGCGGCACGCCGTCCGGCAAGCCGGTTGTTCTGCTCCATGGCGGCCCGGGCGGCGGCACGAGCCCTGAAATGCGCCGGTATTTTGACCCCGACGCCTATCGCATCGTGCTGTTCGATCAACGCGGCTGCGGCCAAAGCCGCCCCCATGCCAGCCTCAAAGCCAACACCACCTGGGATCTTGTGGCTGACATCGAACGCCTTCGAAACCATCTCAACATTGAAAGATGGCAGGTTTTTGGCGGTTCATGGGGCAGCACTCTGGCCTTGGCTTATGCGCAAACACA
>JAJFIO010000068.1 GCA_021774915.1 Alphaproteobacteria bacterium
CCATAGATGTGCGACCAATAGAGGGCCCATCCTTTAATGTCCTCGCCTGACTGCCAAGCCTGAAGAATAGTGTCGATGCAAGGCTGATCGCCCAGATTGATCGGACGCCTGACAGGCCCGAACTCAAAATGTCCAACACGCCGCAGATGTTCAAGCGCGCGGGGGTTATTCCGAACGCCCTGGGTGAAAACCGTCTGCTGACGGACAAGAGAGGCAATATGCTGAACCGGGTAGCGCACGGGGATCACAAAACGCGCATCGGGAAAAAGCTTCAGCAGATAGTCAATGCGAGAGATGTTATAATTACCCTTTGACACATAGCGATCCCCGCCGCGAACGAGAAGAAGTTTGCGAATGTGGTCTTTCAAAAAGCGCTCGAACTTCGGATGATCCATCTTTGCAGTCAAGACATTGGATTGTGCGGGGTCATGCAGATGAGAAAAAAACGCCATCCACAACACTTCCTCCATGGCTTCGGGACTGTCCGGCGTCACCAGAATGCCATCGCCGTGAGAGCGCTCAATTGCAACGGCATCATTTTGCGGCACCCGATCAAGAAACGCATTCCACCAGTAAGGCGTATAAAGCGGCGGAAAATCTTTGTATCTATGAGAGACAAAACCAGGGCATTGGGACAGGATTTCAAGAAGGATCGTTGTTCCCGATCGCGCGAGCCCGGTGATAAAGACCGGACACTGGATCGGGGTGGCTTCGACCTCTTCGCGCAAAACCCGTGTTTCAAAATTTCCGAGCTTGATCCAGAAAGCCTTATAGCGCTCGATAACCCCCCCGAAGCGATGCACCCAGGGCGCAACTTGAAAATGTGAGTCTGATTCCTGCCTACTCATGAGGTTTTGACCAGTTGGAACTAGTGAATACGAAAAATGAATTTGATCATCAGGGAAGAGAGAATCAAAACGGTGAAGAAAAGAGCTTCCCAGGTACGGATCCAATTGGGACCAAACTCAAGATAGGTCCTGGCCGGCACCTTAAATTCTATCTGGTCCACATCTGATTGAACCGGCAGATATCCCGAAGGGTTTCCGATGATGGCGTTCCACCACAAACGCTTGTGCAAAACGGGAACGGTGCCCGGCAGTGGGAGTGTGGCCACAATCATCCCCTGCCCATCATAGAGATGGGCCATCTCACCGGAAGCCGGCCAGATAATCTGATTTTGCACGGCAAGTCCGCCCGGGTTTGGGGCAGGTGTTATCGAGATCGTCTGTTCATTGGGCAAAACACTGAACTGAATCTGAGCGCCGGGCTGAGGCTCTGCGCCGTCATACGTGTTGCTCACCCAGACCAGAACAAACAGGACCGGCAATGAAGCCACCAGTGTCGGGCCTAAGGCAAGACCTATCTGTTTTAAAGACAATCCAATTGAATTTTTCAACAAGGGCCACAGCCCCTCAAAAGGCCCGTCATATCCAGCTAAGGCTTTAAGAGCCTGTGCTGCGTCACCCTTCACCTGGGCCAGACGGTCTTGTGGGGACAGAAGATGATAAATCAGCATCGACAGGCCTCCCCCCAACAGCCCCCAGAGGCAAAGTCGAACGAGGGCAGGCAACACGCCCATCAGGACAGTATCAACCCAAGAGAAAAGAGGCGCCGGAATATCAAGTAAGCCCATTGATCAGCTTATGGTTTGGCTAAAACGCCATGGATTTCAGGGGAATTTTAGTCTCAGCGGTCCGATTGAGCTTTTTCTGAAACCTCTGGGGCACCAGCGTCAGAAGAGGGGGAGACCATGTCCGCCGATGCGGCTGCCTGCTTCGCCGCTTTAGACCGTTTCAACATTTTACGAATGGGCCAGGACAGCACAACGCCCAGAGCCGCGAAGACCGCCACCACAAGCCCCACCAGGGCGCCAATAAGGCTGATTCCCGCCCCAGGGCCAACATAGGCCAGCGCGGCATCTGGCCAGACAAAAAGTACCAGCGCCGCAACGGACGCGAAAATTGCTCGGTTCATGGCTAACCCCATTCTTATGCTTGAGGCACCTTACTTCCTAAACCCCACACATCTCAAGAGGGGAGTGAACACGACAGATATAACCACCTCCACCATTGTGGCACCGCGCAGCCAACACAGCCATGATATAGCGTACAGAATCGCGCAGGAGGCCAGGTCAACCATGGGCATTGGAACCAAAAGCGCCTTCAACGGCTTCCAAGCACGCCTTGTGGCCGCCGCTGATAAGCTGGACGCGATTGGCGAGATGTGAGCGCAGGTCGTCCATAAACCACATGGCGCTTTCGCAGTCACGACGTTCTTTTGCTTGGCATAGGTGAGCGACCAACTTTTATCGACTTCTACGCGGGCCGTTTCCAGGTCGCGGACGTTGACTTCGCGATAGGCAGGACATGCTTTTTCTACGTCGATAAGCAGTTTTGAAATCGTATTCTTGCTGACGCCGGTTATGCGGACGATTGAACAGATACTGCTCCCTTGCAAAGAAGATGAAGAGTAGTTGCGTGCTGGTGGCGATAGCTTGTTCATGTCAATTATATAATTGATACGCGACTTAAAGTCGATTATTAATTATACAAACGTCGAAGGCTAATTATATAATGACAATCTATCAACCACCACCGCTTAGTGATGATGATTTAGCCGTAATCGAATTGATAAACGCTCAAAAACAAAGGCTTAGGCATTATATCCAGAATAATCCTCAACGATGGGACAGCCTAATTAGACGCAATGCTATGGCCCGCGCGATCCAAGGGTCGAACACTATCGAAGGCTACAATGCGACAATGGACGATGTTATCGCGGCAGTCGCAGATGAAGGGCCAATGGACGCGAGCGAAGAAACTTGGCGGGAAATTCTAGGTTATCGAAACGCGATGACATACATATTGCAACTATCGGACGATGACTATTTTGAGTTCCATCCGCAACTGATACGCTGCCTTCATTTCATGATGTTGCAGCATAGCCTTGACAAAATGCCCGGCAGGTGGAGACCGGGGGAAATATACGTTGTAAATGAAGCCACAGAAGAACGGGTTTATATAGGTCCGGATTTTGAGCAAGTACCGCCCTTAATTGATGAGCTAATTGCCTATCTCAATGGACCATCCGATTGTCCCATAATGGTCAAGGCGGCAATGGCTCACCTTAATTTTACGATGATTCACCCTTTCAAAGACGGCAATGGCCGGATGGCCCGCGCATTACAAACGCTGGTGTTGTCGAGAGAGGGGATAGTTAGTCCACTGTTTTCATCTATTGAAGAATGGCTTGGAAGAAACACACAGGCTTATTATGATATATTGGCTGACACCGGTAAGGGTTCATGGAATCCACAGAACGACGCGCACAGGTGGATAAAGTTTTGCTTAAGAGCGCATTACCAGCAAGCCCAGACAATTGTGAAGAGAAATGAATGGTATGCGCAAATTTATGAGGAAGTTCAGAAAATACAAACTAAACACAAATTGCCTGAAAGGACGTATATCCCGTTAATGGACGCCGCTGTTGGCCTGCGAGTCAGAGCCGGACGATACCGTGAAGAAACTAAAATATCCGATGTTGTAGCTAGTCGCGACTTAAAAAAAATGTCCGATCTCGAAATAATCGTTCCTCACGGCGAACGGAGAGGGCGATTTTATACCGGTTCAAGGTTAATCTTAGAACTGGCTGCAAAGCATAAAATTAGCGGGAAGGCCGCTGATCCTTATGACATTGTTCAACAGGCGGCTTCTGCCGAGGCTTCTCCCCAACTTGATCTATGATTTCGTTTTCTTCACCCGATGCAATCTCAATCACTAGCTTTGCAAGCTGGTTGGGATCACATGGACGCTTGGGTTTCTTTTCCTTGGATTTCAAACTGACCCACTCCTAACCATGGCTTACCGCGTTATTTTATGATTTAAACATTATGGGAACCAAACGGCAGGAGCACCACTTAAGGAGAAAACCATGCTTGGCAATCTGGATGGGAAAGTCGCAGTGATAACAGGCGCAGGGCAGGGAATCGGCGAGGGCATCGCCCGGGTCTTTGCCAAAGCCGGTGCAAAAGTAGTGGTTGCCACGCGGACAACCGCAAATGGCCAGGAAACTGTGGATGCCATTTGCTCGGACGGGGGAGAAGCCATGCTCATCCAGACCGATGTCGGCACCCATAGCGCCGTAAAAGAAATGGTGGCCACGACCGTTGAAAAATATGGTCGCCTCGACATCATGGTTCATAATGCCGCTGTCTATCCTTTATATCTGATCGAAGATCTACCCGATGACGCATTGGACCACACGCTTTCGGTCAATCTGAAAGCGGCCTTCTGGCTCATGCAAGCCTGTCTGCCGCATTTTCGCAAACAAAAGGGGGGCCGTATGCTGATCACGTCGTCTGTCACCGGCCCCACCGTCGCCATGCCCGGCACCGCCCATTACGCCGCGTCCAAAGGGGGGCTGAACGGGTTCATCCGCACAGCCGCCCTGGAATATGGCCGGGAGAACATCACCGTCAACGGTGTCGAGCCCGGCTATATCCTGACGCCAGCCATGTCGGCGCTGGGAGATGAAGATGAATTGCGCCAGATGGAGCGCTACATCCCCAACGGCAAACTGGGCCATCCCAACGATATTGCCAATGCCATGCTTTATCTGGCCTCGGGTGAGGCTTCTTATGTGACCGGCCAAACCCTCATTGTTGATGGCGGCTCCACCTTGCCGGAAAGCCCGGTCATGCTGGATCAGTTTTACAAGACTTGAGGAAAACTGAAGACATCAAAGATCAGGCTTCCGCAAGTTTGAACCTGTTGGCGCCCGAGGCAAAAAGCGGCGGCAGAACACACAGTAGAGAGAACATGAAAAAACCCATGGCCGCCCAGTTGATATTATCATAGACACCGGGCGTCGTGATCACGGACGCGCCGATGCTGGGGCCGATGCCAAGACCCACCGTCTGCATCACCACGGCCCACACCACAATTTTGCCCGTCTCATCGAATGAGGCCATGGTTGCCAGAAGATAAGGGTGAACCATGTTCCAGGCATAGTTGAAGGCGCCAACAGCCACTGCATAAAGAAAAAAACTAAACTCGCCGAAAAGTACTCCTAGACTGACAATACCGGCGCCAATACCGATGCTTAAAGGAAGTACACGGCCAAACCGTCCGGCGAGCGCCGCTGCGGTGAGCGCCCCGGCAATGCCGAGAAACTGACTGATGGTCAACCCATTGGCCACCGCCTGCTCGGCAAGACCACCTGATGTGCCGATCAAAAATAAATAAGCCCACGCGATGCCTTGCGCCAAAAAGTAACTGAACATAGCGCACAGCGCCAAACCGATCATCCGAGGCGACACATGCCGCCCACCACCATGAAAATCTTCATGGCCTTCCACCGGCATATGCTTGACAAAAAACAACGCGGCCGCCGAAAGGCCCGCAAAGAACAGAAAAATACCCTCCATCCCCCACCACTGATAGGCTCGTGGCATAGCCACCAGGGCAAAGGCTGCATAGGTGAGGCAGCCCGAGATATAAAGGCCGAAATTGCGATCCTTCCGGCTGGTCAACGCAATAGCCGCGAAGGTCAACGGCACAACGCCCCCCTCTCCAAGCCCAATCACAAAACGCGTGATCAGCAACACCTCGAACTGCGTGAGGAAGGCAGAAAGAATATTTCCCAGCATCATGATCAGCAGCGAGATCAACATCACCAGCCGCCACTTCAAGGTGCCCATTTTAAAAGAGACATAGATGGTCGAGGCGGCCATCCCCGCCATATCGGCAGAAGCCAGATAACCGGCTTCAACATCTGTGAAACCACGGTATTCAACAAGTCCCTGCACATATCCCGGCTGAACCAGAAAGACAGCCGCACCGACGACGCCAAGAAAAATAGTGCTGACCAATGACAGTTGGGAATCCATATCGACTTTTTTTGATACATCACCCAAAAATATTTTCATCTCGCACCTTCCTCCGCCCCCTCCATCAGGGGCGAACGATACAGCTTCAGTATCCACCGGGCAAATACTTGTTCACCAGCAATATGAGACCTTTGACCCACTTGATTTTTGGTGAACACACGAAAATACTGCTTATTCGGTTTTTGAAGTACATACCGGAGGATTAAGTCTCTATGCCCCAGCCATATCATTATGAGGAATGTTATTTTCACGCGCCGGATGGTCTTCGATTGTATTTCAGGGATTACAGGCCTCAAGCCACCGGTACGCCAATTGTCTGTCTACCTGGCATGACGCGGAATTCAAAGGATTTTGAAAAGCTGGCGGAGGTCCTCATGGCGATGGATAGGCGCATTATATCCCCCGATCTCAGAGGACGGGGAAAATCACAATATGACGCCCAACTCCAGAACTATCATCCGGGTACTTACGTTCAAGACGTTCTGAAGCTGACAGATGAATTAGGTTTTTCAAAAATTGTCATCATCGGAACCTCTCTGGGCGGCCTTATGGCCATGATGATCGCGGCTTTGCGACCTCACCTGTTAGAGGCCGTGGTGCTGAATGATATCGGCCCCGAAGTCGCCCCTAAAGGCCTCGCGCGCATTAGATCCTATGTGGGCAAGAGCAAACCGATGGCCAACTGGCAGGATGCGACCTTGGCTTTCAGGTCTCTCAATAAAAAGTTTTTTCCGACCTACACTGATGATGAATGGTTGGAGATCACGCACAATACATTCAAGGAAAATGAAGATGGCTTGGTCGTGGCGGATTATGATCCGGCCATCGCATCACCATTCAGTGATGATGAAAAAGCGCTTCCCCCCGGAGATCCCTGGCAACGGATGGAAGGTCTCCAAAACCTGCCGGTGCTTCTGTGCCATGGTCTTTTATCGGACATCCTGACACCCGCAATTGTGGCACGCATGAAGAAGATCAAACCCGATCTGAAAGTTGTCACTGTGCCGGACACCGGACATGTGCCGCTACTCACCGAACCTGGATGCCGGGAGGCTATTCGGGAATTTCTAAAGCGTTGCCCAACCTAATCTATACCAGGTGGGCGCTTACGCGTTTGGTCTATTCCAACTCTTTGAGCGTTTCTTCCGAGGCAGGCGCCGACAAGCTCCCCACAAGAGAGTCGATAAGATTATTAACAAACAAAGCTGTACTTTGACCAACCTTCGCACCCGATAAGGATTTCATGTTTTCCCGATGGGCAAGAGTCGCATAAATCAGAGAAAACATGAAGCCGATGCGCGGGCTTAAAATGGCGGGTGGAATATGAGACAAGGTCTCCCGTATCCTGGCATTGGCCCAGTCGAGTGATTCAGCCACCCCCTGACGCGCATAAACGATGATATCCGTGCGGGGGCGGCCATGAATTTGAGCAACAAACCGAACATAGGACAGCCCCCCCTCAGTCTCATAGATCTGTTCGGCTATTGGCCAAACGATTGCCGCCACCAGCGCGCGCAGATCCTTTTGTTTGTCCGCTGCAATCAGTTCCTCAACCATGACAGAACGCCGGAGATTCACCTGCGCCATACGAGATTTATAGATCGCCTCGACCAGGGCTTCTTTGGAACCAAAATGATAGTGAGCTGCTGAAGAATTGCGCTGACCGGCCTCTGCGTTCACTTGCCGTAGCGATACGCCATCAACACCGTATTCCGCAAACAAACGCTCTGCGGCGAATAATAACCGCTCACGCGTGCCCTTACTGGATTCCAACATTCTTTTTCCCCGCCGCCGAGATCAACTCTTAGCCCGATTAAATCAAATGACTTACCCATAGGCTTTATCGATCCAGCCCACTCAACCATCAGGTTGGGCGACCATGCCCCTTTTTGGGGTATGTGAAAAGACCAAAGGAAACAAAAACAACGTTAACGGGAAAATGCCGCTCCGCCAAATTAACCACGTTCTTTTCGGCTGTGCTGGAAACAAAACCTGAAACTAAATGCGGTGTTTCAATAGGTTGTCCATTCGGCCCTGACCGAGGAGACTGAAATCCACCTCAACGAAAAAAGCGCTATGTGCCGAAGACCCAAGGAACGAGCACCAATGCCGCAATCGTGATCACTCCCATCCCCGCAAGGTTGAGAACAAAACCCGCGCGCACCATGTCCGGTATGGTCACATGGCCCGCCCCAAAGACGATGGCGTTAGGGGGCGTCGCCACCGGCAACATGAAAGCGCAAGATGCGGCAAGGGCTGCCGGAATGGCGAGCTGCAGCAGGTCCAGCCCGGACACTTGCGCGACAGAAGCAATGACAGGGAGAAATGCAATAGTGGTCGCCGTGTTGCTGGTGAGTTCTGTGAGGAAGATCACCAAACCGACAATGCCCAAAATCAGCACTGCCACAGGCAAGGCCCCTAACCCTAAGAGAGCTTCACCTATCCACAGAGCCAAGCCTGTTTCATTGATGGCCTTGGCAAGGCTGAGGCCGCCTCCAAAAAGCAACAAAACATCCCAAGGCGCCCGCCGGGCCCAGGGCCAATTTAACAAAAATTCCCGGCTCTTCCAATCCGCAGGAACAGCAAACATCAATAACGCCCCGAAAATGGCAATCCCGGGATCAGTCAAACCCGGCAGCCCAAGTTGAGAGGTCACGAGTGGCCGAAAAACCCAAAGAGAGGCTGTCAGCAAAAAGACGCCGATGACCCGCTTCTCAGGAGATCGCAGAGGGCCTAATTTTGCGCGCTCACGGTTAAGATGGTGCGCGATATCCTCAATCTTAGCGCTGGCCTCATGAAATGTTCGGCGCGTGAGGTAAAACCAGATTATTCCCAACATGACCATGGAAACCGGCAGCCCCAGCATTACCCAGCGGGCAAATCCTATGGGCGTTCCATAATTATCCAAGATAAAAGCCGCCAGAAGCGCATTGGGCGCCGTCCCCACCAACGTCGCCAGACCGCCAACAGATGCCGCATACGCAATCGACAACATCAATGTGCGCGCAAAAACACCATCTTGCTGTCCGTCATCTTCCCCCATGAGCGACACCACCGCCACCGCCACCGGCAACATCATAATGGTTGTCGCCGTATTGCTCACCCACATGGACAAAAAGGCAGTGGTCATCATAAACCCGGCGATCAGCGCTTTGGGACTTCCCGACATCACCGACAGAAATACCAAGGCGACACGCAGATGAACATTCCAGCGCTGTATGGCAAGCGCAACAAAAAATCCGCCTAAGAAAAGATAGATTAAAGGATTAGCGAACGGCGCCGCAGCCTCGCTGATCCCAAAAACGCCCAGAAGAGGAAAAAGGACCAAAGGCGCCAGCGCCGTGGCGGCGACGGGAAGGGCTTCGGTCGCCCACCATATGGCCATCAACACACCGACCGCCGCTGTGTGCCAGGCTGCCGGCTGAAGTCCTTCGGGCGCCGGCGAGAAATACACGATCAATGCTACGATGGGCCCCAAAAATAAACCAACATCGCGATGGCGCCCCCCATGAACAGGTTCTCCACTTGTACCGGGAGACCGTGTCATTGGGCGCAGCACGCGGTTTCAGACAAAAAGGAATGTGCGCAGGTCGGATGACCATCTGACATTACGATGACCGGTCTTGCCTTATCCCCCATAAAAGATGCTATCGCCCAGGTCCTTCATTCCTAAAATGGCTTCGTCAGGACGACCTGCGATGGCTTTGCCGACATGCGCCTCAACAACTTCAGCAACAAAGATATGGTGGTCTCCGCGCTCCACAACATCCGTAATCTTGCACTCAATGGCCGCAACGGCACTCTCAAGAAGGGGCTGCCCCGTGCTTCCCGCACGATAAGGCTCGCCGCTGATTTTGCCATCTTCTACGTGAGCCGGTTTAAACATACTGAATGCGATTGCCTGCTGCCCCTTACCCAACATGTTGAGCGCAAACAGGCCAGTCTGTTTAAGTATCGCATAGGCGCCCGAGTCGATTTTCACGCCCACCACGACAAGCGGTGGTGAAAATGAGGATTGAGTGACCCAGTTGACCGTGGCCGCCGCAATGGCGCCGTTTTTATCTTCCACCGTTAAAACATAAATCCCATAAGGAATCATTCTCAGCGCTGTTTTTTTGGCATCCGCATCCATAGAAGCCGTCCCTTCCGCTCTGTTTTTCTTTATGAAACAGTTCGCCTGATATGCCTTTTAAACCGATGCTGACACGATCGTCTCATATCACATTTCATCTTTGGGCATTTGATGGCATCGGTTGTTTAATAAGACAAACAGATTGGCGGATCACCTTAACGGATTCAAGACCCTGTCTCAACGTAAACGCGTTCGACCAATTCCCCATCGGCAACAAAATCCTGCCCCACTGTGATCAAATCAATTTCATCAGGCAGACCACCAATCCAGGTGCCTTTGGGCCCTTCATCCAATATGACGATCGGCACGAACCGAGCCCGGCTGTCCTGATCGACAATCTTCACACCTATACTGCCATCATCGGACAGAGCCAGAACGGA
>JAJFIO010000069.1 GCA_021774915.1 Alphaproteobacteria bacterium
CTGACCCAAGATCAGCTTGAAACGCGGGCGGACAAAAAAGGCGATTATTACGTCGCTGTGATCGAACAGAAGGGCCGCCCGACGGGGCAAGTGATTGCAGAACTTGTGCCTGTCATCGTGCGCGGCTTCGCCTGGCCCAAATCCATGCGCTGGGGGGAGGGGAGTTTGCGCTGGGTGCGGCCGCTGCATTCCATCCTCTGTCTGTTCGACGGCGAGGTTGTCCCCTTTGAGGTTGGCGGCATCAAGAGCGGCAATACAACCACCGGGCACCGCTTCATGGCGCCGGAGAAGTTCGAAGTGACGGGCTTTGACGATTATGCGCGCAAGCTGCGAGACGCCAAAGTTGAAATCGACGCCGACAAGCGGTTCTCTCAAATTTCAACTACCGCCAAACAAATGGCGGAGGCCGAAGGCTATGAGTTGGTATCCGATGAGGCGCTGCTGAATGAGACTGCCGGTCTGGTGGAATGGCCGGTGGTTTTGCTCGGGCGGATTGACGCGGTTTTTGTAAAGCTGGTTGAAGAGGGAGGATTGCCTCCCGAAGTGCTCACCACGGCGATGCGTAAACACCAGAAATATTTTTCGCTCAATGATCCCAAGACCGGCCAATTGGCCCCGCGCTTTGCCGTGGTGGCGAATCTGGAAGCCAAAGACGGCGGGCGTGAAATTATTGCGGGTAATGAACGCGTGCTGCGCGCGCGTCTGTCCGACGCCAGGTTTTTCTGGGATCAGGATCGTAAAAGGCATCTTGAAGACAGGGTGGAGGATCTGGGGCGCATCATCTTTCACGACAAGCTCGGCACAGTGCTGGACAAGGGAGCCCGCGTCGAGGCGCTGGCCGGTGACATCGCGCATAGCGTCGCCGCTGATATCGGTCATGCGCGCCGCGCGGCCGCGCTTGCCAAGGCGGATCTCACCACGGCAATGGTGGGCGAGTTCCCTGACCTCCAGGGGTTGATGGGGCGCTATTACGCCCTGGCGGAAGGGGAGAGCCATGCCGTCGCCACAGCTATTCAGGAACACTATGCGCCGTTGGGGCCAAATGATGCCTGTCCCTCAGCACCCGTGTCCATGGCGGTGGCGATTGCTGACAAGATCGACACGCTGGTTGGGTTTTGGTTGATCGATGAAAAGCCGACGGGTTCGAAAGATCCTTACGCCCTGCGCCGCGCGGCGCTTGGGGTTATTCGGATAATTCTTGAGAATAAACTGAGATTCCGTCTCATGGATTTATTCGTGGCTGCAGAAAGTAATCTTAAAGGTGATAATTTTACACCAAGTGGCTATAGACATTGGTCTGGCTCTGATAGTCACGTAAATATGATCCTTATTGACCTCCTCTCTTTCTTCGCCGACCGCCTCAAAGTCTATCTCAAAGACAAAGGCGCGCGGCATGATTTGATTGACGCCGTGTTCGCGCTGGGGGGGCAGGACGATTTGATGCAGATCGTTGAGCGGGTCAACGCATTGGCCGCTTTTCTCGAGACGGACGATGGCGCTAATTTGCGCGCCGCTTATAAGCGCGCGTCCAACATTCTGCGCATTGAAGAGAAAAAAGATAAAACCACCTATCGCGCCGCCGCCGATGTGGCGCTGCTCAAAGCGCCGGAGGAACGGGCCTTGCATAAAGCCATTACGGCTGAGGTTCCTGAGGCTGAGCGCCGCGCGGAAATGGAAGATTATACCGGCGCCATGGCGGCGATTGCCCGGCTAAGGGGCCCGGTTGATGCCTTTTTCGACACGGTGACGGTGAATGTGGATGACGTTAAACTGCGTAAAAACAGACTCTATCTGCTGTCCCAAATTCGGACGGCGCTGGAAACGGTAGCGGATTTTTCGAAAATCGAGGGATAGTTAAAGCGATGAGTGGTCAGGCGGCTGAAAGACAAGATCCGGTGCATTGGGTATACAGTTTTGGCGCGGGGGCCGCTGAAGGCCGGGCGGATATGCGCAATCTTTTGGGGGGCAAGGGCGCTAACTTGGCCGAAATGAGCCTTCTGGGTCTGCCGGTTCCGCCGGGCTTTACCATCACCACACAAGTGTGCGCCGCTTTTTATGAAAATGATCGTCAGTATCCAGATGGCCTAAAGGCCCAAGCGGATAAAGCGCTGGCCGATATCGGCACACAAGTCGGGAAAGGATTTGGCGATCCCAAAAACCCGCTCCTGGTGTCAGTGCGCTCCGGCGGGCGGACCTCCATGCCGGGAATGATGGATACGGTTTTGAATCTGGGCCTTAACGAGGAAACAGTTCAAGGGCTGGCGGAGCTTTCGGGCGACGAGCGCTTTGCCTGGGATTCCTATCGCCGTTTCATTCAGATGTATTCCGATGTGGTCCTGGGGGTTGATCATTCCCATTTTGAAGAAATCCTGGACGAGTATAAAGACAGTCAGGAATATTTCCGCGATACGGATTTGAACGCCGAGGATTGGAAGGCCGTGGCGGCGTCTTATGCGGCGCGAGTCGAATCGGAGCGCGGCAAGCCGTTTCCTCAGGATGTGCACGAACAATTGTGGGGTGCGATCAGCGCTGTATTCGGGTCCTGGCGCAATGCGCGGGCCGAGACCTATCGCCGCTTGCACAATATTCCCGAAAGCTGGGGCACAGCGGTCAATATTCAGGCCATGGTATTCGGAAATATGGGCGAGGATAGCGCGACCGGCGTGGCCTTCACGCGCAATCCCTCCACCGGCGAGAATAAAGTCTATGGCGAATATCTGATCAATGCTCAAGGTGAAGATGTTGTGGCGGGCATCCGCACGCCTCAGGCGCTGACCCGAGAGGCGCGCGA
The DNA here is from genome assembly GCA_021774915.1 of Alphaproteobacteria bacterium. Classification (GTDB taxonomy): domain Bacteria; phylum Pseudomonadota; class Alphaproteobacteria; order SMXP01; family SMXP01; genus JAJFIM01. Next base: position 2,792 of record JAJFIO010000069.1, read on the forward strand.
AGAGGCCGGTTCCACCAAGCCTTCCATGGAAGAAGCCCTGCCGCAAGTGTTTACCCAACTTTGCCAGATTTTCAAAAAGCTGGAAGCGCATTACCGCGATGTGCAGGATATCGAATTCACGGTGGAACGCGGCAAATTGTGGATGCTGCAAACCCGCACCGGCAAGCGCACCGCCAAGGCGGCGCTTAAAATCGCTGTAGATATGGTGGATGAAGGGCTCATCACCCAAGACGAGGCGCTGCTGAGGCTCGATCCTGCGGCGCTCGACCAGCTTCTTCATCCGACACTTGATCCGCAAGCCTCGCGTGATGTCATCGCCAAGGGCCTGCCTGCCTCGCCGGGTGCGGCGAGCGGTGAGGTGGTGTTTTCCGCCGATGACGCCGAGGACCTTAAAGCCAAGGGGCACAACGTCATCCTTGTGCGGATTGAAACCAGCCCGGAAGACATTCACGGCATGCACGCGGCGGCGGCCATCCTCACCGCGCGCGGCGGCATGACCAGCCATGCGGCCGTGGTGGCGCGCGGCATGGGCCGTCCTTGCGTATCTGGGGCGGGCGCCTTGCGCATCGATTATGCGCGCGAAATGTTTAGCGTGGCGGGCGTGGAGATCGGAAGGGGCGATATCATCACGGTGGACGGCACTACGGGTGAAATCATCTCAGGTGAGGTTGCGACCATCAAGCCGGAACTCTCAAATGATTTTGCACGCATTATGGAATGGGCCGATGCGGCGCGGCTTATGCAAGTGCGCACCAATGCGGAAACCCCGGGGGATGTTCAAGTGGCGCGTGAATTTGGCGCCGAAGGAATTGGTCTGTGCCGCACGGAACATATGTTTTTTGACGCCGATCGGATCATTGCCGTGCGCGAGATGATTCTAGCCGAAGACCGGACGGCGCGCGTAGCGGCTCTTGATAAAATCCTACCTATGCAGCGGGGCGATTTTGCCGAGATTTTCAAAGTTATGGCCGGGCTGCCGGTCACCATCAGGCTACTTGATCCGCCGCTTCATGAGTTTTTGCCCAACACACCGGACGACATTGCGGAAGTTGCCAACGCTTCCGGCATGGATGATGAAAAAATCCGGAGACGGACGGCGCAATTACATGAAACCAATCCGATGCTGGGCCATCGCGGGTGCCGGTTGGGCATCAGCTACCCTGAGATTTACGAGATGCAGGCGCGGGCGATTTTTGAAGCCGCATTGCAGGTGAAAAAAGAGACCGGCGCCGCAGCCCAGCCGGAGATTATGATTCCGCTGGTGGCGATGAAAGAAGAATTACAAATCTTGAAACAAAAGATCATCGCCATTGCAGCCCAGGTCGAGCAGGAAACCGGCGAGAAGCTGGATTACCTCATCGGCACGATGATTGAGTTGCCGCGCGCGGCGTTGAAAGCCGGGGACATTGCGATCCATGCGGAATTTTTCAGTTTCGGCACCAATGACCTCACCCAGACCACCTTCGGAATCAGCCGCGACGATTCCGCTCTGTTTATGAATGATTACATTCGCGCCGGAATTTTCGAGCAGGATCCTTTTATCACGCTCGATCAGACGGGCGTCGGCGAATTAGTGAAAATCGCTGCAACGCGCGGCCGCGCCGCACGGGCTGATTTAAAGCTCGGCATTTGCGGCGAACATGGCGGCGACCCGGCCTCCATCGCCTTTTGTCACGAGGTCGGCCTCGACTACGTCTCGTGCTCGCCCTACCGCGTGCCCATCGCCCGCCTCGCCGCCGCCCAAGCCGCGCTGACCTCGAAGAAGAGGTGAGAGGACGGCTTTAAAGGGTTTCATCTTTGAGGCATCGGGTGTGGAAATTGATATCGATCGATGCGGCCAGATGATGAGGCTAGCCGATCATCACGAGAATGAATCAGGGGTACGATGTCCATCAGGGTTGTGACTATCATTGCCGAAGCGGCGCAAATGGACACATTGCGCGCCATTGCGGATCAGCACAATGCGATTGATTTTTGGTCCGGATCCGCAGATGCGGCAGGCCGGCAGACACTTAGCATTCTGATC
>JAJFIO010000070.1 GCA_021774915.1 Alphaproteobacteria bacterium
GACGCTTCTGGCGCCGGAGGTCTTGCGTCAACGCGCTGAAGAGCTTCAGGTGCGCGGGCAGAATTTCGACGTTCATCAGCAGGTTAAAAATCGCGAGTTCCAGGCTTCCGTCCAGAAGGCGAGTGCTGAAATCGCCAAAGTTCTAGAGCCTATCCTCACCGATCTTATTACGGCGCGATCCGCGACCCTGATGCTGGACCAGTCCCAGGTGATGTTCGCCTCACCCGATATTGACGTCACCGCAGAAGTCATGAAAAGCCTTGATGATAAATTGACAAAAGTGAAGGTCGAACGGGTAACAATCGAAGTTGTGGAAGAGCCGGCCAAGGAATAAAAGTCAGTCTACAGACCCGCTTTTCATGGAAGCCGGGCAGGATTGGTAATTACATCAGCCCTGCCCATTTCGCGAGGGGACGGAAAAGACATTGCGGCTTAGGCGCTCAATGCCTAATCTGACGAACTTATGGTTGATCCTCGGTTTTATAAACTGCCTACGCCTCTTCGTGTGGAAGAGGTTGCGCACATCACTGACGCTACACCAGCGCCGGGAAGTGATCTTCAACGCCTCTTTTCGGGTGTCGCATCATTAGCTGCTGCTTCTTCTGCAGAAGTGAGTTATCTAAGCGGTAAGAAGCATATTGATGCATACAGGAACTCAGCCGCAGGCGCGTGTTTCGTCTCCACTGAATATGCCGATGAGGCGCCGGACCAAATGATCGCGCTGATAGTGGATAACCCACAGGCGGCATATGCCAGACTAGCAAACAGTTTTTTTTCCCAAAGTTCTGAAAACGAGGGTATCAGCCCCAGTGCCATCGTTCATCCTTCGGCGCGGCTTGGAGAAGGCTGCTCTGTGGGGCCGGGCGCGCTCATTCAGGCTAAAGTGGAAATCGGATCAGGCAGTGTTGTAGGAGCACATACCGTCATTGGACGGGGCGTGATGCTCGGACATCAGTGTCACGTTGGACCGCATGTTACTCTGACCCACAGCCTGATCGGGGATCGTGTTATCATTCATGCCGGTGCACGTCTGGGGCAAGATGGTTTTGGCTATGTCTTTAGCCCTGAAGGGCATCAGAAAATCCCCCAATTGGGCCGTGTGATTGTTCAGGATGATGTGGAAATTGGAGCCAATACAACGATTGATCGTGGCGCAACAGAAGATACTGTTATCGGGGAAGGCACCAAGATCGATAATCTGGTGCAAATTGGACATAATTGCCGTATTGGCCGACATTGTATCATCGTTTCTCAAGTCGGACTTTCAGGAAGCGTAGTGCTTGAAGATTATGTAGTGCTGGGTGGTCAGGTGGGCATTGCTGATCACGTCACACTTTGCACGGGCGCGAAGGTGGCGGCTCAAGGCGGTGTGATGCATAATATGCCTGCTGGCGCGGTATTTGGCGGCTCTCCGGCAAAGCCTATTCGTCAATTTCACAAAGAAACGATTGCGCTCAAAAAATTAGTTAATCCTCCCGCGCCGAAATCATCATCGGGAGACACAAGGGACAACAATTCCGATGTCTGATGAAGTAAGACATGGCGAAACTTTAGAGATCGCTGACATTAAGAAAGTGATGGAAGTTCTTCCTCATCGCTATCCTTTCCTCATGATCGATAAGGTCATTAATATGAAAGACGGTACTTCGGGAACGGGTATTAAAAATGTCACCATCAACGAACAATTCTTTCAGGGGCATTTTGTGAACAAGCCTGTAATGCCGGGTGTTCTCATGATTGAGGCTATGGCGCAAACGGCGATCACCATTGTCGCCTGTGCCGATGGAATTGATACCAAAGATAAAATGGCGTTTTTCATGTCCATCGACAATGCCCGCTTTCGCCGGCCTGTCGTGCCGGGCGACCAACTGGAAATCCCTGTAGAGCTTGTGAAAAAACGTGGGAACGTCTGGAAGTTCCATGGCGAGGCTTTTGTCGATGGCGCACTTGCCTGCGAGGCGCATTTTGCTGCCATTGCTATTGATGCAGTGGAATAGGCGGCGGGGATTCTATGATGAAGATACATTCAACCGCCATTATTGAAGATGGCGCACAACTGGCTGAAGATGTTGAGATCGGTCCGTATTCAATCGTTGGACCGAATGTCAAACTGGCGAATGGCGTCAAGCTGATCTCTCATGTTGTGGTCTCGGGTGACACGCAGATTGGCGAAAACACCATTGTCTATCCTTTTGCCTCGCTGGGCTATCCGCCGCAGGATCTGAAATATGATGGCGAGCCCGTTCAACTCATAATCGGCACGGACACGGTCATCCGGGAATATGTCACCATGCATCCCGGTACAGGGGTCGGACGACAAAAAACAGTCATTGGAGACCATTGTGTTTTCATGGTGGGTAGTCACGTTGCTCATGATTGCATTGTTGGAGACCATGTCATTTTTGCAAATAATGCTACATTGGGGGGGCATATCAGCGTTGGGGATTATGTGATGATCGGCGGACTCGCCGCCATTCACCAGCACAGCCGTATTGGGGATCATGCTTTTATTGGCGGTGTCGCGGCCGTCGCCAATGATGTGATCCCCTTCGGGTCTGTTCAGGGTAATCATGCACATCTGGCCGGATTGAATATAGTGGGCATGAAACGACGCGGCTTCTCGCGGCAACAAATACATGATTTGAGAAATGCATACCGCCTCTTATTCGCCTGGGAAGGCACGTTTAGTGAGCGGCTGGAAGATGTCGCCACTCAGTTTGGTCATAATGAAGAAGTGACGAAAGTCGTGGATTTTATTCGTGTGGCGTCTTCCCGCTCCATCTGTCTGCCCAAAGCCGACACTGATCAATAGGCGTGTTTTTCCCAAATGACATCGGATACTGACCCCACTTCCAAGCTCGGTATCATCGCTGGTGGCGGTCACTTGCCCATTCTTCTGGCGGATGCATGCCGGTCCACCAATCGCCCCTTTTTCATTATTGGGATAGAAGGCTTTGCGCGTCCTGAGGATTTTGCAAGCTGCGAGGGTGCATGGGTGACCTTTGGTCAGGTTGGGCATGTCATGGCGCTGCTGAAAGAGAAGCAATGCGCCACCGTGGTCATGGGGGGGGAAGTCAAACGCCCTGACTTTCGCTCTCTCAAGCTTGACTGGAAAGCTGCAAAGCTTCTTCCTAAAATAGCGAATGCGGCGCGGGGCGGCGATGATGCCTTGCTTTCCTTGATGATCAAAGCCTTTGAGGACGAAGGCATTTCGGTGATTGGCGCCGATGAAATTATTTCCGGCTTGCTCATTCCCGCAGGAAATCTGGGAGAATTTGGTCCGTCTCTAGATGATTTCCAGGACATCAAACGCGCGATGGAGGTTACATCGGCTCTGGGGGCGTTGGATATCGGCCAGGCCGCGGTGGTGTGCAATCAACTTGTTCTAGCGGTTGAGGCGGTTGAGGGCACTGATGCCATGCTGGAGCGTTGCCTCAATATTTCGACTGATCTGCGTGGTACGGATCATTCAAGGCGAGGCGTATTGGTCAAAACACCCAAACCAAATCAGGAACGTCGGGTGGATCTGCCAACCATTGGCATACAGACAGTTGAAAGGGCTGCGGCTGCCGGGCTTTCGGGAATTGCCGTTGCGGCCGGCGGTGCGCTCGTCATCCACAGGAATGACGTTATCAAGGCGGCAAACGCGGCTGGCCTGTTTGTCACGGGCATCTGAATTTTGGGGGCATTTTTAAAGCATGAGTTCTGAGCGTGATTTTTCTTCCCCTATCCACATCATGCTCGTTGCCGGTGAGCCCTCCGGCGATGCTCTGGGCGGCCAGCTTATAAACGCATTGAAAGACTCTGGCATATCCGTTGAGATATCCGGCGTTGGCGGCCCTTTGATGATGGCGCAAGGGCTGGACAGCCTCTATCCGATCAACGATATTGCCGTCATGGGCCTGGCGCAGGTAATTCCCCGTTTGGCCCTTTTGAAACGACGCGTTGATCAGGCGGTGTCCCATGCGCTCAGTGTGCGGCCTGATGCCGTGGTGCTCATCGACAGTCCTGGATTTAATCACCCTATCGCCAGGCGCCTCAAGAAGCGGGGATTCCTGAATCCGGTCATAAAATACGTCGCGCCCCAGGTTTGGGCCTCAAGGCCAGGGCGCGCCCAAAAGATAGCGCGCTTCATTGATCATCTTCTCGTGCTGCTACCGTTCGAACCGCCTTATTTTGAAGCGGCGTCTTTGCCGACCACTTTTGTAGGTCATCCGGTGACCGAGCGATCCGTTCAACCAGGCGCCGGAGCAGCTTTTCGTGCGAAACATGGCATAGATCCAAACGCGCCCGTTTTGTGCCTGTTGCCGGGGAGCCGTGTCAGTGAAATAAAATTTCTACTGCCCTTGTTTCACCGAACGGTCAGTGATCTCACGCAAAGAATACCGGGATTGGAATTGATAGTACCTGTACTGCCCAATGTTTCAGAAGCGGTGCACAAAAAAATTTCATCCTGGGGCGTAAAAACCACTTTTGTCGACAGTCAGCATGAGAGCGAAAAATTCGCGGCTTTTGATGCCAGCACTGTAGCACTTGCAGCCTCAGGCACGGTCTCGCTTGAACTGGCCCTGGCGCGCGTGCCTTGTGTCATTGGCTATAAGATGGGCTGGCTCACCGCCGAACTCGCGCGGCCTTTCATTCTGGTGACCTATGCCACTTTAATCAACATTATGGCTAGTCAAGAAATCGTGCCTGAATTTATTCAGGAGCGCTGCCAGCCAGAGGCTATGGCCAATGCCGTCGAGCGGTTTTTCTCTAATGAACGGGTGCGCGCGCAGCATTTGGCTGATGTGGCCACCATTATGGAAACCTTGCGGGTGCAAGGCTTAACGCCCAGCAGGCGTGCCGCCAAAGCCATCCTCGATATCATTGCCTCAGCTCAACTTGTCCATTCACCGGCTTGAAACCGGTACGTAGTCACGTTGCGCCGCACCGGTATAAATTTGACGCGGGCGCCCGATTTTTTGCGACGGATCGGTTATCATTTCTTCCCATTGGGCAATCCAGCCGACCGTTCGCGCAAGGGCAAACAAAACCGTGAACATGGTCGTCGGGAATCCCAAGGCTTTCAGCGTGATACCTGAGTAAAAATCGATATTAGGATAAAGTTTTTTCTCAACAAAATACGGATCATTCAGAGCGATTTTTTCGAGCTCCATCGCCACATCAAGAAGCGGATCATCGGTGACGCCCAAATCGTTTAGCACCTCATGACAGGTGGTTTGCATGACGCGGGCGCGCGGGTCGTAATTTTTATAGACGCGATGGCCAAAACCCATGAGGCGAAAAGGATCATCTTTGTCTTTGGCTCGTTCGATAAATTCTGGAATACGGTCCACGCTTCCTATTTCTTCCAGCATGTTTAATGCCGCCTCGTTTGCGCCGCCATGAGCCGGCCCCCACAGACATGCTATGCCCGCCGCAACGCAGGCAAAAGGGTTGGCCCCTGATGAGCCTGCCAAACGCACGGTGGAAGTCGATGCATTTTGCTCATGATCCGCATGAAGAATAAATATTTTATCCATGGCCTTTGATAAAATCGGGTTCACTATATATTTTTCAGCCGGAACAGCAAAGCACATGCGTAAAAAATTGTCCGCATAGCTAAGATCATTGCGAGGGTAGATAAATGGCTGCCCGGTTGAATACTTAAATGCCATAGCCGCAATGGTTGGCATTTTGGCGATCATGCGCCGGGTGGCGATCATCCTTTGATCCGGGTCGGTAATGTCCAGGGAATCATGATAAAAAGCTGACAGAGCGCCCACAACGCCCACCATAATGGCCATGGGATGCGCATCCCGGCGAAACCCGCGAAAAAAGTAAGTGAGTTGCTCGTGGACCATCGTGTGCATGGTGATGGCGTGTTCAAACTCTTTCATTTGCACAGCGCTGGGCAATTCCCCATTTTCCAGCAGATAACAGGTTTCCATGAAGCTGCCATGATCCGCAAGTTGATCTATAGGGTATCCGCGATAAAGCAGAATGCCTTCATCGCCATCGATATAGGTGATGTCGGACTCACAACTTGCTGTGGAGGTGAAACCTGGATCATAGGTAAATGTACCGGTTTCAGCATAGAGTTTACGAACATCGATCACATCAGGGCCAATGGTGCCTTTGTAAATCGGTAAATCGATGGTCTTTCCATCAATGGTCAGCGTGGCGTTCTGTTGACTTGCTTTTCTTTCGCCCATGAGGCTTGTGCTCCCGTGTTAAGTCGTTCTTCTCTGCGGCCTTTATGAGGCGCAATCCTTTGAAATCCGAATCAAGCGGTTGCCTGATCATTAATCCGTCCAAGCGACTCTTCCCGGCCCAGGACCATCAGAAGGTCAACAATGCCGGGCGAAGCAGCCCCCCCGGTTAAAGCCGCACGCAGAGGCTGGGCGACTGCGCCGAATTTAAGCCCCTTTGCGTCAGCGAATTCTTTTAGCGCCGCTTCGACACTGTCAGGCGCCCATGACTGAACACTCGCTAATGCCGTTTTCAGATCTGCCAGCATATGCCTTGCATCATTACCGAGTTGCTTGGCCGCCTTCTCTGAAACGCGTAATGGCCGTGGTAATACCAGAAATTCGATGTTTTCAGCAAGATCCCGAAGCGTTTTTGCACGCTGTTTAAATTCGGGCATGGCGGATTTCAGCCGTTCTTTGGCTCGTTCGGAAAGCTGAAGATCCTCATTTTTGCTGAGAATCTCAACAATCTGTGCGGTTAACGTCGAATCGTCCTCGCGTGAAAGGTAGGCGCCGTTGATGAAATTCAATTTATCGAGATCGAGGCGGGCAGGGGCTTTGCCAATGGATTCGAGATTGAACCACTCGATCGCCTGGGCTGTGGAGATTATTTCATCGTCCCCATGTGACCACCCCAAACGCAGCAGGTAATTGCGCATGGCCGCGGGCAAATAGCCCATATCGCGATAGGCCTCTATGGAGAGTGCGCCGTGGCGTTTGGAAAGCTTGGCGCCATCTGAGCCATGAATGAGGGGAATGTGCGCAAAGACCGGCGGTGTCCACTCAAGCGCTTCATATATCTGATATTGCCGTGCTGCATTGGTGAGGTGATCATCACCCCGAATGATGTGCGTGATGCCCATATCATGGTCATCAACAACGACGGACAGCATGTAGGTGGGCGTGCCATCGCTGCGCATAAGGATTAGATCGTCGAGTTGATCATTTGCGGTCGTGACATCGCCTTGCACCTGGTCGCGAATGATGGTCTGCCCGGTTTGCGGCGCTTTGAAGCGAATGACCGGCGCCACACCAGCCGGAGCGTCCTCGGGATCGCGGTTACGCCATCGGCCGTCATACTTCATGGGCCGCCCCTGCGCCCGCGCCGTCTCGCGCATCTGGGCGAGTTCTTCGGGCGTGCAGTAACAACGGTACGCCAGGCGGCGGGCGAGCAGGGTCTCGACAACTTCAGCATGGCGCGCCAATTGTTCTGACTGACGATAAATATCACCGTCCCAGTCTAATCCCAGCCATGTCAGACCACCCAGAATCGCATCGACCGCCTCAGGCGTTGATCGCTCCCGATCCGTGTCTTCGATTCTTAAGAGAAACTGCCCCTTGTGGTGACGGGCGAACAGCCAGTTGAACAGCGCCGTTCGTCCGCCGCCAATGTGCAGCATGCCCGTCGGCGAGGGAGCAAATCGTGTGATGGGAGGCGAAGAAACAGTCATAACACCATATCAAGTAAGAGTAAGTGAGAGGTCAGCCATGTGAAACGCATCAGGC